>NZ_SJFM01000014.1:0-113102 GCF_029478545.1 Vibrio sp. 1180_3
GATACTCTACGATTACATGGTCAAATGTATGAAAGAACTGGCAAAGCCAGAGCCTGATATTAACTCTCTTCTGCCTTGGAACGTCTCACACTGAAATTAAAACGCCCCGTGGGATTATGGGGCGCATCCAAACTTTTGTGTTGAGCCTCCCCCTCTTAGTATCTGTTGGCCATCACATGTTATTCCATTTGGGTTAGCCGGCTTTCTATTTTTTTGCCACTCATCATGCGTTAGCATCTCAACAACTAGCTTTTCTTTAACTGTGTCTTTTGCTTTTGTCAGTGAGTTGCCTTTCGCTATGTTCTCGAGTACCTCTATTGCTTCGGAGAGAATTTTTCTATTAGTGTTTGGGTGTCCATTTGAGTAATGCCTACGTAATGTTGCTATGCTATTTTGTAGTAGGTTTGTTAAGTGAGACAAGTCACCTTCGCGGTATTCGCTATTACTTGTTGACTCTCTAAAGCGACTTGACTGTAGAGTTAGAAAGAAGTCATCAGGCGCTATGCCCCATTTAGAAATTTGAGCTGCAGTTATAGGGTTAATGCCTGACCATTGTTTTGGCTTTTGCCCTGAATGGCCAAAACGTAGTAAATAAACAGGAGCTGAGTCTTTAGTGTAAGCAGCTCTACGCATCGCCCAAGACTCAATATCTTTTATTAATTGAACGATGTTGCTTGGGATAGTTATTGTTGAAGACTTACCGTCATCATATGAAAAAGTAACATTGGCACTATGCTTACTGTTATTGCAGGAGTATGACAAAGGTAAAACAATACCTTTCAATGAATTGTCGGTAAGGCACGCTAAGATACAGTAGCTAATTCGAAGTAAATTCCTTGTTACTTTTGTTTTTGCTAACGGATAGGTGGATTTTTTAACCACCCTTCGTCCGATTTCGTTTGTGGTAACACTATATTTAATGCCGGTCCCTTCTAGTGTGTGATAGAAGAGATCACTAAGCATAGGAAGGTTGAGAGAGCGGTATACCGGGTTAAATGTAGAGTTGTAACTAAATGCGTGTTAACGGTCCTAACGTCAAATTTATTTGATATCTCCCCATTTTCGTCGAGTAAGTAGAGAAGTTCTTTGTTGCTTCCATATGATAGAGAAAGTTCAGACAATAACTTAATAAATTCAACCCCTGTTCTCTTTTTCAGATTAAATGTTGAGTGGTTACCAACCTCATTAGTCAATGTTGCACTAACAGTTTTGTTTGCTCGAGCTTTATAACACTTAACTTTAACCGTTTCGAGTGACTTATCTCTGATGTCTTTTTCGACTATTAAAGGGTGGTGTATTTCTTTTATCGGTGTTGAGTTTAATGATGTGAAGTAGGATATTAAATAATAAGCAGCACCCATTGCCATATTAAAGGCACACGCTTTATTTACATGCCCTACATGAGTTTTTAGTGAGGTTGGGATTTTAAGTAATTCTATCTGGCTCCCAATTTTAATGCTTAAGCAGATATTTTCTGGTGTGGCAATCTCATCTTTTTTTATAGCAACGAGTTGAGAAGCTAGCCCAAAAAATAAATTGCTTAACCTTGATACTATTAACTTTTCTTCTTCTTCTTCAGAGTAAGAGGGATACGAGTCATTTCGGTCTCTAAAGATACGATGTTGATATTTCCAACTTTCATTAAATGTATCACACCACTTTAAGGCTTTGATAGTGTTTGACATTTTGCTATTGCAGGTTGATTCTTTGAGGCCTAACTCTTCACCATTACTTCTTTGCCAAAGACGTAATGAAGGCATATATAGCTTAATCTGGTGGCGCATCTCGCCATCATTTCCAAAGTAACGTAGATAACCTTCCCTTGAAAAAGGATCTATCGTTTGGCAATCACAAAAGAAAATGAAAGAACGTAAGCAATCATACACAGCACTTATAGTTTGTTGTGATTTGTACCTTTCTGCATATTTTCGTGCATTCTTTGCGAACTTACGTATATGAGGAACTCGAGTCGTTATTACATCTTGTTTTGAATCACACTTAAAATGGGTGAGGTGCTCAATGTTAAAATCGTGACTTGACCTTGATGATGTGTTTTCTATGGGAATACTCAGTTTTAAAGGAGTTATATTACTCCTGTAATGAGAAACTTTCTTAGGTGAACCTTTTGCTAATGGACTCTTACCCATCATATTCACCCAGCAAGCTGAGCTTATTGTTTTTACGTTTAGCTGCTGACCTTTGGGAAGCTCCTTCTTGCATGAATTTGATATACTTTTGAGTTGTTAACGTACTAACGTGCCCCATCAAGCTTGCTAACTCATCTAAGAGAAATTCAAAACTAACGCCTCGTTCACTCGCCTCTATTAATAGCCAGTTGGTTGCGAAAGTAGCGCGCAAGTCATGAACTCGGTAGTACCATGTAGGGTCAATCTTCGTAAGGTGTTGTCGTAAATCAGCAAACTGCTTTTCAAGTGTATTAAGTGAGTACACGGTGCCTTTATTTGAGAGGAAGAGAATGCCCGAACTGGTAAGCTTTTTTTCTGTATCCTGAAACGTGTTGTGTTTTGTTGTGTTTTTAAGGCGTTGCTTGCTGTACTTATAGATTTCAAGTTCTTCGTAAATAGCGTTAGGTACTTCAATTATTCGCGGTTTATTGAATTTGGTCACAGTGATTTGTATTGGGACAACATCTAGCCCAGTAGTGTTTATTTCCCCCACTTGATGTGACGGGAAGTGACGGAGTTCATCAATCCTAGTACCTGTTTCAACGGCAAGTCTGAACATTAACGAGAAAGGCTTTGGTAAGTGTTCTATGTGCTGGTAGAACAGAGCTTGGTCTTTTACCTTCATAGGTTTAAGCTTTTTATGGGAAGGCGTTGAGTCTGAGCGAGGAAACATTTTCATAATATTAGATATATCAGCCTCATGAGGTTTGTTTGTTCTCATGTGGGCTAATATATCGTGCTGTTCACTACCTTGATCATATCTTAGAGTTACTTTTGAGTAATGAGTAACAACGTGCTCGCAGTTATTTTTTATATACCCCGAATTTTGCAGCCACTTATAAAAAGCAAGCACGGAATTCATATAACTTTTTGCTGTTGCTAGCGATAAAGCCTCATCGCCCTCTGAGTTTCTGTGTCGGCAGTTTGACAATAAAAGCTCTGCAAAGCGCCAGGGGGCACCTTCTTCTTCGTATTGTGTTAGCTTTTTATAAGTCAGATACTCAGGCGGAACCACATCCCCATTTTGATCGTATTGTTCCGAATGGGATGCATCGAGAAAGCGAGTAAAAAGGAGGAGGGCTTTAGCGATACTGTTCGTGTCCTTTACTTTTCCTTCACCTCTTAACTTGGAAATGAGATAGAGAGATTGTGGGTAAACGACCGAACCATCTGGAGCTAGAATTATCTTTGTTTTTCTTTTGTATTTTTTGAGGTTTGAAGGTGAAAGGTGCGGGGTTAAGACTATTTCATCAGTGTTTTGGGTTGTGTACGATTTTATTTTGAGTTTGGCTAAAGTGTCAACTTCGATTTCGAGCAATCGAAAATCATCGTAGGGATACTCTTCTGGAACGTTTGACATTCTTCATTCCCTTCATATCTGCCATTAAATTAAACTTAGGCGATCAAAAATAATTATCAAGGTTTTCCGTCAAACTTATTTTCCAAGGGTAAATTTCTTTTCTCCCCATACTCCAAATTGTTCAGCAACGGCATGGTCTTCATCTGATAGTAGTGTGAAATTCAAATTGTCACGCTCAATAAACTTCCCTAGTCGTTTAACTGGGTCAACACTCACACCTAATACCACTACATTGTGAGCATCTAATTCAAGTTTAACATCACGAAGCCCTTGCGCTTGAACGGTGCAGCCTGGTGTCATTGCTTTTGGATAAAAATAAAACAACACTTTTTTACCTGAAAAATCCGCAAGGGATACGGTATTTCCATCTTGATCTAGAAGCGAGAAGGCTGGTGCTGGTGTGCCTGCTGTGAGCGTTTTCATTGTTCTTCCTTTTTATTTTATTGGCTATTTTTTATAAAGTTAAGAGAACCTTGTACATCAAGAGTGGTGCATAAACTGTCAAACTCTTCTTGAAGGTGCATCAAGTTACATTCTGAATCGACACTAGCAGTAATCGCAATATGAAATTGGTCATGATCGAGATGCAATTTCGACTTACTGATTGTTTGTGCGCTCAGTGATGCCATACCAATCCCACGTTCTGCAAAGAATTGGGTGAATTTTTCCGTGAGACCGACTTTATCTTCTGATTCAACAAACACTTCGAGGGTATAGGCATTATCTTGATAGTCATGGGGAGAAGTACGTTTCATGATGGTGATCAGATCATGTTGCTGGCCTAATAATGGCAGTGTTGTTTCTACACGCGTTATATTACTGGTGCTGCCAGACACCAACATAATGAGCGTAAATTCTTTGCCGAAGAGTGCAATTCTGCTATCAATGATATTACCACCTGACTGGGTGACTAATCGTACGATTTCATTACAGATTCCGGGGCGGTCTGTACCTACGGCTGTGATCACTAGGTGTTGATTCATAATATCGCTTCACTTTTATCATTTTGGGCATGGTATCACAGTTAAATTATAGAAAAATGGTGATTAATTGCCTTTTTAAACGTTCTTTTATTGAAAATGACCTACTGTTGACATCTGCTTATCGCGCTGCGCTATAAGGTTCGCTCTTTCAAGATGTTCTTTGCTAGACGTCTAACATCTGATAAATATTCACCCAAATGGACTGATTAAGCGTATTTAATCCCTTGTGTTTTTCAATCGCCTTACAGTACCATGCAGAAAGTAACAATTTAGGGAGATGGACATGTTTTCAGGAAGTATTGTAGCGTTAATTACACCGTTCAATCATGATGGTGAGGTAGATTTTGTTAGTCTGAAAAAGCTTGTGGATTTCCACGTAGCGGCAGGAACAGATGCGATTGTTGCTGTAGGAACAACAGGTGAATCATCCACGCTAACCGTTG
Organism: Vibrio sp. 1180_3; assembly: GCF_029478545.1. NCBI lineage: Bacteria > Pseudomonadati > Pseudomonadota > Gammaproteobacteria > Vibrionales > Vibrionaceae > Vibrio > Vibrio sp. 1180_3. The sequence goes on from NZ_SJFM01000014.1 coordinate 4,973, forward strand.
AAGAGCATGTCAAGGTTGTCGCGAAAACTGTTGAGTTTTCTGAAGGTCGAATTCCTGTGATTGCGGGCACTGGTGCTAACGCAACGCATGAATCGGTTACTTTTAGTCGTTTGCTGAATAACATTGGTATTGCTGGGTGCTTAAGCGTCACTCCTTATTACAATAAACCCACTCAAGAAGGTTTGTTTCAGCACTATAAAGCGATTTCTCAAGAAACCGATATTCCACAAATTCTTTATAATGTACCGGGTCGAACGGCTGTTGATTTGCATCCAGAAACGGTTGCTCGCCTTGCGGAAATCAGTAACATCGTTGCACTAAAAGATGCAACAGGTGATTTAAGCCGAGTCGCATTACACCGAGAGCTCTGTGGTAACGACTTCGTTTTACTAAGTGGTGATGATGCTACCGGGTTAGAATTCGTGAAACTTGGTGGTCAAGGTGTGATTTCTGTTACGAATAACATTGCAGCCGAAGATATGGCTAAAATGATGCATTTGGCGTTAGCTGGTAAATTTGACGAAGCGGAAATCATTAACCAACGATTAATGCCATTACACAAAGGTTTATTTGTTGAATCAAGCCCAATTCCAGTAAAATGGGCAGCGCATAAATTAGGATTGATCACAAATGGTGATCTACGTCTACCTTTGACAGAACTGTCTGAACAAGCGCGACCAACTGTTGCCCAAGCCATGACAGAAGCTTGTATCTATTAAAACTATTCAATATTGTGCCGAGGTATTTCTCCTCGGCAGTCTAGGAGTTTGAATGAAATTTACCCATCAGCTAGTTATCAGTTCACTAGCTGTTTTTGTTTTAAGCGCATGTTCTGGTGGAGCGTCTCAGCGCCGCCAAGCTAAAGATGATTTCGAATATTTAGAAACCCCAGCGCTGAAAGAATGGCAATTACCTCAAGGTGCAACACCACAGTTTTATCCTAATTATGAGATCCCTAATGGTGATTTTTCAGGAGGGGTTGGACCTATTGTTGATATTCGTCCGCCTCAACAGGTACTAGAGTTGATCCCCGGAGCTCGCGTTGAACGCCAAAATGGTGAAGTCACCTTATGGTTGATTAGGCAAGATGAAGCGAACAAGGTGTGGCAAACAGCACTTACCATGTTGGATGAACGAAATATTGGTATCGTTTCTCAAACTGATACCGTTTTAGAGACTGATTGGGTTAGTTGGACTTCTGAAGATGAAGTGGTTGAACTGGGTAGCCGTTATCTGATTTCACGTATCGAGGCGAATAACCGTTTTGGTTTTAAAATATCACTGATTGATTGGCGTGAAGATGGCAAAGAGCTCCCTGTCAGCATGACAAATAAAGAGCGCTATAATGTCTTTATGACCAATTTGGTGACTTCTCGCTATGACACTGACCTACGTGAAGAAGCGGCGCGTAAGGCTCAAGAGTTAGTGAAACAAATCCCAATCACTATGGGGACAGACCGTAGTGGTTTCCCTGTGATTATTGCGCGTACATCCTACGATGTACTGTGGCAACGTTTGCCTGACTTATTGCCAAAGATGGGTTTTACATTAGAAGAGCGTAATCAGTCTCAAGGTACGATTAAAGCAAAATATGCAGCCTCTGATGACGCCTTCTGGGAAAAGGTAGGGGTTAAGCCGATCGAGCTCAAAGATGGCACTTACACTTTCTTATTTGGAGATTTAGGCAACCGAACTTCGATCAATATAACTAACTCCGCCGGTAAGCCGGTAGAGGAAGCGTTACTTAAAGATATGGTACCGATGCTGTCTGCTATTGTTGAGCAGCAGTAATATCAGGAAAAAATAAAGGGATGAAAGTCCCTTTATTTTTATTTTGAATCGGTTTTTTTGTCTTTATCCATCTCATTTAATTTGTCTAAATCGCTTTTTTTATCCATCTGGCCAAACTTCATTTTGGCGGTGTATTTTAGTGCTGCAATATTGCCGACAAAAACCGCTAAGATAACAATGCTTATAACCCAAGGGTTGGTGATAAATTCCATATTAGAACTCTGGTTGGCTGATATTAGTGATGTATTGATTGTAGACCTGAGTTAAGTGTGCTTGCACTGCCTGTTTACCCAAAAGAGGGGTTTGATCGAGTTGTTTGGCTAATTGTTCGCAAGTCAGTTGTTCAAGGCAGAGTTGAGCGGTAGTTTTATGGCTAATATGCCAAGGCTCACACGCTACGCCACCTTTATCTTGTTGGTAAGGAAAAAAGAAACCAAATTCAGCGAGGTGTACTGTCAACCATTGATAAAAATGAGCTTGATGACCCGTCAAATATTCCCAAGGCTCTAATTTTAGTGTCATTCCTGTAGGTAAAGCACTGCGATCAAAGACATCAAAGTCAGTTCCCCAGTGGTGGCGACTGCCACCTGGTAATGCCGACCAGCGTAAAATCGCAAATATCTTTTGCTCTTCAGTTAGTGAATCTAGATTTAGCGGGGTGCTGTCGTCACCCAATACTTCAGCTTGACCTGACATTTTACGATTCCATATGTCGAGCTGACGTTCAAAATCGCGAAAGCCACTGGTAATGTTAAAATTAAAACCCGCGCCATCGGCGGCTTGCTTGAGAGCAAGCAAATCCTGGCTCACCAGAGGGTGAACCAAGAACGCTTTTTGTCCAACCGTAACACTTTCAAGATGAGTATCGGTTTGTCCCGTTAGCTGTTTGGGGGTCATCGGTTAGGCCAATATATTTTCAAGTGTCTTTTGGTACATGTCGGTGAGTTTTTCAAGGTCGGCAACACTGACGCACTCGTTTACTTTATGAATGGTCGCATTTACAGGCCCAAGCTCGACCACTTGCGCACCCATTTGAGCGATAAAGCGCCCATCAGATGTACCGCCAGTCGTTAGTAGCTCTGGTGTTTTGTGGTTAACTTCATCAACCGCTTTAACCACGGCATCAAGTAAAGTTCCTGCATCGGTTAAAAACGGTTGGCCGCTAAGAGTCCACTCCAACTCGTAATCTAAACCGTGCGCGTCTAAGGTTGAATGTACGCGTCGTTTAATTTCTTGATCGGTTAATTCAGTGCTAAAGCGGAAGTTAAATTGCACATCAAACTCTCCTGGGATCACATTTGATGCCCCAGTTCCGGAATGTAAATTCGGTATTTGAAAGCTGGTGGGTGGGAAATAGGCGTTACCTTCATCCCATTTCGTTGCCGCGAGTTCCGCTAATGCTGGTAACGATTGGTGGATAGGGTTATTTGCTAAATGGGGATAAGCAACATGACCTTGCGTGCCTTTAATGCGCAAGTCTCCTGTAATCGATCCACGGCGACCGTTTTTGACCACATCACCCACGCTTAATGTACTTGAAGGTTCACCCACAATACACATGTCAATTTTTTCATTACGTGCCATTAATGTATCGACCACTCGTGTGGTGCCATTGATAAATGGACCTTCTTCATCGGATGTGATCAAAAAGGCAATTGAGCCTTGATGGTCTGGATATTGAGCAATAAAGCGCTCGACAGCCACAACCATGCAGGCCAAAGAACCTTTCATATCTGCAGCGCCACGACCATGTAGGTGACCATCAATGACAGTTGGTTCAAATGGTGGCGTTCGCCATTGAGTCAGAGGACCAGCAGGAACCACATCAGTGTGACCCGCGAAGGCAAACAGTGGTGATTGAGTCCCACGGCGTGCCCAGAAATTTGTCGTGTCTTCAAACACCATCATCTCTACGGTAAAACCGAGCGCTTGGAGGCGTTCAATCATTACCTCTTGGCAGCCGGCATCTTCGGGAGTCACTGACTTACGGCTAATGAGGTCTTTTGCGAGAGCCAGTACAGGGCTATCTGTCATCCTTGAAATCCTTGTATTAAGAAAAAATAGAAGCGTATTGTTCAGCTTTAAAGCCAATATAATATTGATTATCTACCATTAAAATGGGTCGTTTAATCATGGCAGGATTTTCAACTAATAAATCAACAGCCGTTTCTGCATTAAGAGCTTCCTTTTGCAAGGCCGATAGTTGACGGAACGTCGTACCACGTTTGTTCACAACCACTTCCCAGCCCAGTGCTTGGCAAAATTGGTTCACTAATTCAGGGGTGATCCCTTGCTTGCGATAATCGTGGAACTGATAATCAATGGTGGCGTTATCTAACCATTTTTTTGCTTTTTTTATGGTGTCGCAGTTTGGGATGCCATACATGATAATGGTCATAAAAATCCTTGTTGAGCGCGTTTATTTTTGTGTTTGCCAAATCCTATCAGGAAGCGCGTTACCTTACAAAATAGAGATGGTTTTATTTCATAGCTAAAAAAAATAGTGCTTCCATCGGTGACTATTGGACAGTTATTGATCGAACGCAACATTCTTTATGCGAAAAAAGAAATAATGAAGCTGCACAGTTATAGGAGGTGTCAATGGAATTGAGTCCTGTTTTTGCAAGGCGACTGTATTTAGCTTTGTTAGTAGAAAGCCTTGAAAGACCAAATGTACCCAAACTCATCGAGAAAACGGGCTGGCCTCGACGTACTATTCAAGATGTACTGAAAGCGCTGCCGGGGATAGGGATTGAACTGATGTTCGTTCAAGATGGGAGACGTCACAACGACGGTTACTATCAACTGTCCGATTGGGGGCCGTTTGATAGTCAATGGGTGTTAGATCGTCATAGTGATATTGCGATTAGCCTTGGATTTAGTGCATAAGCCAGCGTTTGCTGGCTTTTTCTTTGGTTTACTCTCAGGTTTAGTAGCAGCGGTAGACGCTACCGAACAGAGTTACAGATGTTTGAAAATGATGAGGAACCGCGACAAAGATGGTATCTCCTCCTAATTGATAGGCACGATTTTTTAAGTCAGAGATAGCACCTGCAATAAGGATATCGTTAGGATATAGCCATGAGCTGTACCACGATCCTTCAGTGCCAGTTGCCTCGCCCAGCCATTCACATTGAGTGGCATCAAATCCAGAATCCATTCTAATATGCACCTGTTGTGCGTTATCTAGTAATTGATGGTTAGGCGTTGTGCAACCAACAATAAATGCCGCGAGCAAGGTAATCAGTAATATTCTCATCATGCATCCTAGCGAATTATATAGATAATAAAACCGAGCCAGCTAATGATCAGCAACCCCCAAGGCAACCATTTTAATGGGCCATTGACGGTTTCTGGCATGTCGCGATTTGCTACGGTAGGCGCTGGCCCAATCGATAATGATGGTTTTCGCTGTTGTGCTTTCTTTTTGGCTTTGTCGATTTGGCGATGCTTTTCCTTGTGTTGTTTTTTATATAAAGCGATACCTTTCTCAATGCCTTGAGCGATTAACTTTGTTTGTTCTTTGGTTTGTCCTGGTTTTTGAGTGGCCAAAGCAACTTTCATCGCTTCTTGTTGAGTTTGTTCTGACGGTACAATTTTTTTATTATGCATAATAGAAATAGACAAAATGGACAGACAATTAGCGTAACATTCTCACGAGCATACTTCACGTTGACGACGTGATAAATATGCATTTGTGACGGGTGGGGGTCAGTCATGGAAGAGTTGTATACCCTTCCGACTTGAAGTTGCAGCGGTGTTGGTTACGTTCGCTCACCCCAATCACATAGTTTATCTAAGCTCATAGGGATGAACTCACTTTCCGCCTACCTGCAACTTCAAGTGGCTTGGGTATAGAGTAGAGCCGGAATAAAAAGAAAATCAATAAACTCGCTATTTCAAATCCATACGTTAAAGTTTGGTGATTTTGATAGAAAGCAATTTTTTAAATCCTATTTTTGTAGAGTATAGTAGTGATGCGTTACGCGTTAGACCAGTATGACCAGCATGGCTTTTTGAGAGCGCCTAAATTTATTTGGCTTGGTTGGTTATTTTTAGCCAAAGCATGGGTTGTGTTTGTGGTCGCTGGGGCCAGTAGAGAAAGTGGCTCAAAAATTTTAGATATTGTTTACCCGGATCATTCGATGCTTTATCTAGGCTTAGCAATGGGTTTACCAAGTATCATCATGATGTGGTTGGTGGGGTTGCGTAGCCCAGAGCGAGCATGGGTTAATCAGATTGTTCGTCGTGGCAAACTCATAACGTTGGTTATGATCGTACTGCAGTTTACTCAAACGTTTTATCATATCTATTTAGAGCAGGGGCTCTTCAACTGGGCAAATGCTAGCACGTTGTTAATATTATTGTGGTTTGGTTTGTACCTTATTAATAGTAAAAGTGTGCGAGACTGTTTTTCGATTCCACCATTAGACAAGCAGTGATCAACATCAATATTAAACTCAACAACTGCATTACACTGAGCAAAAAATAAGTGAGGATTTCTTATGTCACAACCTCAAACAGCGATCTTGCCTGAAGCAGGTCCGTTTGCGCTGTATAGTCTTTTAAAAATTAACCAAAATCATGCTCAAGTTCTTTCTCAACTTAAGGCGCTACCGAGTTTGGTTGATGAAATTAATCAGAACCAACCTGAAGCGGCATTAACCATTTCAATTGCATTTACTAAAGCCTTTTGGCAAAACGTAAATCAAGCCATGCCAGAAGAGTTGGACGATTTCGCAGTACTTGGTGAAGGCGATACCGTGGCGCCTAGTACAGATGTTGATGTACTGATTCATTGCCATTCTCAGCGTCACGATCTGTTGTTTTATCTATTACGTAAATTCATGACGTCAATCGCTGATAGCGTTACGGTTGTCGATGAAACTTACGGCTTTCGTTATTTAGATTCCCGTGATATGACTGATTTCATTGATGGCACAGAAAATCCGAAAGATGAGAGACGCAAAGAAGTGGCCATTATTGAGCAAGGCGAATTGGCGGGTGGTAGTTATGTCATGCTGCAACGTTTTGTTCATCGTTTGCCTGCATGGAATCGTTTGAATGTTGCAGCACAAGAGAAAGTGATTGGGCGAACTAAAGCCGACTCAGTTGAACTTGATAATGTCCCTGCGGCTTCGCATGTTGGTCGAGTCGATCTTAAAGAAGAAGGCAAAGGCTTAAAAATTGTTCGTCATAGCTTGCCATACGGTAGTGTCAGTGGTGAGCACGGTTTATTGTTCATTGCTTATTGCAATACGCTGCATAACTTTAAGGCGATGTTAGACAGTATGTATGGAGTAGCGGATGGTAAAACCGATCAGCTGCTGCGTTTTACCCAGGCAGTGACAGGCGCTTACTTCTTCGCACCTTCTGCCGATATGTTGCAGAGTCTTGAGCTGAAATAAACTCATATGTTCTTTATTTAGCCTGTCTATTTATTTAGAAAACAGAGCCACAGGCTCTGTTTTTCCTTTCCTTTCGATTAAAGAAAACCATCACTTGTCCGATAAAGAAGTAATTCTATTTCTATTGCGGACTGACTATGGCCATTACGGTTAATACCAATGTTTCAGCACTTGTTGCACAGCGTCACTTGAGCTCAGCAAGCAACCTGTTGAATCAATCTCTGGAGCGTCTCGCTTCAGGGAAGCGTATTAATAGTGCAAAAGATGACGCTGCAGGCCTACAGATATCGAACCGCCTTGAATCTCAGATGCATGGATTAGACGTTGCTGTACGTAATGCTAATGATGGTATTTCGATCATGCAGACCGCTGAAGGCGCAATGCAAGAAACTACTAATTTGTTGCAACGCATGCGTGATCTCTCTTTGCAATCGGCCAATGGTGCAAATAGTAAAGCAGACAGACAAGCTTTACAGGAGGAAATGGGCGCTTTGAATGATGAATTGAACCGAATAGCTGAAACCACCTCTTTTGGTGGGCGAAAGTTGCTCAATGGTTCATTTGGTCAATCGGCATTTCAAATTGGTGCGAGCTCAGGTGAAGCGGTTCAAGTCTCTTTGAAAAATCTGCGTTCCGATGGAATTGAGATGGGGGGCTTTAGCTATATTGCCACTGTTAAGGCTGATAGTGATTGGAAAGTGACCCAAGGCAATAACCAACTGGTGGTGAGTTATACCGATGCACAAGGTAAGCAAGAAAGTATTCAAATTAAGGCCAATGTGGGTGACGACATTGAAGAGCTTGCCACATATATCAACGGTCAAACTGATAGCGTATCGGCATCGGTTAATGAAGAAGGGCAGTTGCAAGTTTTCATGGCAGGAAAAGAAACAGCAGGAACCATTGAATTCAAGGGAAGCCTAGCCAACCAGTTGCAACTGAACTTAGCCGGGTATGAAACGGTTAATAATCTTAATATTACTGATGTGGGCGGTGCTCAGAGAGCAGTATCCGTGATAGACACTGCACTGCAGTACGTCGATAGTCATCGTGCGGAATTAGGAGCGTTACAAAATCGTTTTGGCCACGCCATTAATAACCTTGATAACGTGCATGAAAATCTGGCTTCATCTAATAGTCGCATTAAAGATGCCGACTATGCGAAAGAAACAACGCAAATGATAAAGCAGCAAATTCTTCAGCAAGTCAGTACATCTATTCTCGCTCAGGCTAAAAAACAGCCGAACCTAGCGCTCACCTTGCTTAGCTAAAGATAAAAAAGAAAGCTTTATCGACATTCCATCTTAAAGCTTTAGCAAAAAAATGTACTTTTCCGCATTTTTTTGTCTTTTCGTCACATTTAGCTCTTCAACGGTGTTTTTTTTCAAAAAAACAAAAAAATTACTCAAGGTTTGGAAAATAGCGCCGTTATTAATAGTAACTTTGAGAGAACTACTTGGTTTTCCGAATTATCGGAAACCGGAACTATCGGAAAATCAATTGGAGTAATTACCATGGCAGTAAATGTAAATACCAACGTATCAGCAATGACAGCACAGCGTTACCTAAACAGCGCTAGCAATGCACAACAAACATCAATGGAACGTCTATCTTCTGGCTTTAAAATCAACAGCGCGAAAGATGATGCTGCGGGCCTACAGATTTCGAACCGCTTGAATGTACAAAGTCGCGGTCTTGATGTAGCAGTACGCAATGCGAATGACGGTATTTCTATTGCACAAACTGCTGAAGGTGCAATGAATGAAACCACCAACATTCTGCAACGTATGCGTGACTTGTCACTACAATCAGCAAACGGCTCAAACTCGAAATCTGAACGTGTTGCGATTCAGGAAGAAGTAACAGCGCTAAACGATGAATTAAACCGTATCGCAGAAACGACTTCTTTTGGTGGTAACAAGCTACTAAACGGTACATTTGCAACCAAATCGTTCCAAATTGGTGCCGATAACGGTGAAGCTGTGATGCTGACGCTAAACAATATGCGCAGTGATGACCAAGCCATGGGTGGTGCAAGCTTTATTGCTGCGAATGGTAAAGATAAAGACTGGTCTGTAGACGCGACGTCAGGCAACGATATCACTATTGCTTTAACTGACTCTGCAGGTGTTGCGCAAACTATTAATATCGTAGCAAAAGAAGGTGATGATATTGAACAGTTGGCGACTTACATCAATGGTCAAACCGATATGGTTAAAGCCTCTGTTGATGAAGAAGGTAAACTGCAAGTTTTCGCTGATGGCAATGACATTGACACCTCAACAGTTGCATTTAGTGGTGCTCTAGCTACTGATATCGGTTTAGCTGGGGCGACTGCGACAGCGGTAACGGTGAACAGCATTGATGTAACAACGGTTGGTGGTTCACAAGAGTCAGTTGCGATTCTAGATGCGGCGCTAAAAAATGTAGATAGCCACCGCGCAGAGTTAGGTGCTTTCCAAAACCGTTTCAACCACGCAATCAATAACTTGGATAACATTAACGAGAACGTTAATGCCTCTAAGAGCCGAATCAAAGATACTGACTTTGCGAAAGAAACAACAGCACTAACTAAGTCTCAAATTCTATCACAGGCATCAAGCTCTGTACTGGCACAAGCAAAACAAGCGCCACAAGCAGCCCTAAGCCTACTAGGCTAATAAATAGAGATTTACTCTCTTGGTATAGAATGTTGACCTAATAAAAATCCAGCTTCGGCTGGATTTTTTGCGCTAGTCGCACATGTAAATTAATGCCAGTTAGCATTGCCCTAGTTTTACGATATTTAGGATGCGGATCACACTTCAATATCGAATGGAATTAATTTTAAAAAAATGCCGATTTTTTTCTAAAGGATATAAATTTCTCGCCGTTAAAGGATACGAGAGAAATGAGATGTACCGAAGTGAGGTGAGAGACACTGAGGTACATCAACACAATGCCTAAGGAGATCAACATGGCAATTAATGTAAGCACCAATGTGTCTGCAATGACCGCACAGCGCTATCTTAATAGTGCTGCTGACGGAACGCAGAAATCGATGGAGCGTCTATCATCCGGCTATAAAATCAATAGTGCACGTGATGATGCGGCGGGTCTGCAAATTTCTAATCGTTTAACCGCACAAAGCCGTGGCCTTGATATGGCGGTAAAAAACGCTAATGATGGTATTTCTATTGCACAGACAGCGGAAGGTGCAATGAACGAAACAACCAACATCTTGCAACGTATGCGCGATCTATCGCTACAATCATCAAACGGTTCTAACTCTCGCTCTGAGCGCCAAGCGATTCAGGAAGAGGTTTCTGCGTTAAATGATGAGCTAAACCGTATTGCAGAAACGACCTCATTTGGTGGTAACAAGCTGCTTAATGGCTCATTTGGTGATAAATCCTTCCAAATCGGTGCGGATTCTGGTGAAGCGGTGATGCTTTCTATGGGCAACATGCGCTCTGATACCGCAGAGATGGGCGGGAAAAGCTATGTTGCTGTAACAGGCCAAGCGCCAGACTGGAAAGTGAGCACGGCGACCAACTTGACACTGGACTATACTGATCAACAAGGTGTGGCTCGTAACGTCAGCATTGATGCTAAAGTTGGTGATGATTTAGAAGAAGTAGCGACTTACATTAACGGCCAGAATGGTGATATCAAAGCTTCTGTTGGAGAAGAAGGCAAACTGCAATTATTTGCTTCAACGCAAAAAGTAACTGGTGATGTGACGATTGGTGGTGACCTAGGTACTGAGATAGGCTTTGGTGCAGGACAAGACGTGACAGTGAAAGACATCGATGTCACCACAGTTGGTGGTTCGCAACAAGCAGTAGCATTGATTGATGGGGCATTGAAGGCGGTTGATAGCCAACGTGCTTCTTTAGGTGCGTTCCAAAACCGTTTCGGTCATGCGATCAGCAACCTTGATAATATTAATGAAAATGTTAACGCCTCTCGTAGCCGTATCAGAGATACAGACTACGCGCGCGAAACAACCCAAATGACGAAGTCGCAAATTCTACAACAAGCGAGTACTTCGGTTTTGGCACAGGCGAAGCAGTCACCATCTGCAGCTCTTAGTTTGTTGGGTTAACCCAATGATTAAATGGAGCTTAGTAGGAAAGTAGTGCTTGCACTGCTAACCTATGAGGTGGAAGGGAGATTGTTATGGAAATACCATCCTACACATCGAACATCCAGCCTTACGGCTCACAAAGTGGCATTAAATTTGCTTCAGAAAACGATGGTGCAACACGCACTTCTTCGCAAAGAAATGAGGTCAATCGTTCTGAGCAGCTAAGGGAAAGGCAAAACCAATCGGTTGAGGCTGTCATCGAGCTTGCAAAACAGCGAGAGCAGACCAACAAAGCGGAAAGAGCCAAAATGATGGAGCAGATGAATGATTTTATCTCTTCTATCAATAAGGACTTAGCGTTTAGGGTCGATGAAGAATCAGGTCGGGATGTGGTAACGATTTACGAAGCCAGTACTGGTGATATCATTCGCCAGATCCCGAACGAAGAAATGTTAGAGGTGTTGCGACGCCTTGCTAGACAAAGAGACCACAATTCTGGTCTGTTGGTTACCAAGGTGTAATCGTATTTTTTGAGGTGAATTAATGAGTCTAGGCCCGATGGGTATGAATACTGGCATGGATATCAATTCCTTGGTCAGCAAAATTGTTAATGCGGAGCGCGTACCTAAGCAGCAACGTATCGACAATGAGCTTGGCCAAATTGATGCCAGTATTAGTGCCTATGGCCGACTCAAAGAGTCGCTGGATACGATGAAAAATCTAATGACGAATTTTCGTCAGGAGAAAGCTTTTGCTCTGCGAAAAGTGGATACGACTGATGAAAATATCGTCTCAGCGACAGCAACAACGGATGCCATTGCCGGGAAATATGCTATCGATGTGTTGCAGCTTGCCCAGAGTCATAAAGTAGCGTCGGATGTATTAGACAAAGACGCAAAATTTGGCCCTGGTAAGCTGCAGATTTCGCTTGGTAACAAGAAATTTGATATTGATGTCCAAGCCAATTCTAAGCTGATTGATATTGTACGCGGCATCAATGGTAGTAAAACTAACCCGGGTGTTAGAGCGGCGATTATTAACGATGTCGAAGGCCCACGCCTGATTGTCGCTTCCAATCTCTCTGGTAAAGATAATGCCATTAAAATTAATGCGCAGTCAGAAACTGGCAACCCTCTTAAAAACCTAGAATATAAAACGCTTGAAGAGCGGGTCAAAGATCTCGAAAAAGCCCGTTCAGTCGCACAACAAATAATTTCCCCATTAACACCAGCCCAGCAAAAAATCGCGGCCAGAGTTGCGGAAAAAATTGGTGAAGCCGCGCGTGAAGTTGACCAAAGTATGGTCAATGAGGTGCAGCAGGCGGCGGGTATTGCCGATGATAGTGTAGGCGAGCTGCCTGATAGCGCGGTAAAAACAGCCGCTGCGGTGGGTGTGGCAGCTAATAAATATCTCAAACCTTCCGAACGCATCCCTGGCTGGACAGAAACTGCGTCTGGTACTTTGCTTGACTCTTATTACGAACCGGAACCAGAGCTCGACGCGAAAGCGTTAGAGAAGTCTGCAGATGTTCCTGGTTGGAGTAATACTGCCTCTGGCACTTTAGTTGACTCTTACGTTACTCCTAAAGAAGCACAAGCAAAGCTTGAGCAACAACTTGCCGCTGAAAAGTCGGCCATCGCAAAGGCGATTCAAAGTGGAGAGATTTCCCCCGAACAAGCTAAACAAATGGAGCGCGCCAAGCTTGAGCCAGAAGAGCGTGCTTATTTAGAAAAAGTCGACCAAGCAGAAGCAGACCTAAAAGCGGCGCAAGATTCTTTTGATGCTTATCAAGGCATGATTCAGGTACAAGCTAACCAAGACTCGATGGTGGTTTTAGATGGTGTTGCTACGCTTTCGAGCAACAACAATGTTATCGAAGATGCGATTGAAGGAGTCGATCTCACCCTGAAAGGCAAAAGCCCTCAAGGAAAAGCACCCGCTGAAATTGGTGTAGAATATGATCGTCAGAGTGTACGTAATGATATAGAGCAATTTGTTGCAGCGTATAATCAGTTTCATCAAGTATCGCAGGACCTTGCTGGTGTAGACCCAAGAACAGGGCAAGCGGGTCCATTAGCGGGTGACAGTATTGTTCGGAGTGCTGATTCGCGGCTTCGAACTGTTTTTTCAACGAAAATAGAACAAGCACCTGAAGAGATAAAAAGTCTAACCGAATTTGGGATTACGACCACCCGCCAAGGTACCCTCGAAATTAACTACAGCATGTTAGATCGTCAGCTCAATAATAACTTCAACAAGTTAGGTGATTTCTTTGGTGGCAATCAAGGTTTTGCTAAACGTGTTGAGGATGCTATACAAAGCATGACGGGAGTGACTGGCTCAATAAGAACTCGTGAAAAAAGTTTGGTGGAACGTAATTACCGTATCGCGGATGACCAAGCGGCACTTGATCGCCGCATGGACAGTCTAGAGAAGCGAACGCATTCCAAATTTAGTGCGATGCAAGATGCAACAAGTAAAATGCAGAATCAACTGGCTGGTATGATGAATGCGTTAGGTGGTTGATATGGAACAGTTGCTACTTACATTAAGTGATCTGAATCACCAAATTAAAGCAATACTTGCAATTGAAGAAATAAATACTGAAGAAATCAATCATCTCGTCGATAAAAGGGAACGGATATTGCAAAACTTACTGATGTACGCGTCAGAAAATCCACAGTTTGCAAATTCGATGCAATGGCATAATGCGATTGATGAGACCAAACACCTTGTTGAACTGATGCAGTCAAAAACGGTAGAAATCGGTAAAACGCTTCAAAAATTCCGACACGGTAATAAATCCGTTCAGCAATACAAAAAGTTTTTATAAGAGGAAGACTATGCGTGGTTCTTTACAGGCTTACAAAAAGGTATCAGTGGATAGCCAGCTCAGTGCGGCCTCCCCGCATAAAGTCGTGCAGATGTTAATGGCGGGTGCGATTGAGCGTCTTATTCAAGCTAAAGCCGCTATGCTGCAAGGTAACATTCCAGTGAAAGGTGAGCGCCTAGGTAAAGCGTTAGACATTATCATTAGCTTACGCAGCTGTTTGTCGATGAGCGATGGTGGTGATATTGCCTCAAATCTCGATCAGCTTTATGAATTCATGATCACGCAGATTACAGAAGCGAATCACCTCAATAATCCACAGCCTTTAGATGATGTAATAGATATTATTCGTGAAATAAAATCAGCATGGGATCAGATTCCTGCCGAATACCATAACCTTACCGCTTCGGAAGTTGGGTTATAAAACTTTAAAGAGTTATTTTTAAAAGTTTTAACTGATGTCACAGCAACTCATTGCCTGGTTGCCTTATTTTTTTTATTCCATAGAATAGAAGCCATTACTAGCTTAATGGCTTTTTTGTTGCTGAATACCACATATTGTCTATCTTTTAATCAAGCGTTTATGGAAAAACAAAGCTTGGTAATCATTTTCATGAGTGCAGCGACAATTTCTCTGATTTAAGGCAAATATTCTCACCTATGCAAGGTTTAGCAAAACTGCTTGTGATCGAAGACGATCCTCAGATCCGTCTTAATCTAAGTAACATTTTAGAATTTGTTGGAGAGCACTGCGAGGCGATCGAGTCTTCCCAAATCAATGATAATGATTGTTCAGGATTATGGGCAGGATGCATCATTGGATCGCTGAAAGGTGGAACGTTAACTAATGAGATGCTTCAATGGTTAACTAAAGCTAATCATATTCCACTATTAATGGCTGCCAAACAGCCCTATTCATTAGAAGAATTTCCTCAGTATGTTGGTGAGTTAGAGTTTCCTCTTAATTATCCACAGCTCAGTGAAGCACTACGTCATTGCAAAGAATTCTTAGGACGTAAAGGCATTCAACTGCTATCAACTTCTCGTAAAAATACCTTGTTTCGCAGCCTTGTTGGACAAAGCCATGGCATTCAAGAAGTGCGGCATTTGATTGAGCAAGTTTCTGGTACTGAAGCAAACGTACTGATCCTTGGTGAATCAGGTACAGGTAAGGAAGTGGTTGCCCGTAATATTCATTATCATTCAACGCGTCGTAATGGCCCATTTGTGCCGATTAACTGTGGTGCTATTCCTGCAGACTTATTAGAAAGTGAACTGTTTGGCCATGAAAAAGGTGCTTTCACTGGTGCGATTACAGCTCGTAAAGGGCGTTTTGAACTTGCAGAAGGCGGAACGCTTTTCTTAGATGAAATTGGCGATATGCCAATGCCGATGCAGGTGAAATTGCTCCGAGTATTACAAGAACGCTGCTTTGAACGAGTGGGCGGTAACGCCACCATCAAAGTCAACGTTCGTGTTGTCGCAGCAACGCATCGTAATCTTGATAGTATGATTGATAAGCAATCTTTCCGTGAAGATCTCTACTATCGATTGAATGTCTTTCCGATTGAAATGCCAGCACTTAAAGATCGTAAAGATGATATTCCTCTGCTGCTACAAGAATTAATGACCCGTATGGAAGCTGAAGGTGGTCAGCCTATTTGCTTTACACCGCGAGCTATCAATTCTTTGATGGAGCATGATTGGCCAGGCAATGTTCGTGAGTTGGCAAACTTAGTCGAGCGTATGATTATTCTCTACCCAAATAGTTTGGTGGACGTTAATCATTTACCGACCAAATATCGTTACAGTGATATTCCTGAGTTTCAACCAGAGCATAGCTCGTATGGTTCGATAGAAGAGCAAGAGCGTGATGTGCTAGCTGGTATCTTTTCCGACGATTTTAATTTGGGTGATGCGCAAGATTTACATGAAAATCTTAATGCTCCTCAGTCGCTGCCACCGGAAGGTGTAAATTTGAAAGAGTTGCTTGCCGATCTTGAGGTCAATATGATCAACCAAGCACTCGAAGCTCAAGCTGGTGTCGTTGCTCGCGCTGCCGACATGCTAGGTATGCGTCGTACCACTTTAGTTGAGAAAATGCGCAAGTATAATATGCAACGTTAATAGAGCTAAAGGTAAAACTAAACTTTAGTCAATATATTGGCGATCAGTTAATGCATTGATTTTTAATGAAAATAGCCTGGCATGTATTTTGCGTGTTAGGCTATTGTTGTTTTATAGGCAGAATATCGACATGCAGGCACCTGAAATTCCAGTTAATCAATCTCACTTGGATTCTTTAGAAGACCAAGTTGAACGTTATAAGCAGGTTCTTGATGTGATGCCTGCCGGGGTGATTTTGTTGGATACGCAAGGTGTGGTGCGGGAAGCTAACCCAGAAGCGCAACGCATATTACAAGTTCCACTATCTGGCGAAAAATGGTATTCGATCATCCAAAGTGCGTTTGCACCAAAGGAAGACGATGGCCATGAAATATCGTTACGTAATGGCCGTAAAGTTAGGTTAGCGATTTCCGCCTCAACAACGGGACAACTGATATTAATTACTGATCTGACCGAAACGCGTTTATTGCAATCACGAATCAGCGATTTACAGCGTTTATCTTCTCTTGGGCGAATGGTGGCATCATTAGCCCACCAGGTGCGAACGCCATTATCCAGTGCCATGCTTTATGCCTCAAATTTAGGTGCGCCTAATCTACCAACCGCTACAAGAGAGCGTTTTCAGTCTAAGCTAGTAGACAGGCTTCATGACTTAGAAAAACAAGTTAATGATATGCTGTTGTTTGCAAAAGGTGGCGATAACAAGGTTATCAAGCCTTTTAGTATTGATGAATTAGTTAGCGAATTTGCACCGATGATTGAAACTGCATTGAAAAATAATGCAATTGATTATCACCAAGAAGTCGAACAAGACGAAACCGTGGTGCTTGGTAATGCCAACGCCATTGCATCAGCGCTTAGTAATTTGGTGATGAATGCTATCCAAATCTCGGGTAAAGCATCGCAAATTGATGTGTTTTTTCGTCCCGTTAATGGTGAACTACGAATTTCAGTTCAAGATAATGGCCCCGGTGTGCCAGCTGAGCTGCAAAGTAAAATTATGGAACCGTTTTTTACCACTCGTTCACAAGGAACGGGCTTAGGGCTGGCGGTTGTGCAGATGGTCTGTCGGGCTCATGATGGCCGATTAGAATTAATTTCTGAAGAAGGGGATGGTGCCTGCTTTACCATGTGCATCCCATTAAAGAGAGACGCCTCTTCTTCACAAACAGAGACTGGAGAATGATGATGGCTCAAAGCAAAGTCTTAATCGTTGAAGATGATGAAGGTCTACGCGAAGCATTAGTAGATACGCTGGCGCTGGCAGGTTATGAATGGCTAGAAGCCGATTGTGCTGAAGATGCGTTGATTAAACTGAAATCAAACCCTGTTGATATCGTTGTCTCTGATGTACAAATGGCTGGCATGGGAGGGTTAGCACTACTGCGAAATATCAAGCAGCATTGGCCTAACTTACCCGTACTGCTAATGACCGCCTACGCCAATATTGAAGATGCCGTTTCGGCGATGAAGGAAGGCGCCATCGACTATATGGCCAAGCCTTTTGCCCCGGAAGTGTTACTCAATATGGTCAGTCGCTACGCTCCAGTTAAATCGGATGATAATGGCGATGCGGTCGTTGCTGATGAAAAAAGCCTGCGTTTACTTGCTCTGGCAGACAAAGTGGCTAAAACCGATGCCAATGTGATGATCCTTGGTCCTAGTGGTTCGGGAAAAGAGGTGATGTCTCGCTATATCCACAATGCTTCATCACGAAAAGATGGTCCATTTGTTGCCATCAACTGTGCCGCGATTCCTGACAATATGTTAGAAGCTACCTTATTCGGTTATGAAAAAGGTGCATTTACTGGGGCGGTTCAAGCGTGTCCAGGTAAGTTTGAGCAAGCACAAGGCGGAACCATTTTACTTGATGAGATCAGTGAAATGGATTTAAACCTGCAAGCTAAATTACTGCGCGTACTACAAGAGCGCGAAGTCGAACGTCTTGGTGGCCGTAAAAGCATTAAATTAGACGTAAGGGTCTTAGCCACCAGTAACCGTGACCTAAAACAGTATGTACAAGAAGGGAATTTTCGTGATGACCTATACTATCGTTTGAACGTTTTCCCGATTTCTTGGCCGGCGCTGCGTGATAGAAAAGGTGATATAGAGCCTTTAGCCAATCATTTGGTTGAGCGTCATTGTACAAAACTAGGTTTGCCAGTGCCTAATATTGCTCCTGAAGCTATCGCTAAACTATTGAGTTACACTTGGCCTGGTAATGTCCGAGAACTGGATAATGTAGTCCAGCGAGCACTCATCCTTAGTGAGCAAAGTCATATTTCTGGCGAGCATATACTGCTTGAAGGCGTTGATTGGCAAGATGCGAGTAGCTTGCAGCAAATGGTGGAAAACACCGAGCTAGCAACACCGGATATTATGCCTATCGCCCAAGCTGAACCAAACAAATTATCCACCACCAATGGTGCTGCATTGGGTGATGAACTTCGAGACCAAGAATATACCATCATCATGGAAACCTTGGTTGAGTGCCAAGGACGTCGCAAAGAGATGGCGGAAAAATTAGGCGTTAGCCCACGTACATTGCGTTATAAATTAGCCAAAATGCGCGATGCAGGGATTGAAATTCCCAATTAGGTTAAACATTGGTGATGGCATATAAATTGCTCTATCCCTTTTATTCGGACATTGGTCAAAGATTTGGCGTTAGAGGTAGCAATGAGACTTGATGGTTTACACAGTGAAATGCAAACGATGATGTTGGAAGCAACCAATGCTCGTCCGGCAGCGACAGGTCAAAGTGTCAGTTCTGATTTTGGCGATATGCTGTCTAATGCGATTAACAATGTGAACGGTTTGCAAAAGGCATCAGGTAATTTGCAAACGCGCTTTGATCGTGGGGATGAAGATGTCTCATTATCGGATGTCATGATTGCACGCAACAAATCCAGCGTGGCCTTTGAAGCAACAATACAAGTGAGAAACAAACTTGTTGAAGCTTACAAAGAACTCATGAACATGCCTGTATAAATTAGGTAGTAGACAGTGGCAGATGATAAGCAAACAACCGACCTAGCCGTGAGTGGTGGTTCTGAACATGCATTAATGGCTGGTTCAGATTTAGATCTAGATACACAGAACCCAGATTTAGAAGAGAAGAGCTCTTCTAAATCGGATTTTGCAATGGGTGATTTAGACTTACTGCGTCAAGTAGTGCTTGTCTTGTCGATCTCCATCTGCGTTGCTCTCATTGTGATGCTGTTTTTCTGGGTTAAAGAGCCAGAAATGCGCCCACTCGGTGCGTATGAAACAGAAGAACTTATCCCTGTTCTAGACTACCTTGATCAGCAGAAACTCGACTACAAGCTCGATGGCAATACCATTTTAGTACCTTCCAGTGAATACAACAGTTTAAAACTGAATATGGTTCGCGCGGGCTTAAATCAAAACAAACAAGCGGGCGATGAAATTCTCATGCAAGACATGGGGTTTGGTGTTTCGCAACGTCTTGAGCAAGAGCGACTCAAACTCAGTCGTGAGCGACAACTTGCTAAAGCCATTGAAGAGATGAAACAAGTCAATAAAGCCCGAGTGTTATTGGCTTTACCAAAACAAAGTGTATTTGTTCGTCACAACCAAGAAGCCTCTGCCTCAGTGTTTCTTACCTTACGTACTGGCGCAAACCTCAAACAAGAAGAAGTCGACTCTATTGTCGATATGGTGGCCAGTGCCGTACCGGCAATGAAACCAAATCGCATTACCGTGACCGATCAACACGGTCGCTTGCTCAGTTCTGGTTCTCAAGACCCAATTTCATCAGCACGTCGTAAAGAACAAGAGCTTGAACGCAAACAAGAGCAAGCGTTACGAGACAAAATTGACTCCGTACTTATTCCTATTCTTGGTCTTGGTAATTATACCGCGCAAGTGGATATCCAATTAGACTTTAGCGCCGTTGAGCAAACCCGTAAGCGTTTTGATCCCAATACGCCCGCAACGCGCAGTGAGTACACTTTAGAAGATTACAACAATGGTAACGTGGTTGCCGGTGTTCCAGGAGCCTTGAGTAACCAACCCCCTGCTGATGCTTCTATCCCGCAAGATGTCGCACAAATGAAAGATGGCTCTTTGCTTGGGCAAGGTTCGGTTCATAAAGAAGCCACGCGCAATTTTGAATTGGACACCACCATTAGCCATGAACGAAAACAGTCCGGTGTGGTTGACCGCCAAACGGTAGCGGTTGCGATTAAGAACCGTTCTTCTGTCAATCCAGAAACCGGTGAAGTGACTTATACGCCACTTAGTGAGGGAGAAATTAATGCAATTCGTCAGGTGTTGGTTGGTACGGTAGGATTTAATGAAAATCGTGGTGATTTACTTAATGTCTTGAGCATGCAGTTTGCTGAACCTGAAATTGAAACCATTGCCGATGTACCCATTTGGGAGCATCCGAACTTTAATGACTGGATTCGTTGGTTCGCCAGTGCGTTGGTTATTGTGGTCGTGATTCTTGTTTTAGTTCGACCTGCGTTGAAAAAACTGCTTAATCCTGCTGCGGATGACGATGACCCAATGTATGGACCTGATGGCTTACCAATTGGTGCCAACGGTGAGACAAGCCTTATTGGTAGCGATATTGATGGCGGCGATCTATTCGAGTTTGGTTCAGGGATTGATTTACCAAACTTACATAAAGATGAAGACGTGCTGAAAGCGGTGCGTGCTCTTGTAGCGAATGAACCGGAACTTGCGGCTCAAGTAGTGAAGAATTGGATGCAAAATGCCTAACGAAATCATAGCTAAAGACCAAAGTGGTGGAGAAGTGACAGAATCGACCGTTGATATTTCAGCGATTTCCGGTGATGAAAAAGCGGCTATTTTGCTGTTGAGTTTAAACGAAGAAGATGCGGCGGGAATCATTCGCCATCTTGAGCCTAAACAGGTTCAACGAGTGGGGAGTGCCATGGCTAAAGCTAAGGAGCTTAGCCAAGAGAAGGTCGGTGCAGTTCATCGTGCTTTCCTTGAAGACATCCAAAAATACACCAACATCGGTATGGGCAGCGAAGACTTTATGCGTAATGCGCTTGTCGCTGCGCTAGGTGCTGATAAAGCCAATAACCTTGTTGACCAAATTCTATTAGGGACTGGATCGAAAGGCTTAGACTCTTTGAAATGGATGGACCCACGCCAAGTGGCGAGCATTATTGTCAACGAGCACCCGCAAATTCAGACCATTGTATTATCTTACTTAGAGCCTGATCAATCCGCAGAGATCTTGGCGCAGTTTGCAGAGCGAGACCGCTTGGATCTCTTGATGCGTATTGCCAACCTTGAAGAAGTTCAACCATCGGCACTGGCTGAATTGAACGAAATCATGGAGAAACAATTTGCAGGTCAAGCTGGTGCTCAAGCGGCGAAAATTGGTGGCTTGAAAGCTGCTGCTGACATCATGAACTACCTTGATAACAATATTGAAGGTATTCTCATGGATCAAATGCGTGAGCAAGACGAAGATATGGCTACTCAAATTGAAGACCTCATGTTTGTGTTTGAGAACTTGGTTGAAGTGGATGACCAAGGTATTCAGAAATTGCTGCGTGATGTACCACAAGATATCCTACAGAAAGCACTTAAAGGTGCTGATGATGCACTACGTGAAAAAGTCTTCAAAAACATGTCGAAGCGTGCTGCTGATATGATGAAAGATGACATTGAAGCCATGCCGCCAATCAAAGTTTCTGATGTTGAAACCGCACAGAAAGAAATTCTGGCCATTGCTCGTCGTATGGCTGACAACGGTGAAATTATGTTGTCTGGTGGTGCTGACGAATTCTTATAATCCATCCTTTACTGAATAATAGGTAGCATGATGTCTGGAGAAAGAAAACGCGGATTTTTACGTTTAGATACAGACGCTAATGTAGAGCAACCCAAAAAATGGGGGCTGCCAGACTACGGTGCTGAGGCGAATAAAAAAGCCAAAGAAACCGCGCTGAACTATGACCCAGGTTGGATGCCTAGCTTTGACGAACCTGAAGTAGAAGAACCATTACAACTGACCGAAGAAGAGATCGAACAGATCAAGCGAGGTGCTTATCAAGATGGTCTGCATCAAGGTCAGGAAGCGGGTTTTAAGCAAGGTTACGAAAAAGGAAAAGAAGAAGGGTTAGCGGCTGGGCATGAAGAAGGACGAGCGCAAGGCAAGGAAGAAGGGATTGCTGAAGGGCAATCCTTTATCGAACAACAAGTTGAAGTATTTGTTGGCTTAGCAAATCAATTTGCTCAACCTCTTGAATTGATGAACGCCCAAGTCGAAAAACAGTTGGTTGATATGGTATTGACGTTAGTTAAAGAGGTCGTCCATGTTGAAGTCCAAACTAATCCTCAAGTCATTCTTGATACGGTGAAATCTTCCGTTGAAGCACTCCCTGTTTCAGGCCATGCTATTACCTTAAAGCTGCACCCTGAAGACGTTGAAATCATTCGTTCGGCTTATGGTGAGAAAGAACTTGATTTTCGCAATTGGACGCTGGTCGGTGAACCTGCATTGAATCGTGCTGATGTGCAAATTGAAGCGGGTGAGTCGAGCGTCAACTACCGAATGGAAGATCGCATTCGCAGTGTACTGAAAAGTTTCTGTGGCACCAATCGTCATCAACAAGGTGAACACTAGTGTTAGCGCTTGCTGAACGTCTCAGTCAATACAAGACTGAAGGGTTAACCTGTAGGCCGATTGCGTCTGGCAAATTAGTGCGTGTCGTTGGGTTAACGCTTGAAGCCACAGGGTGTAAAGCACCGATTGGTAGCTTGTGTACGGTTGAAACCATGTCTGGTGAAATGGAAGCCGAAGTGGTTGGCTTTTCTGGAGACAATCTATACTTGATGCCAAGCGAGCAGATCACCGGTGTTTTGCCGGGGGCTAAAGTAACGCCGCTTACTGGTGATACAGGTTTGCCTGTTGGAATGGAATTACTCGGTCGTGTGATTGATGGTGTGGGTAATCCTCTTGATGGCCTTGGCCCTATCTATACCGAAAAGCGAGCCTCATTTAATGCTGAACCCATTAACCCTCTAGCGCGTAAGCCGATCACAGAGCCACTTGATGTGGGACTTAAAGCGATTAATGGTTTACTAACGGTTGGTAAGGGGCAGCGTATTGGTCTGTTTGCCGGTTCTGGTGTTGGTAAATCGGTTACTTTGGGCATGATGACGCGAGGCACTACCGCACAAGTGGTCGTGGTCGGTTTGATTGGTGAGCGTGGTCGAGAAGTTAAAGAATTTATCGAAGAGATTTTAGGTCTTGATGGGCGTCAACGTTCTGTAGTAGTTGCAGCGCCTGCTGACTCATCGCCGTTAATGCGACTTAAAGGTTGTCAAACAGCCCTGGCTATTGCCGAATATTTTCGTGACCAAGGCTTAGATGTTTTACTGCTAATGGACTCTCTGACTCGTTTCGCGCAAGCGCAGCGTGAAATTGCCTTATCGGTAGGTGAACCACCTGCAACTAAAGGTTATCCGCCTTCTGTGTTTGCGAAACTACCCGCGCTTGTTGAGCGCGCTGGTAATGGTGGGCCTACACAAGGTTCCATTACCGCATTTTTCACTGTTTTAACCGAAGGTGATGATTTACAAGATCCGATAGCCGATGCCTCTCGTGCTATTCTCGATGGTCACATAGTCTTGTCGCGTGAGATGGCTGATGCTGGGCATTACCCTGCCATTGATGTCGAAAAATCAGTTAGCCGTGTTATGCCACAGATTACAACTGACGAGCATATGCTAATGTCTAAAGCTGTGCGTCAAATACTCTCTATTTGTCGTAAAAATCAAGACTTGGTTTCGATTGGAGCTTACAAACCAGGGACCGATCCTGCTATCGATAGCGCTTTCACTCTCAAACCCAAACTTGATGAATATTTACAGCAAGGTATGAAGGATTCAGTGCCTTATGATATGTGCGTTAATATGCTTAAGCATGTGTTGCAGGTTGGGTAATAGTGAATGGATAACGCATTAGAATTTTTGTTAGAACAAGCGAAAGACAAAGAAGAAAAAGCGGCCATGGCGCTTAGTAAATCGCGCAGTGAATTGGATAGTTACTACAAACAACTATCACAGATTGAGCAATATCGCCTCGATTATTGCCAGCAGTTAGTTGATCGCGGTATGTCTGGACTTAGCGCAAGTGAATATGGTCATTTGAATCGGTTTCTTACTCAGTTAGATGAAACATTATCCAAGCAAAGAGATGCGGAACAGCACTTCAAAACACAAGTTGAGAACTGCCAAGATCATTGGTTGGAAGTGAGAAAGCAACGACGCTCTTACGAATGGCTGATAGATAAAAAGCAGACTGAAGCACAGCGCTTGCAGGAAAAGCGTGAGCAGAAACAAATGGATGAATTTTCAACATTATTGTTTAGCCGTAAGCGTTCTAACAACAACCCATTTTAACTGCCTCATTCATTCTCACATTGGCGCATTTCTTGCTTTGTTTTACTCCACTATCGGTGAAAAATGAATGAGAGGTTCGTTATCAACCTCTCATTGATTCACTTCATTCTCTGTTTCTAGTGCGAGCATCATGGATATGAATGTAAATATTACAACACCATCCGATACATCAAAAATAGCCAGTGTCAGCAAAGCAAGTACGGATTCTGCTAGTGAAGGCTCTGAATCGAAAGGCTTTTTCGAAAAGCTTACTGCGATCATTACGGGTTCCGATGCAAAAGAAGCGGCAGAGGCTAAATCTACTGAAGTTAAAGCGAGCATCCCCGTTGAGGTGGAAGCTGCCATTGATACTGAAGACGAGGCAGAAGTTGCCCCGCTAGATTCAAAGAATGCAAATGTAGAACAAGCGGCAGGTAAAAGTAGCGATGCTTTATTAGCTCAAAAACTTGATGGTGAAGAGCTAAGTGAAGAGGCTGAAATTTCACTCGGAGCAGATAAACGCTCCAAATCAAAATTGTCATCAGAGTCTGATGACGTTGCAATACAACAAAAAACAGCGCAAGTGATGAGTGATGGTGATGAAATTTTAGGTCGCCTCAACAGTGCAAATCAAGCTCTTACTGATGCGAACGGCAAAACTTTGCCACAAGAAAAAAGTCAACCACTTGAGGGGGCTAAAATCCAAATAGCCGATAGTATCGACCCTAAAATGGTGGCAGTTATTCCATCCTCTCCACTCAATGAAAATATGCATGCTAACAGCGTGATAAATGATGTTCAGCTCAGCCAGGCTGATAATCTTCAGCTTCAACAGGGTGAGCCTAAAGCAGACATTCCAGCGTCAGTCCAAAAATTCATTCAACAGCCAACCTCTGAACTCGCGCCGATAGAACAAGAATTATCACAGCGGGTACCTTTGACTGCGAGGGGAGAAGAGGAAGCGCAAAGCTATGAAGCTTCAGAGCAACATGCTATTGGTGCGCAGGCATTGATAGCCGCCTCTACAGTCGATACTCAACAAGTGGTTCAACCTCAATCAGCAGTGACTCCTACTAATGTCTTAGAAGTACAAGGCGAAACGGTTATTGCAAGTGATGCTGTACTGGCGGCAGCCATTCCTTGGGCTGGCGCAGCGGCGATAGAAGGGCAAGTTATCCCACTCGACGGTAGCGATAGTGCTGCTACATTAAAAGGCAAAAGTCAGGCGACCCCAGTAGCGAATTCGGTTCATCAAGCCTTAGTTCAGCAGCAGTCACAAACAATGCAAGCGTCAGTTGCGGCTGATAAAGCCGCATTGGCGAACTCAACACTTTCGGCTGCAGGAAGTGATGTCACTAACGCGCAGGTGCAGCAAATGATTAACACTATGCCTATGCAGACAGCAATCACACCAGAGCAACCTATAAGTCAGGCTGCACTGAAGGCGGCGTTAGGTGCAAAAGCGCTTGCCGGGCTTGGCGACAGTGGAACAGCCCAAGAGCACAAAGATAGCTCGCTTGCTCATCAAATATCGACTGCAGCAGGCCAGCAAGGCATCACGTCAGCGCAAAATCGTGCTGAGAACTTGCAGCAAGCAGCGCCTCAACCTCCTTTGCATCTCAATAAAGAGATGGCGAGTGATCAAATGGCAGAGCGTGTGCAAATGATGATGTCGAAAAATTTAAAGCATGTTGATATTCGTCTTGATCCACCTGAGCTAGGCCGTTTGCAAATTCGCATGAATATGAATGGTGATGGCGCGACGGTGCACTTCACTGTCGCTAACCATCAAGCTCGTGATGCGATAGAACAATCTATGCCGCGACTGCGAGAAATGCTTGCCCAGCAAGGAGTGCAATTGGGTGATACTTCGGTACAACAGCAAAATGCTGGACAGCAGCAGTCACGCTATGCATCAAGTGGTGATGGCCAACCTGGTCAATTATCACGCAATGAAAACTATTTGGGCGAAGAAAACCTTGATACGGACGTCAAACTTGATTTGAATGTCGCATCAAAGCGTGATGGAATCAGTTATTACGCTTAAACTAAATTAAAAATAACGACATAGAGAATATTATGGCTGATGAAGAGTTACAAACGGATGCTCCTAAAGGGAAGAAAAAGCTGCTCATTATCATTATTGCGGTCGTTGTATTATTGTTAGGCGGTGGTGGCGCGGCTTTCTTTTTAATGGGAAGTGATGATGGTGCTACAAGTAGTGAAGAAGCATCGACGCAAGTGGTTTTACCGGTCGATCCTGTGGCCTATGTTAATATCCCTCAACCGTTCGTGTTTAATGTTACCGGCGATAAAAGAGACCGCTTAGTTCAAATTAAAGTACAACTGATGGTCAGAGGATCAGAAAACGAAAATCTAGCTCGTTATCATTCACCATTGGTTGAGAGTTCACTGTTAGCAACGTTTGCTTCCGCTACGGTTGAGCAGCTTCGCAGTGCAACTGGTCGGGTTGAACTTAGAGATAAAGCAACTGATGATATTAAATCGGCGTTGACGAAAGCGGTTGGACAACCTGTTATCGAGAAAGTGTTATTTACCGATTTTGTAATTCAATAGGTGAAGCGTGACTGACTTATTAAGCCAAGACGAAATTGATGCGCTACTGCATGGCGTAGATACGGTTGATGAAGTTGAAGAAGAATTAGATCCCTCAGAAAACAGTGCGATCAATTTTGACTTCTCTTCTCAGGACCGTATCGTTCGTGGGCGAATGCCGACGCTAGAGCTGATCAATGAGCGCTTTGCGCGTCACATGCGTATTAGTTTATTTAACATGCTGCGTAAAACAGCCGAAGTATCAATCAACGGCGTACAGATGATGAAATTTGGTGAATACCAAAATACTCTTTATGTACCAACCAGCTTGAATATGGTGCGTTTTCGTCCTCTTAAAGGAACGGCATTGGTCACAATGGAAGCACGTTTAGTGTTTATCTTGGTGGAGAACTTCTTTGGTGGTGATGGGCGTTTTCACGCTCGTATTGAAGGGCGTGAATTTACACCAACAGAACGCCGTGTTATCCAACTGCTGTTGAAAATTGTATTCGGTGATTACAAAGAAGCGTGGTCGCCTGTAATGGGTGTTGAGTTTGAATACTTAGACTCTGAAGTGAACCCAAGCATGGCGAACATTGTGAGCCCAACAGAAGTCATCGTCGTTAGCTCATTCCATATTGAAGTTGATGGGGGAGGCGGTGATTTCCACGTGGTTATGCCATATTCAATGGTAGAGCCTATTCGCGAATTGCTCGATGCTGGTGTCCAGTCCGATAAAATGGAAACGGATGTCCGCTGGAGTTCAGCTTTGCGCGAAGAAATTATGGATGTTCCGGTTAATTTCAGAGTGAACTTGTTAGAACAAGACATCTCATTGCGAGATCTCATGGATCTACAAGTGGGCGATATCATACCGATTAAAATGCCTAAACATGCCACTATGTTTGTGGAAGAACTTCCTACTTACCGCGTGAAGATGGGGCGTTCTGGGGAGAAAATGGCGGTCCAAGTATCAGAGAAAATTAAACGTCCTGATGTAGTGAAAACCGACCTTGCCTTTTTAGGTAAAGACATCATGTCTGAATTTGAAGATGATGATGGCGAACAAGACAACGAAGAATTATAAAATAGGTAACGAAGATGGAACCAAGTGACGACCAAAAACTGGCGGATGAATGGGCTGCAGCCCTTGGTGAAGACCCGTCTGCACCGAATATTGATGTTGATGAAATACTTGCCGCGCCCCTTGATGAACTCAAAGACACGTCGCCACCGATCACAGAAGATGAGCGCCGTAAACTAGACACTATCATGGATATTCCCGTGACCATTTCGATGGAGGTCGGGCGTTCGAAAATCAGTATCCGTAACTTACTGCAATTGAACCAAGGCTCTGTTGTTGAACTTGATCGAATTGCCGGTGAGTCATTAGATGTGATGGTTAACGGTACCTTGATTGCGCACGGAGAAGTGGTGGTCGTGAACGATAAATTTGGTATTCGTTTAACGGATGTGATCAGCCAAACTGAGCGTATTAAAAAGTTGCGTTAAACCTATGCTGTTCATCGACAAAGAAGTGTTCTGATGAAGAAACTTACCAGTTTATTACTGTTCTCTGGCCAAGCGATGGCCGCTGCTAGTGAGCAATTAGATTTAGCGACCACCTTAGGGTCGCTTTTGTTCGTTATCGCCTTAATCTTCTTTTTAGCTTGGGTGCTAAAACGCATGCGGGTTCCTACTTTTGGCAACCAAAAAGGACTGAGCATTGTGCGCCAGCTTCCGCTTGGCACCAAAGAGCGTATCGTTATTGTCCAAGCTGGTGAAGAACAATTCTTAGTCGGTGTCACGACACAGTCCATTCAACTGATCGCGAAATTAGATACTCCACTGAAACAGGAGGAGCTAGAGGCCAGTCCTTTTGCCAGTCAACTGACTCAGCTATTGAATAAAAATGATAAGAAATAATCGCATAACCTTTTCAGGTTTATCTTCTCATCCGATGCATCTGTTTATTTTGATGATGACGTTGCTGTTTGCTCCAATCGCATTTTCACAGCAAGAACTAGCAACGCCAATTCCAAATACGGCTGCTGGTGCTGAGAGTATGACCGTCACCGCGATGAGCCGAGACAGCGGTGCTTCTCAAACTACCGCGTCTGGTTTTAGTGGTGGCGGTGGAATCCCCGCATTCACTGTGACCACCAACGCCAATGGTGGCGAAGATTATTCGATTAACCTACAGATATTAGCGTTGATGACCATGCTGGGCTTTTTGCCTGCCATGGTTATTTTAATGACATCCTTTACGCGCATCGTGATTGTGATGTCGATTTTACGTCAAGCGATGGGTTTGCAACAAACTCCGTCTAACCAAGTGATCATCGGCATTGCCATTTTCTTAACCTTTTTTATTATGTCTCCGGTGATTAATCAGATAAACGAACAAGCGGTACAGCCCTATCTCAACGAGCAGATAACAGCGCGGCAAGCGTTTGATACGGCGCAAGGGCCAATTAAAGCCTTTATGCTTAAACAAACACGGGTTAAAGACTTAGAAACCTTTGTCGAAATTTCAGGCTCTCAAGCTAATAATCCTGAAGATGTATCGATGGCGGTGCTGATCCCCGCTTTTATTACTTCTGAGCTGAAAACCGCGTTCCAAATTGGTTTTATGCTATTTTTGCCATTTTTGATCATCGACTTAGTAGTGGCATCTGTGCTGATGGCAATGGGTATGATGATGCTCTCGCCGATGATTGTTTCTCTACCTTTTAAACTGATGCTGTTTGTGCTGGTGGATGGATGGAATCTCATTCTTTCCACCCTTGCCGGCAGTTTTGCTTTGTAGCGGGAGGACGTATGACTCCTGAAATATTTGTCGAACTGTTCAGATCTGCATTGTGGATGGTGCTTATCATGGTATGCGCCATCATCATTCCAAGTTTGTTGATAGGTTTAGTGGTTGCTATTTTTCAGGCGGCCACTTCAATCAACGAACAAACGTTGAGTTTTCTACCACGTCTAATTGTGACGTTGCTAGCCCTAATGCTTTTCGCACACTGGATGACACAAATGCTGATGGAATTCTTTTTTTCCATCATTGAACGGCTACCACAGGTACTGTACTAGGAGCTTGAATGGAGTATCCAACAAGCGTCATTTTAGAATGGATTGCCAATTATTTTTGGCCATACACCCGTATTTCGGCCATGTTAATGGTAATGACGGTGACTGGGGCACGTTTTGTTTCAACTCGTATTCGCTTGTATTTGGGGTTGGCAATCACTTTCGCGGTTATGCCCGCGATTCCGGCTGTTCCTGAAAACATTCAACTGCTTTCATTTCAAGGTTTTCTTACTACTCTCGAGCAAATCATTATTGGTGTGGCGATGGGGATGGTCACACAATTTCTCATTCAAACCTTCGTTATGCTTGGTCAAATATTGGGTATGCAGGCGAGCTTAGGTTTCGCTTCGATGGTTGACCCTGCCAATGGTCAAAATACGCCACTGCTTGGCCAATTGTTTATGTTTTTAGCTACCATGTTCTTTTTGGCCACCGATGGCCATTTGAAGATGATTCAGCTATTGGTCTTTAGTTTTAAAACATTGCCGATCGGTAGTGGTTCATTGACTACGGTTGATTTTCGAGAAATAGCGTTATGGTTAGGCACGATGTTTAAAGTGGCTTTGAGTATGTCGTTGTCAGGTATTATTGCGTTATTGACGGTCAACTTATCCTTCGGGGTGATGACTCGTGCGGCACCTCAACTGAATATATTCTCGCTCGGTTTTGCTTTTGCCTTGTTGGTCGGTTTATTGCTGTGTTGGTATATTTTGGGCGGCCTGTATAGTCATTATGAACTATTCTGGTTAGAAGGTGAGCAGCAAGTTTGCCGCCTTATTCGTATGAACTGTTAGGAGGCGCGTTTGGCAGAGTCAGACGGTCAAGAACGTACCGAAGACGCCACGCCCAAACGGTTGGACGAGGCGCGAAAGAAAGGGCAGGTTGCAAGGTCTAAAGAATTAGCCTCTGTATCAGTATTGGTGATGGGGGCGATATCGTTAATGTGGTTTGGAGAATCACTGGCGAGAGCGTTGTATTCGTCAATGGGGCGCATTTTTAGTTTGAGTCGCGAAGAGGTATTTGATACTGGCAAACTATTTGATATTGCGCTCGGCTCACTCTCCTCGTTGTTATTGCCCTTAATTTTGATCTTAGTGACGCTTTTTATTGCTGCATTAATTGGCGCTGCTGGAGTAGGTGGCATTAATTTCTCGGCCGAAGCGGCAATGCCTAAGCCGTCAAAAATGAACCCCTTGAGCGGCATTAAAAGAATGTTTGGTTTGCAAAGTTGGGTTGAACTGTTTAAGTCCATCCTTAAAGTCTTGCTCGTTTCTGGGGTGGCGTTTTATTTAATTGAGGCTTCTAAAGAAGATTTATTCCAATTGAGCACGGATGTTTACCCACAAAATATTTTCCATGCGTTGGATATTTTACTCAACTTTGTGCTGCTTATCAGTTGTTCACTACTGGTGGTGGTGGCAATAGATATTCCATTTCAGATTTGGCAGCATGCTGATCAGTTGAAAATGACGAAGCAAGAGGTTAAAGACGAATACAAAGATACCGAAGGTAAACCAGAAGTTAAGGGGCGTATTCGAATGCTGCAACGTGAGGCAGCACAGCGCCGCATGATGGCTGATGTTCCACAAGCCGATGTTATTATCACCAACCCAGAGCACTTTTCGGTGGCTTTGCGTTATAAACAAGATAAAGACAAAGCACCTATCGTAGTAGCCAAGGGTGTTGATCACATGGCAATGAAAATTCGCGAAGTGGCACGTGAGCATGATATTTACATCATCCCAGCGCCACCACTGGCTCGGGCGTTGTATCACACCACTGAGTTAGAGCAAGAGATCCCCGATGGGTTGTTCGTTGCTGTAGCTCAAGTGCTGGCTTATGTTTTTCAGCTTAAGCAGTACCGTAAGCGCGGTGGGCAAAGGCCTAAACTGGAAGAGCAAAATATGCCCATTCCCCCAGATTTACGCCATTAATTTTAATTTGATAAACATTTGAGAAATTACCACACTGGCGTATTTATCTATAGATATGCCACATACTATGATGTGGCATTTTTAGTGATGATGACGTTATTTGTCCGGTATGGATAGTAAGACGAGTACCGCACCACCACCACCAAACTCTAGGGGCGCTTGATGGAAAGCCATCACGTCAGGGTGCTGAGCTAGCCAAAGCGGCACTTTTTGCTTAAGGATATGCTTACCAATGCCGTGTTGAACACAAGCACAGTGGACATTTTCTTTTACGCAGTAGGCAATCATAGCGCCAAGTTCTCGTTTTGCTTCTTGCTGTGTCATGCCATGCATGTCTAAGAAAACATCCGGTACATACACACCACGCCTTAATCGCTTCACTTCGTATTTAGACACATCATCACGTGCATAACGTGTTGGTCCGTCTTCACTGAGTAAAGGCATAAACTCATCAGAGAAATAAAATTCTGTATCGCTGGCTTCACGCGCTACACGGCGGATTTCTTTTTGTTTGGGGTTTCTGTTTGGCTGCTGGATTATGGTATCCTGTCGCAACTTTTTGACGCCCTGTACTGCATCCCGGAACAAGTCGAAATCGTCATCGTGTTCGGTGTCTTTTTGGCTCATTGGGTCTGGTCATTTTCTAACTGATCGAAATTGGCAGTATTGTAGCGCTTTTTGGAGGCAATTTTGGATAAGATTTTTGTAGATGAGGCGGTTTCTGAACTTCACACGCTTCAAGATATGATTCGCTGGACTGTGAGTCGCTTTAACGCTGCCAACTTATTTTATGGTCATGGCACAGATAACGCGTGGGATGAAGCGGTGCAGTTAATCTTGCCAACGCTCTATCTTCCGATTGATGTTCCTCCCCACGTATTGAATTCTCGTTTAACCAGCAGTGAACGTCTGCGCATCGTTGAACGTGTAATCAAACGTATTAATGAACGTACACCAACTGCTTACTTAACCAATAAAGCGTGGTTCTGTGGGTTAGAGTTTTATGTTGATGAGCGCGTATTAGTACCACGTTCACCAATTGGCGAGCTTATCGAAGCACAATTTCAACCTTGGTTGATCGAAGAGCCAGTGCGCATTATGGACTTGTGTACGGGCAGCGGTTGTATTGCGATTGCTTGTGCTCATGCTTTCCCGGAAGCTGAAGTGGATGCGGTTGATATTTCAGTCGATGCGCTGCAAGTTGCTGAGCAAAATATTCAGGATCACGGAATGGAGCAGCAAGTATTTCCAATTCGTTCTGATTTATTGCGTGATCTACCTAAAGAAAAATATAACTTGATCGTATCCAATCCACCTTATGTGGACCAAGAAGATATGAGCAACTTACCGAAAGAATTCACCCATGAGCCTGAACTTGGTTTGGCGGCGGGTACTGACGGTTTAAAATTAGTTCGTCGTATTTTAGCAAATGCACCGGATTACCTGACAGATGACGGTATTTTGATCTGTGAAGTGGGCAATTCGATGGTCCATATGATGGAACAATATCCAAATATTCCATTTACTTGGATCGAGTTTGCCAACGGTGGTCATGGCGTATTTATGCTGACTCGTCAGCAGTTGCTCGATTGTGCTGACGAATTCTCGCTGTACATCGATTAAATAGCGCTCAATGCTTTAAATAGAACGCCAGCTGACATGCTGGCGTTTTTTATGGCCTGAAAATGCAATTGGTTTATTTTGGGGCTTTACATCATTTCGTAATAAAGCGACTATGAAAATACGAACAATTGAATGAATCGGTGCTGCTCACCCAGCCTTAGGCTAGGTATGAGAGGTATCAATATTGAGGAAGTAATGGCAGGAAACAGTATCGGACAACATTTTCGAGTGATGACATTCGGAGAAAGTCACGGTATCGCACTAGGATGTATCGTCGACGGATGCCCTCCAGGGTTGGAAATTACAGAAGCTGACTTACAGAAAGACCTAGATCGTCGCCGTCCGGGCACATCTCGTTATACCACGCAACGTCGTGAACCTGATGAAGTCAAAATTCTCTCGGGTGTATTTGAGGGTAAAACCACAGGTACATCGATTGGTCTGTTGATTGAAAATACCGACCAACGTTCAAAAGATTACTCTGAAATTAAAGATAAATTTCGCCCAGGCCATGCCGATTACACCTACCATCAGAAATATGGTATCCGTGATTATCGTGGTGGTGGTCGATCTTCTGCGCGTGAAACGGCCATGCGTGTTGCGGCAGGGGCTATTGCTAAAAAATATCTTAAACAAGAATTCGGTGTTGAAGTCCGTGCCTATCTGTCACAGATGGGTGATGTATCGATTGATAAAGTCGATTGGGATGAAATCGAAAATAACGCTTTTTTCTGTCCTGATGTCGACAAAGTCGATGCCTTTGACCAACTTATCCGTGACTTGAAAAAGGAAGGGGATTCTATTGGTGCTAAGCTGCAAGTTGTTGCAACGAATGTGCCTGTTGGTCTTGGCGAGCCAGTATTTGATCGCCTAGATGCAGATATTGCTCATGCATTAATGAGTATTAATGCGGTGAAAGGGGTAGAAATTGGTGATGGTTTTGACGTTGTGCAGCAAAAAGGCAGCCAACATCGTGACCCTCTGACTCCGCAAGGTTTTGCGAGTAACCACGCTGGTGGTATTTTGGGCGGTATTTCGACTGGTCAAGATATTGTGGCTAATATTGCACTCAAACCAACCTCAAGCATTACCGTGCCGGGCGATACTATTACCCGCGCTGGAGAGTCGACGCAACTGATTACCAAAGGCCGCCATGATCCGTGTGTTGGGATCCGAGCGGTGCCGATTGCTGAAGCAATGCTTGCTATCGTTTTAATGGATCATTTACTGCGTCATCGCGGTCAAAACTTTGGTGTGCAAACTGAAACACCTAAAATCTAACATGCCCGGTTAAAATGCAAAAATGCCCTCAATATGAGGGCATTTGTTTATCTAAAATTAATGGATTTGGCTTTCTGTATCGAGCTGGAAAGAGGGTAAGCGCCACTTAAAACGAACCGCGGCCATACGCAGTACATAACCAACCACTAGGGTAATGATGGTACTGGTCACATCATTCACGCCAAATTCCAGTAATGTCAAATACAGTCCAGATGCGACAAGCGATACAGATGCATACAACTCTTCATGCAGAACTAGCGGTGTTTGACGACAGATAAGGTCACGCAGTAACCCGCCAAACACACCGGTTACTAACGCCGCTACCATACAAATCATCGCATGATGACCCATGCTCATTGCCACTTTGGTGCCGATAATACTAAACACAATCAACCCTAATGCATCTAAGCGAATAAATAGGCCTTTTAGCTTGATGACCCATTTTGCAAGCCCGGTCGTTAAGACACCCGCTAAACAAGTAATGGCTAAAAACTCGGGGTTTTTAACCCAACCTAGTGGATAATGTCCGAGTAAAATATCTCTTACAGTACCCCCACCAATCGCGGTAGCGCTGGCCACTAACATCACACCAAACCAATCCATTTTACGGCGACCTGCACTCAATGCTCCGGTCATCGCTTCGGCGGTAATTCCAATAATATATAAAACGCTGAGCAACATACGTGTGATACCCCGGCAAACGTAAATAGCACCCATATTGCATATGGGGATGAAAATGAAGGCGCAAGTGTAGTGGGAAATGCTACAGCTGACGAATGAGTTTTTATAACGAGAAACCGTTTGCTCGATAAATAAAACTAATCACATGCAAGGCGAAACCAGCACATTGATGCGGTTAGGCTTTACCTAAAAGTGAAAAAACGCGAGAATGTGCAGCGAAAATTATTTGATACTTAAATTCACTATGACCCACCACTATTCAGACCTTATCTCTATCTTCAACCTGACTTTTTTTGAGCCGTTTAATACGCGTTTAGAACTAGGTGGTGATGAGCCTATTTATCTTCCTGCTGATGAGCACACCGATTACCACCGTATTATTTTTGCTCATGGTTTCTTTGCGTCCGCATTACATGAGATAGCACATTGGTGTGTCGCCGGGCCAAAACGTCGCTTATTGGAAGACTTTGGTTATTGGTATGAGCCAGATGGTCGCACCGCGCAAGTTCAAGCTGAGTTTGAAAAAGTGGAAATTCGTCCACAAGCGTATGAATGGATTTTGTCTGTGAGTGCAGGCTTTCCTTTTAGTGTCAGTTGTGACAACCTACACGGCGATTTTGAGCCTGATCGCATCGTGTTTATGACCAAAGTACACCAAGAAGTGATGTCGATTTTGCAGCTCGGCTTACCACCGCGAGTAAAAATGTTGTCTGATGCATTGCGTGCTTTTTATGGTACGCCAGAGTTAACTTCAGAACTTTTTATCGTCAAATAACTCGCCAAATAACAAGATAAAAATAGAGAGAAATGAGAAGGTTATGATTATTGAATTTGAAGAAAAATTGCTAGAAATGATTGATGTACGTATTGCAACGGCATCGGATGATGAATTATTTGCTGGCGGTTATTTACGTGGTCATATTTCTCTTTCTGCGGCTTCTTGCGAAGAGGAAGGTATCGATGATGTTACGATTTTCAAAGCACGTATAGAACAGAGCCTAGAACAAGCTCGTTCTGAATTGAGCCCTGCTGACCGTGTAATTGTGTTTGATCTGTGGACAGAGCTACATAACCAAGCGTAACGCCTCACTGCGCTATGAGGCGTTTTACTGGTGCCTTGTATGATGGCTATTCGGTAATCGCCTTTCCTTTTCTCAGCTTTCTTACCCACATGCGACTTGGGTGAAGCATTTCTAGAACGTCAACCGGTAAAGGCAGAGGATCGCCACTTATCTGTGAAGCTAATAATTCAGCCATCAGCGGCGCAGAACTCAGCCCACGAGAACCTAAACCTAACAAGCAATACAAATTAGGGTATTGAGCGACAGGCTCGACATCTTGCTCGTTTTGAGTATGCAGCCGTTGATAATTAGTTTTAATTTGTTCAAAGTCTCCCACCGCGCCAACAAAGGGAAGATGATCTCGGCTGACACAACGAACCCCTTGGCGAGCTTGATTGCCAGATGTATCGACATCCTTCGGCCAGCTTTGGTTTGCAATGCAATTTATTAAACGCTGACCATTTTCTTGTTGCGTGATTGGGTCAAACGCTTGATTAATTTGGCTTCGGTCATAGCTCGCCCCGATACAATGCTGTTGATTAAGCGGGTTGTGTGGTGTCATATAGCCGTCATAGCACAATACGCTGCTGAGTTTTTGTAAGTTATCCGTGGTAGGAATATGGCTGACTTGTCCTTTCACTTTGCCTAATGGCACATAACGAGTTTGGTCGAACTGGTCGAATTGATGACCATTAGCAATAATGATGGATTGATGAGGCTTTTCTATGCCATTGATACTTAATATCCACTGTTGCTGTGTTTCATCCCAACGTAATTTTTCCACTCGGTGATTAAAGTAGGCGTTAAAGGAATCGTTTTTTTCTAAAGTCTCAATTAGCCCTTGAGTCAGCTGAGCAGGGCATAGCCATCCGCCTAATGGATAGTAAATACTTTCCATTGTATTAGGCAGTCCGATATTGAGTTCAGTTTGTTGTGGATTACAGTGGTGCATCAGTTGTGAGTTAAAGCTCCCATCAAGCATGGCGTTTTGCTTTTTGGTTGATTTTTCATCCCACATGAGCTGAGTGACACCGCACCAGTCGTGATCAAATGCGGTTTGTGTAGACATCT
This sequence comes from Vibrio sp. 1180_3, assembly GCF_029478545.1. Classification (NCBI taxonomy): domain Bacteria; kingdom Pseudomonadati; phylum Pseudomonadota; class Gammaproteobacteria; order Vibrionales; family Vibrionaceae; genus Vibrio; species Vibrio sp. 1180_3. The sequence goes on from NZ_SJFM01000014.1 coordinate 42,886, forward strand.
GCTCAACAAATTGTCGAGCGAATAAAAAAGCCGGAGCAAAGACACGAGAAACTCCAGTGTGGTTGCCATTAAGCAGTGGGTATATTGCCCCTTGACGATTTCCTGATGCTCCTTGAGCAGGCTTTTCGTCTGCACAATACAAGCTGACATTAATATCGCGGCGAGTGAGCGTTTTTGCTAAGGTGGCACTGGCAATTCCGCCACCAATGATCGCTACGTCGGTTACATGGTTTGATGACGTGGTTGCAAACCAAGGTTTGATGTTGCTATAAGGCTGCTTACTGTCCAGTTTGCCGGCGATCATCTCTCGTTTAGTACCAAAACCTTTGACTTTTTGCATGGCAAAACCGGCATCAATTAGCCCTCGGCGTACAAAGCCTGCTGCGGTAAAGGTAGCACAAGTGCAATCTTGCTTGGCGAGCTTAGCCATGCCATCAAATAGGGTTTGATTCCACATTTCTGGGTTTTTGCTCGGTGCAAAACCATCTAAAAACCAAGCATCAATTAAGCCATGTTCAGGGGTCGGAACTTGGGGCATGCAATCTTTGATATCACCAAACCAAAGATCAAGGGTGACCGCACCATCATCCAAAACAATACGATGACATTCAGGGACTGCAATCGGATAGTGTGCATGAAGTTTTCTTGCATATTCAGCTAATTCTGGCCAAGCTTGGTGGGCTTTTATTAAGTCTTGTTGGTTGAGCGGATACTTTTCGAAACTGATAAAATGCAGTGTTTGCAAAGTGGCGTCTGGGTTTTGCTGCTTAAATGCATCAAACCATTGCCAAACAGCAAGAAAGTTTAAGCCTGTACCAAAACCAGTTTCTGCTATCACAAAACGTTTTTGGTCATAGGTATGCCATCTTTGAGGGAGATGATTCTGTTTAAGAAACACGTAACGTGTCTCTTCGAGACCATTTACGTTAGAGAAATAGACATCATCAAATTGGTCAGAAACAGGCGTACCTGCTTCATTCCAACCGAGTTCTGCATTGGTAATGGTAGTCATAATGTTTGAATTCTGTGAAATCAGGCGATATATAGGGTTAGATTGTACGAATTTCTGGGAAAGCTGACCACTTTTGTTATCCTTCTTAGTTATCATCTAGCGGAATTTTGAATTATAGGAATGTCACATGAAACGAGTCGTAATCACCGGTATGGGTATTGTTTCAAGTATCGGTAACAACGTCGAAGAAGTTTTAGCGTCTTTAAAAGCAGGAAAGTCGGGTATCACAGCTTCTGAGCAGTTCAAAGAGAACGGTTTGCGCTCTCAAGTTTGGGGTAACCTAAAAATGAACCCTGCCGACCATATCGATCGCAAACAAATGCGCTTTATGGGTGATGCGGCAGCGTTTGCATACCTATCGATGGAACAAGCGATTGCTGATTCTGGCCTAGCACCAGAGCAAGTATCTAACGATCGTACTGGCATTGTCGCTGGTTCAGGCGGAGCTTCGTCTTATAACCAAGTGATTGCTGTTGATACATTACGCACAAAAGGCGTGAAGCGTGTTGGCCCTTATATGGTTCCACGTACTATGTCTTCAACAGTGTCTGCATGTCTTGCAACGCCGTTTAAAATCCGTGGCGTAAACTACACCATGAGCTCAGCGTGTGCGACTTCTGCACACTGTATTGGTCATGCGATGGAGCTTATCCAACTAGGTAAGCAAGATGTTGTATTTGCTGGTGGTGGTGAAGAGCTAGATTGGTCACTGACCATGATGTTTGATGCCATGGGTGCACTCTCTACTAAATACAATGAAACACCAGAGAAAGCATCACGTACTTACGATGCTGATCGTGATGGTTTCGTCATTTCAGGTGGCGGCGGTATGGTTGTTGTCGAAGAACTTGAGCACGCTTTGGCTCGCGGCGCAAAAATCTACGGTGAAATTGTTGGTTACGGTGCGACATCCGATGGCTACGACATGGTTGCTCCATCAGGTGAAGGCGCAGTACGTTGTATGAAGATGGCAATGCAAAGCGTAGAAAGTGTTGATTATGTGAATACTCACGGCACTTCCACCCCGGTTGGTGATGTGAAAGAGCTAGGTGCAATTCAAGAAGTCTTTGGTGGTAACAGCCCTGCAATTTCTGCAACTAAAGCGATGACAGGTCACGCATTAGGCGCGGCGGGCGTACACGAAGCTATCTATTCCACTTTAATGCTTCACCATGGCTTTATCGCACCGAGCATCAATATTGATAATCTAGATGCAGCGGCAGAAGGTCTTGATATTGTTACTGAAGGTCGCGAGCAGGAATTGACTACTGTGATGTCGAATAGCTTTGGTTTTGGTGGTACTAACGCAACATTAGTCATCAAAAAATACCAAGCCTAATCACATCAGGTACTTAGTACCTTACGTGTGATAGGTATCAGGTTTCCAGAGCGGATCAGCCTAGCTGATCCACAGACGCAGACTTTGTCCCCTGGAGAGCGGGACAAGATCCTTTTGTTCTGGATGTTTGCCCGGTTTCCAATAGGAGCCGGGCATTTTTATTGAAAGCGGGATTTCTTCTCGACAGCTAGTGCGCTTTTCTGCACAATCCCTTCAATTTCCAATAATGTGAACTCCGCTATGAAAATCCTTATTGATGAAAACATGCCTTACGCTGAAGCGCTGTTTAGCCAGCTTGGTGAGGTGGTGTTGAAACCGGGTAGAACCTTAACGGCTGATGATCTGATTGATGTTGATGCGTTAATGATTCGTTCTGTAACGAAAGTGAACCATGCGCTACTCACTAAGGCAAACAAACTTAAGTTTGTCGGAACGGCTACGGCTGGTATGGATCACGTTGATCAGCCACTATTGGCTGAAAAAGGTATCTTTTTTACCGCCGCCCCGGGGTGTAATAAGGTAGGGGTCGCAGAATATGTATTCAGTGTCTTGATGGTGTTAGCGCAGCAACATGGTTTTTCTGCTTTGGGCAAAACCGTCGGTATTATTGGTGCGGGTCAAGTGGGCAGTTACCTAGCGGATTGTTTAACTGGCATTGGTATGAAAGTATTGATCAATGATCCACCTAAGCAGGCACAAGGTGATAGCCGTCAATTTACTCATCTTGATGTGTTACTAGATAAGGCAGATGTTATTACTCTGCATACGCCAATCACGACAGAAGGTGAGTGGCCAACCCATCATCTGATGAATGAACAACGATTAGCGGCACTGCGAAGTGATCAAATTTTAATTAATGCCGCACGGGGGCCAATTGTTGACAACCAAGCACTAAAACGAAGGTTATTGGAAAAAGATGGTTTTATTGCAGCGTTAGATGTTTTTGAATTTGAGCCTCAAGTTGATATGGAATTGTTGCCGTTATTAGCTTTTGCTACGCCGCATGTGGCTGGCTACGGCCTAGAGGGAAAAGCGCGCGGAACTACGATGATTTTTAATAGTTTTTGCGAATATCTCGACAATGAGCATTGTGCCAATGCAAGCAGTTTATTGCCCGCAGCCCCTATTCCTGAACTGTATTTAGAACGTGAGTGGGATGAAGCCACTCTGCATAGTCTGACGCAACTAATTTATGATGTGCGTAAAGATGACGCTGTATTTCGTCGCGAAATTAGTACTCCAGGCGCATTTGATCATATGCGTAAAGTGTATTGGGATAGAAGAGAGTACAGCGCGATAACCATTAAAGGGAGTGAGTCATGTAACCTCGCTCCGTTAGCCAAATTAGGTTTTAAAACAGAGGTAACAAATGAGCCAAGAATTTAATATCGCCATCTTTGGCGCAACCGGCGCTGTTGGCGAAACCATGCTAGAAGTACTAAAAGATCGAAATTTTCCGGTCGGTGAGCTGTATTTGCTTGCAAGTGAACGTAGTGAAGGCAAAGCTTATCGCTTTAACGGTAAAACGGTACAAGTGCAAAATGTAGAAGATTTCGATTGGTCATTAGCTCACATCGCGCTGTTTTCAGCTGGTGGTGAACTTTCAGCGAAATGGGCACCTATTGCGGCTGAAGAAGGTGTAGTGGTGATCGACAATACCTCTCACTTCCGTTATGAATATGACATTCCATTGGTTGTGCCTGAAGTTAACCCAGAGGCGATTGCTGATTTTCGTAATCGTAACATCATTGCTAACCCAAACTGCTCGACTATCCAAATGTTGGTCGCGCTTAAACCGATCCATGATGCGGTGGGCATTGAGCGTATTAATGTTTCGACTTACCAATCAGTTTCTGGTGCAGGAAAGTCAGGTATTGATGAGCTAGCTGGTCAAACAGCAAGACTTCTCAATGGTATGCCTGCAGAACCTGAAGCGTTCAGCCAGCAAATTGCTTTTAACTGTATTCCACAAATTGATCAGTTTATGGACAACGGATACACTAAAGAAGAAATGAAGATGGTGTGGGAAACACAAAAAATCTTTAATGACTCAACCATCATGGTGAACCCGACTTGTGTTCGTGTGCCAGTATTTTATGGTCATGCTGAATCATTACATATCGAAACCCGTGCCCCTATCGATGCTGAGCAGGTAGTTGAATTGCTTGAACAAACGGCCGGAATTACGGTTTTCCAAGGTACAGATTTCCCAACTCAAGTTCGTGACGCTGGCGGTAAAGATGATGTATTGGTTGGACGTATCCGTAATGATATCAGCCACCACAGTGGGATTAATATGTGGGTAGTTGCTGACAACGTTCGTAAAGGTGCAGCAACGAACGCAGTGCAAATTGCAGAAGTACTGATTCGTGACTACTTCTAATACCATATTTGGTATTAGTTGCGAATGAATAAAAAAAACCACCGAGATTTCGGTGGTTTTTTTTGCTATTTATTTGGCTTGTGCGCACTAGGGTTTTGTTTGCAGTTACCATCCGCACATTTCCCATAAAGGTAAAGGCTGTGGTTAGTTAGTTTAACGTTATACTTTGCTGCGATTTCTTTTTGACGCAATTCAATAACGTCATCAGAGAACTCAATCACCTCACCACAGTCAAGACAGACTAGGTGGTCATGATGATGTTGTGTTGAAAGTTCAAATACTGATTTTCCACCTTCAAAGTGGTGACGAGTGACAATACCTGCATCATCAAATTGGTTTAATACTCGATAAACCGTCGCAAGACCGATTTCTTCACCAAGATCAATCAATTTCTTATACAGTTCTTCAGCACTGATATGTTGGCAGTCAGGCTGCTGTAATACTTCTAAAATTTTTAGCCTTGGAAGGGTAACTTTAAGGCCTGCATCCTTCAGCGCTTGGTTATTATCTGACATATACTTTCCTGTTGATGATCTGCAGCAGTTAACAGAATACATAATTCTGAGCATTATAGGGCACTGACCGCTAACAATAAACCACGAACTTCAAAGGGTTACTCTGTATTTTCCATAAAGTCGCTCAATATCACTGATATTACAGCCCTGACCAGTTACAATTGTGTAACATTTGTTGGGGCGTGCCGACTTTCAAAGGCTAGCACGTCCTTGTGGTTAAGTAGATATACCCTTCCTACTTGAAGTTACAGCGGTGTTGGCTACGTTCGCTAACCCCAATCACATAGTTTATCTATGCTCATGGGGATGAACGCACTTGCCGCCTACCTGCAACTTCAAGTTGTTTGGGTATAGATTGGAAAGGCGAGCACGGAATGAATCAGTCTTTAGCGAAATTTTATAAACCAAATATAGTCAAATGGGCGTTAAATAGCTGGCCTCCTTTCTGGGGGGCTGGGATCCATATTGATGAAATCAGTGAAGATTTTCGCCAAGTTAAGATGCGCTTGAAGCTAAGATGGTGGAATAAAAACGCTAATCGTACCCAGTATGGAGGCAGTATTTTTTCATTAACCGATCCCGTTTATTCTTTAATGTTGATGGGTATTTTGGGTGAGAAATACTACGTATGGGATAAAGAAGCGAGTATCAATTTTATTAAACCTGGTCAGTCAGATCTCTATGCTGACTTTGAGATCACTCAAGACCAGCTTGATACAATATTTGCCAGTACAGTGAATGGAGATAAGTGTTTTCCTGAGTTCATCATACATGTGAAAAATGCTCAAGGAGACGTGGTCTCGGAAGTACAGCGAAAATTGTATGTGCGTAAAAAGCCTAAGTATCGTGAAGTGCTGGACTCTGAGCAAGATATGACATTCTCTGAATAGTAATGGCATCAATTATTGATATCGAGGCTTAGCCTCTATATTGCTTACATAGGTTAATCCAAGCATCGGCTGTGCGAGATACATAACGTTCAGCGTGCCAAATAACGCCTAAGTGCCAATCAATATTTGGCGTTATTGGTTTCACTAAAATGCCTTGTTCTTGAATTTTTTGGCAAAGTGGTTCAGGAAGAAACGCAACGCCGACACCACTTTTAACCAGTGCGACTAAAAAATCCCATTGGCTACTGCGCGCAGAAACTTGTGGAGTAAATCCATGTTGCTCGCAAAGTGAACCTATATAGTCACTCAGGGTAAACTCATGTGTATAAAGATAAAATGGTTCATGTTGTAGCTCAGACCAAGTAATCTTTTTACGACGTCGCCAAGGCTCGGTATCTGGTAATACGGCATAAATTAAATAACAGTCTAAAGGCAAAGAGGTTAGGCTGTCGGGAGTATGTGGCGTGAGCATGGTTATTGCCACATCAATTTCTCCATTAAGTACGGCCTGTTCTATTTTTCTCCCTCCATATTCGACGATGGTCAGTTCTACGTTTGGGTGGGCCTGGCGATATTGACGAATAAGCCCGGCATATAAGTGGCCAACCATCGGTGGGATACCAAGACGCAAGTGCCCACGTTCAAGTGTGTTTAAGTCGATTAATTCAGATTCTAATTGCGCCATTTGTGCAAGAATATCTAACCCTCTTTGGTAGACAACTTCTCCCGCATCCGTTAACCAGAAACGTCTTCCTTCACGCTGTATTAGCGGTTGATTGATCTCTTGCTCAAGGCTACGAATCATCTTACTGATGGTTGGTTGTGTAACGAAAAGTTTTTCGGATGCACGAGTGAAGCTTTGCTGATTAATTAATTCAACGAAGTAACGCAATGCTTTTATATTCATACTCAACTCATACCATCTCAATTTCATTCCATTTTGGCATAAATTTGATAATGAAAATTCATTTTGTGATGGTTTTGTGATGAATTATAGTGTGACTCAACTCACAAACTTATGCCAAAGCCATCATGAAAAAAGTAAGCACTGTCGCTCTGACTCTGTTGCAAATAGTTATACTGTCATTAATTTGGTTTGTTGCTCAGTATCTGGTTACGACTTTTCATCTGCCTTTACCGGCGAATTTGACTGGAATGCTATTGTTGCTTGCTCTAATTATGTTTCGCGTGGTTCGTGTTGACTGGTTACGAAAAGGCGCAACATGGCTACTCGCTGAAATGCTATTATTTTTTGTACCTGCAGTGGTTGCAGTGGTTGCAGTGGTTAATTACCAAGACATTGTGCAGCAAGATGGGTTAAGAATTCTGGCGGTATTAATAGCGAGTACTATGGTCGTGATTGCAGTGACTGCGTGGGTTGTCGACAAAGTGTATCGCATCGAGTTGAAACTGGCTCGTCGTAAAAGTAATCAAAGAAATCGTCTTGCTAGAGTGGAGTCTTAACTTATGGCTTCTATTTTCACTTCATCACAGCTTGGATCCCTTTGTTTAGTATTAACAGTGGTATTTTATTACCTTAGTAAGTTTCTCTATCAGCGTAGACGTTCAATCTTTTTAATGCCGTTGTTACTTGCCCCACTATTGTTGGTTGCGGTTGTGATGGGTTTTCACATCCCATACCCAGCTTATATGGAAGAGTCTCATTGGTTACTATGGATGTTAGGTCCGTCAACGGTTGCCTTTGCAATACCCGTTTATGATAACCGGGTGTTGATTAGACGGCACTGGTTATCCTTGTCGGTAGGGGTGTTAGTATCAGTCGTTACCGCTGTTGGTAGCTCGGTTCTTATGGCTCGTTGGCTTGATCTCCCAGAGATATTACAGCGTAGCTTAGCCATGCGCTCAATTACCACTCCGTTTGCTGTTGAAGCGACTAAATCAATCGGTGGTCAAAGTGATCTTACGGCGTTATTTGTGGTGTTAACTGGGGTTATCGGCATGGCGGTTGGTGAAGTGGTTTTGACAACCTTGTCTATTCGCTCGCGGTTAGGAAGGGGTGCCAGTCTTGGGGCGTCGGCTCACGGTGCAGGTACGGCTAAGGCTTATCAAATTGGTAATTCTGAAGGGGTTGTGTCAAGCGTGGTGATGATGCTAGCAGGCATGGTAACAGTACTGTTGGCGCCTTTCATAGGCCATCTACTTTGGTAAGTATTTAATTGGTTGATATAAAAAAGACCCCCAGCGTTCGCAGGGGGTCTTTTTTTAGTCTTCCAGCTCAGCTAAGCACATTTCATCGTAAATTTGCTTAACCCAGCTATTGACGCGTTGGTCGGTCAACTCAGGCTGACGGTCTTCATCAATACACAGACCGACAAAGTGGTCGTTATCACCGGCTACTAATGCTTTTGATGCTTCAAACTCGTAACCTTCGGTTGGCCAATGGCCAATGATGGTTGCGCCTTTACTTTCGATAATGTCGCGAACGGTACCCATTGCATCGCAGAAATACTCTGCGTAATCTTCTTGGTCACCACAACCGAAAATAGCAACCAGCTTGGTTGAGAAGTCGATCGCTTCCAATTCAGGGAAGAAGTCATCCCAGTCACACTGTGCTTCACCGTAGTACCAAGTCGGAATACCAAGAAGCAACAAGTCGAAATTATCAATATCTTCTTTGCTACTTTTAGCAATATCTTGAACGTGAACGAGCTGCTTACCCAGTTGCTTTTGAATCATCTTCGCAACCGCTTCAGTATTGCCTGTATCGCTACCAAAGAAGAGACCTACACTTGCCATAGAATCATTACCTTTAATTTGTCATTTTCTGGCGGATGAACCTGCTCTTTACCCAAGACCAGTGCCTTCCCAACTGAGTTGGATTAGCCCTTTAGTGATAAAGCCAGCACACCCTAAAAACAGAACTAGCCATACAATACGACGTCCAAATGGTGGAACATTGCCCTGCTTAAGGACATCTTTGATCGCCATACCAATAAGAAAGAATATAGCCGCAAAAAGAAGATCGAGTCCAATCGACTCAAGCATGTTCATGTAGTCGTACAGCATGGGAATCCTTTATGCCAATTTGCTTGCGCGCACTATACCACTGTTATTCGTCAAAGTTAATGCGTGCATGAGTACCTATTTCACACTTGTTTCAACAACAAACGGTGATTTAATCAGTGAATTTGCGGATAGCCCGCAACACTTCTACGGGCTTTTCAGCATGTAACCAGTGGCCAGTATTGGCAATGATATGCGCTTTAGCTTGGCTAAATTGTTGCTGAATCAAGGGTTGATGTTCAGTCATTAAATAATCTGACTCACTGCCTTTAATAAATAGCGTTGGAATGTTGGTAGTCGGAATAGTCTGCCACTCTAAAATATGCCAATAATTGTTTTCAATACTTGCAACATTGAAACGCCATTCCATGACGTTATCATCACGTTTTACGATTGATTTACTCAAAAACTGGCGTACACCTTCGAGTTCAATATGCTCGGCTAGAATCGACATTACTTGCGCGCGAGAGGTCGGTTGCTGGTCGATAACCGCCTTAAGCCCTGCAAGCACATTGTCATGTCGCCGTTGGTTATAGCTTACCGGTGCCATATCTAAAACAATAAGCTTGTTCATTTTATTCGGTGCAAATTCAGTCAGTTTCATGGCGACTTTACCGCCCATTGAATGTCCGATGACTATCGCTGAGTCAACGGCTAGATACTCAAGTAGATTGGCGACATCCTGCGCCATACTGGCGTAATCATGCTGCTGTGAATGGAATGATTGACCGTGGTTGCGCAAGTCAATACTCAGGACTTGATGGTCAGTTTTAAGATCTCGGGCGAGTAAGCCTAAGTTGTCGAGATTACCAAATAACCCATGGATCAAAACAACGGTGTGACCTTCACCTTCGAGTTTATAATTAAGAAGTGCTGACATTTTATCTTATTAGTGATTGGTTTAACGTAGAGTATCAGTGAAGATCTCGCTATAATCTCTCAGAGTTTAAACATTGAGATTGTGAAAAGCGAATGAAAACAATTGAGGTTGATGAGGATCTATACCGTTACATTGCAAGTCAAACCCAGCATATTGGTGAAAGCGCGTCTGACATTTTGCGTCGCTTGCTGAACGTTGATGGTAAGGTTTCTGCTGCAACGGTAATGACACAAGTAAACGTTGAACCTAAAGGCATTGTTGTGAGTAAAGATGCCGTTCGAGATACACAGATTGATAGCGTAAAAGAGATGCGTTCTTTGCTGATTTCTGATGAATTTGCGGGTCTGAAAAAAGCGATTGATCGCTTTATGTTGGTGCTTTCAACTTTATACCGCATTGATCCTGCAAGTTTTTCCGAAGCGACGTTAGTGAACAAAGGGCGTAAACGCGTTTACTTTGCAGATAATGAGCAAACCTTACTTGAAAGTGGTCAAACAACGAAACCAAAATCGATTCCAAATACGCCGTTTTGGGTGATCACTAACAATAATACCAGCCGTAAACAGCAGATGATTGAGCAATTGATGTCGCTGATGAATTTCCCGTCAGACATCATTGAGAAAGTAACAAACGCTATCTAACATTTTCTTTAGCTTGTTATTCAAAGATAAAAATCTGATTTAAGCCTCATACTGCGAGAAATAAATTTCGTATTATGAGGCTTTTTGTTTCGTCGTTATTTCAAGAAAGGATGTCAAAATGGCTATGCACCCACGCGCAGGACAGAAAGCGCTTCAGGAAGATCTACATAATATCCCTGCGCTTGTCGCAAACTATTTCTTACTTCAACCCGATCCAGCTTGCCCCGAGCATAAAGTACAGTTCGGTACGTCAGGTCATCGCGGTAGTGCAGATAAATCAACCTTCAACGAAAATCATATCTTAGCGATTACTCAGGCATTAGCTGAAGTACGTGCAGAACAAGGAACTCAAGGCCCTATTTTCGTCGGTAAAGACACGCACGCGCTATCAGAACCTGCATTTTCTAGCGTTGTTGAAGTACTGATTGGCAATGGTATTGAAGTAATTGTCCAAGAGAATAATGGCTATACACCAACGCCAGGCATCTCTCACGCGATTCTGACTTATAACTTAACTCATCAACAGAAAGCCGATGGTATTGTTATTACACCATCGCACAATCCACCACAAGACGGTGGAATTAAGTACAACCCAACACACGGTGGTCCAGCCGAAGGTGAACTAACGCAAGCAATAGAAGACCGAGCGAATGTAATTATTGCTGAGGGTATGCAAGGTGTTAAACGTGTAGCGATTACGCAAGCCAAACAGTCACCACTATTTAAACAGGTTGATCTCGTCAAACCGTATATTGATGACTTAGTCAATGTTATTGATATGCAAGCTATCCAAAAAGCCAATCTTAAGCTGGGCGTTGATCCATTGGGCGGCAGTGGCATCGATTATTGGCGTCAAATTGGTAAAGCTTACAAGCTGAACTTAACGCTAGTCAGTGAGGCGGTTGATCCTACTTTCCAATTTATGTCATTAGATAAAGATGGCGTGGTGCGTATGGACTGTTCTTCACCTTATGCTATGGCAGGGCTGCTGGCACTAAAAGACGAGTATGACTTAGCTTTTGGTAATGATCCTGATTATGACCGTCATGGTATTGTGACACCGAAAGGTTTAATGAATCCAAACCATTTCTTAGCGGTATGTATTGACTACCTATATCGTCATCGTCAGCAATGGCGTCAAGACGTTGCCGTCGGCAAAACCTTAGTATCAAGTGCTCTTATTGATCGTGTTGTCGCTGACCTTGGCCGAGAATTGTGTGAAGTACCTGTCGGCTTTAAATGGTTTGTTGATGGTTTATACAGTGGTCAATTTGGCTTTGGCGGTGAAGAAAGTGCGGGGGCATCGTTCCTACGCAAAGATGGCACGCCATGGTCAACAGATAAAGATGGCATCATTCTTTGTTTACTGGCTGCAGAGATCACCGCAGTGACAGGTAAAAATCCTCAACAGTATTATGAAGAGCTTGCTGCAAAACACGGTGAATCAAAGTACAGCCGTATCCAAGCTGTCGCTAATGGCCCTCAAAAAGCAGTACTTAGCAAACTATCACCAGAAATGGTCTCAGCGCAAACATTAGCGGGTGACGCAATTACTGCTCGTTTGACGCATGCTCCGGGTAATAGCGCGGCAATCGGTGGTCTTAAAGTGACGACCGATTTTGGTTGGTTTGCCGCTCGTCCTTCAGGTACGGAAGATATATACAAAATTTACTGTGAAAGCTTTAAAGGCGAAGAACACTTGAAACAGATTGAATCTGAAGCTCAGGATATCGTTAATCAAGTCTTTGCTGACGCAGGCTTATAATATTAAATCATTAATGAAAACGGGCGACCTTATGGGTCGCCCGTTCTGTTTTGAGCTACGTTTGTAACCGATATCAAAACGGTTATATATGATTTAAACGCTTTGATGTGGCCATTGATCTGGCACGATAAACCAAAATCGACCACTTTCACTTTGGCAATGAACAAAACCGTGTTCTGGGGCTGAGGTAAACACTGGGCTTGTGGTACTTTTCCCACTTATCCATTGTGGCTTGTCAAGTAAGAATAGCGTTTCGTTTATTTGCTCTGCTTGGCTTTGATAGCACCAATACCCGGCAATTTGTGACGAATTAATTGAGTAACCTAAACATTGTTCTGGAATGGTTTCGTTGGCAAAGGGGTTGGTATACAAACGGCCTTGCATTAACAAGTGGTGGCTGATATCACGCCAAAGTGGGTAGGTGGTTTGAAACGATTCAGATTGAGATAGCGTTAGTTGCTGGTGGAGCATATGGTCGAGCTTTATATCAAGACGATCTTGTGAGTTTGGTCCATACCAGAGCCCTTGATGGAGAAGGTAAAATTTAACCGCCACTTCCCAATGTTCATAGCGTTGCTGCCGTTTATTTTTCACAACGAAATCAAGTGACCCCAGTGTTGTTCCTGCATCATTTAACTGAATTTCCTCAGAAACGGCTGAATAGGTTGGGTCGAGTTTAAATAGTAGAGAGCATAGATGCTGATAGATAAAGCCTAATCTTGGGTTACCAGCATAACCCTCTTTAAGCTGCGGAATGTCCTGCATGAATGGATGCTGCGTGGCAACAACACCTTTGTGATGAAACAATGCAGGGGTGGTCGATACCCAGTTTGCCAGTGAGTTTAGGTCCATCTTCATTGATTTTCTCTTCTTCATTTTTCGACATCTTAGCTCGGAATTGTTATAACCACGCTAGTTAAAAATACAATCTTGGGATGAATAATGGATAATTTACAACTTGAAGCTTTAATCAATCAAAAGCTTACTCCTCAGTTAATTAAAGACTATTGCCCGAATGGTTTACAAGTCGAAGGTCGATCTGAAATCAAAAAGATTGTTACGGGTGTTACCGCCTCTCAAGCACTTATTGACAAGGCCGTTGAACTTAAAGCCGATGCTTTACTGGTTCACCATGGCTATTTTTGGAAAGGTGAATCTGAACCGATTCGAGGCATGAAGGGCAAACGTATCCGAACTTTAATTAAAAACGATATCAACCTGTTTGGTTACCACTTACCATTAGATATCCATCCAGAGTTAGGGAATAACGCCGAGCTTGCGCGTTTGCTCGACATTGAAGTTGAAGGTGGAATGGAAGGGCACCCTCAATCTGTTGCGATGTTTGGGCGTCTTAACAAACCGATGTCAGGTGTTGAGTTTGCGGCCAAAATCAACCAAGTTCTGAATCGTCAGCCTTTGCATATCGCGCCAACACAGACGGAGCAAATGATTGAAACCGTTGGTTGGTGTACGGGCGGTGGGCAAGATTACATCGAACTTGCGGTTCAACAAGGACTTGATGCATTTATTTCTGGTGAAATATCAGAACGAACTACCTATTCAGCAAGAGAGCAGGGTATTCATTATTTTTCAGCCGGGCATCATGCAACAGAGCGTTATGGTGTTAAGGCTTTAGGAGAATGGTTAGCGAGAGAATATGGTTTTGAGGTTGAGTTTATCGATATCGATAATCCTGTGTAGTCAGCTTGTTGCGTGGTTGCATAAAATAAAAAAGAGCGAGTGGATACTCGCTCTTTTCTGACTAGATTTGTTATTCGCGTTCGTGCAATGGTTTGAAATCACGCATTTTTTGACCTGTGTAAAGTTGGCGAGGACGGCCAATTTTATTGTCAGGGTCGCTGTGCATTTCGTTCCAGTGTGCAATCCAACCAATAGTACGAGACATGGCGAAGATAACGGTAAACATAGAAACTGGGATACCGATAGCTTTTAGGATAATGCCTGAGTAGAAATCAACGTTCGGGTAGAGTTTTTTCTCAACAAAATATTCGTCAGAAAGTGCGATGCGTTCAAGCTCCATCGCCACATCCAATAATGGGTCTTGGATGTTCAACTCTTTTAGAACTTCATGACAAGCTTCACGCATTACCGTCGCTCGTGGATCATAGTTTTTATACACTCGGTGACCAAAGCCCATTAAGCGGAATGGATCATCCTTATCTTTTGCTCTCACCACATACTCAGGAATGTTATCTACGCTGCCAATTTCTTCAAGCATGCGCAAACAAGCTTCGTTTGCACCACCATGAGCTGGTCCCCATAAAGAAGCAATACCAGCGGCAATACACGCAAATGGGTTAGCACCTGAAGAACCCGCTAGACGTACGGTCGATGTAGACGCATTTTGCTCGTGATCAGCGTGCAGGGTAAATATTTTATCCATCGCACGAGCCACTACAGGGTTGACTTCATATTCTTCACATGGCGTTGCAAACATCATGTGCAGGAAGTTTTCCGCATAGTTTAGATCATTCCGTGGGTAAATAAACGGTTGACCAGTTGAGTACTTGTAACACATGGCTGCAAGTGTTGGCATTTTAGAAAGCAGGCGGTAAGCCGCTATCTCACGGTGTGTATCATTATTAATGTCGAGTGAATCGTGGTAGAACGCCGCAAGCGCTCCAACCACACCGCACATAACAGCCATTGGGTGAGCGTCACGGCGGAAACCGTGAAAGAAACTCGCAATTTGTTCATGAACCATCGTATGGCGAGTAACGATCTTTTTAAACTCTTCGTATTGTTCACGATTTGGAGCTTCACCATAAAGAAGAATGTAACAAACTTCTAAGTAATCGGCGTTATTGGCTAACTGATCGATAGGGAAACCACGGTGCAATAACACCCCTTTACCACCATCAATATAAGTGATTTGAGATTCACAAGATGCAGTGGCAAGGAAACCAGGATCAAAAGTGAAGTATCCGTTGGACCCCAGTTTACGAACGTCGATTACTTGAGGGCCTACTGTCCCATCCATAATCGGCAGTTCGATTGGCGCTTTGCCTTCGATATGAAGGGTAGCTTTCTTATCTGCCATAACAATCTCCTTTGTTTATTATTTAATCCGTCCAGGATGTTTGTGTGACATTTTTTTACGTGTGTTCGGGGTTAAAGTCAATTTTTCTCCTCTGATGTGTGCACTTGTTTAGATTTTTTGGACATATAAAGTTAAAAATCTGTTCTGTGTAGCAAAAATTGTTACATCAATTGTATTAGAATGTTGCCAGCCGTATAGTGGCACTGCAAATTTTGGTGAAAACCTTATAAATTCAAGGCTAAAAACAATTGTGAGGTAGTGTGTTTAGTCTTGTTGTTAACAATGTTTTTACATTTAACCGCGCTGATTCCGCGGCTTGTTGTTAAATTAATGTTAACTTTTGTGGGTTTGGAACCAAATTTCATCTATAACTATAAATGCTCAATGGAGCTGAGTGAGCAAGCCCGTGAAAGAAAGAAAGTCAAGACCTGTTAATTTAGATTTACAGACCATCCACTTTCCGATCAGCGCAATCGCATCTATCCTACATCGTGTGTCTGGGGTGATCATGTTTGTTGCAGTCGGAATTTTGTTGTGGTTACTCTCCCTCTCGTTAGCCTCCCCTGTAGGTTTTATGGAAGCCAGCAACATTGTTAACGGCTTTTTTGTGAAATTTATCTTGTGGGGAATATTAACTGCACTGTCATACCACATTGCTGGTGGTATTCGCCATTTGCTGATGGACCTCGGCCATTTTGAAGAGCTAGAGTCTGGTGCAATGAGTGCAAAAGTTACGTTTATCGTAACCGCAGTGTTGTCAGTTTTAGCGGGGGTTTTGGTATGGTAAAACACGTTTCTTCAGTTGGTCGCAACGGGGTGCATGATTACCTACTCATCCGTGCTTCTGCGATCATCATGACGCTTTATACTATCTACCTAGTGAGCTTTTGTGCTTTCTCAGGAGATATTTCTTACGTCTCTTGGACGCAGTTCTTTGGTGGTACATTTACTAAAGTCTTCACAATGCTAGCGTTAGTCTCAGTCCTAATTCATGGCTGGATAGGCCTATGGCAAGTACTAACGGATTATATCAAGTGTTCTAAGTTACGCGGTGGTTTGCAGCTTGTGGTTATCGCCGTGCTATTTGGATACTTCTTCTCTGGCTTATTTGTATTGTGGGGTGCGTAAGTGACTATTCCAGTTCGTGAATTTGATGCCGTTGTAATCGGTGCAGGTGGTGCTGGCATGCGTGCTGCACTGCAAATTTCAGAGCAAGGCCTATCATGTGCTTTGCTGTCAAAAGTTTTCCCAACTCGTTCTCATACGGTATCAGCTCAAGGTGGCATTACTGTAGCGCTAGGTAATGCGCATGAAGATCACTGGGAACAACATATGTACGATACAGTGAAAGGCTCGGATTATATCGGAGACCAAGATGCTATCGAATACATGTGTAAAAATGGTCCAGAATCAGTTATCGAACTTGAGAAAATGGGACTACCTTTTTCTCGTTTTGATAATGGTACTATTTATCAACGTCCGTTTGGTGGCCAGTCGAAGAATTTCGGTGGTGAACAAGCGGCTCGTACTGCCGCTGCGGCTGACCGTACTGGTCACGCTTTGCTCCATACTCTATACCAACAAAATATCAAACATAAAACGACCATTTTCTCTGAATGGTACGCCCTTGATTTGGTGAAAAATGAAGATGGTGCAGTGCTTGGCTGTACAGCACTGTGTATGGAAACGGGTGAAGTTTGCTACTTTAAAGCAAAAGCGACAGTTCTTGCGACAGGCGGTGCTGGCCGTATTTATGCGTCAACAACTAACGCGCACATCAACACCGGTGACGGCGTGGGTATGGCGATCCGTGCTGGCGTTCCAATGCAAGATATTGAAATGTGGCAATTCCACCCGACAGGTATCGCAGGCGCAGGTGTGCTTGTAACTGAAGGCTGTCGTGGTGAGGGTGGTTACCTGCTAAATAAAGATGGTGAACGTTTTATGGAACGTTACGCACCAAATGCTAAAGATTTGGCTGGTCGTGATGTTGTTGCTCGTTCAATGATGATTGAGATCCGTGAAGGTCGTGGTTGCGATGGTCCATGGGGACCACATATCAAATTGAAACTCGATCACTTAGGTAAAGAAACGTTAGAGTCTCGCCTACCTGGTGTTTGTGAATTATCACGCACTTTTGCTCACGTTGATCCGGTCAAAGAACCAATCCCAGTCATCCCAACTTGTCATTACATGATGGGGGGGGTTCCGACTCAAGTTTCAGGTCAAGCTATCAAACAAGACGCTAATGGCGCAGATGTAGAAGTTCAAGGTCTGTTTGCGTGTGGCGAGATTGCTTCTGTTTCTGTTCATGGTGCGAACCGTTTAGGTGGTAACTCGTTACTTGATTTAGTGGTCTTTGGTCGAGCGACAGGCTTACATTTGGGTGAAACGCTTAAGAAACAAGCTGACGCAAAACCTGCTACTGAAGCTGATATTCAAAAATCTCTTGAACGCTATAATCGTTGGGAAAATAGTACTGGTGGTGAAGACCCTGCACAAATTCGTAAAGATCTTCAACAATGTATGCAGAATAACTTCTCAGTATTCCGTGAAGGTGAAGCGATGGCAAAAGGTTTAGAAGAGCTTAAAGTCATTCGCGAACGATTAAATAATGCGTACCTTTCTGATAAGTCAACCGAGTTCAACACTCAGCGTATTGAGTGTTTAGAGCTAGAAAACTTAATGGAGACGGCATTCGCTACTGCGGTTGCTGCCAACTATCGTACTGAAAGCCGTGGTGCTCATGCGCGTTTCGATTACCCAGATCGTGATGACCAAAATTGGTTGTGCCATTCAATTTACAATCCTGAGACAGAAACTATGTCGAAGCGTAATGTAAATATGGAACCCATTTACCGTGATGCATTTCCACCTAAAGCACGTACGTACTAAGGAGAGGGCGTTATTATGAAATTGAAATTCTCTATATACCGCTACAATCCAGATGTCGATCAGAAGCCATACATGAAGGATTACGTGCTGGAAGTGGAAGAAGGCTCTGACATGATGGTGTTGGATGCGTTGATCTTACTGAAAGAGCAAGACCCAACCATCGCTTTCCGCCGTTCATGCCGTGAAGGGGTTTGTGGTTCTGATGGTTTGAATATGAATGGTAAAAATGGTTTGGCTTGTATTACTCCGCTGTCGGCGTTGTTAAACAAAGACACCATTGTCATTCGTCCTCTGCCTGGTTTACCAGTAGTACGTGACCTGATTGTCGATATGGCTCAGTTCTATGAGAACTATGAAAAAGTTAAGCCATATTTAGTGACGGATGGAAACTTACCGCCTGCACGCGAGAATCTTCAGTCACCAGACGAACGTGCCCACCTAGATGGTTTGTACGAATGCATCATGTGTGCATGCTGTACAACATCGTGCCCATCTTTTTGGTGGAACCCGGATAAATTTATCGGCCCTGCTGGTTTGCTTGCGGCGTATCGTTGGTTAATTGATAGTCGAGATACTGCAACAGATGAACGTTTATCTAATCTTGATGATGCATTTAGCGTTTTTCGTTGCCATGGCATCATGAATTGTGTAAGTGTTTGTCCTAAGGGATTAAACCCGACGAAAGCAATTGGGCATATCAAATCTATGCTTGTTAATCGCTCGGTTTAAAATGAATAAAATTGCAGGTCTTCGGACCTGCCTTTAATAGCTCGGCATAGACCGAAGCAAACGTGAAAACTACTGGTTAAGGGAAAATATGCACAACGGCGTGATGAAGGCATGGCTCGAGTCTTCACACTTGGCTGGCGCCAATGCAACTTACGTAGAGGACCTCTACGAACTGTATCTAAGTGATCCCGATCTGGTAAGTGAGGAGTGGAAACGTGTTTTTGATGGATTGCCTGCGCAATCTGACAATGTGGTAGAACAACCACATTCACGTGTCCGTGACTACTTCCGACGACTCGCTAAAGAAACAAAGCATTACAATGTCCAAGTTAGTGATCCTGATGTCGATGCAAAGCAAGTAAAAGTCTTGCAGCTAATTAATGCTTACCGCTTCCGCGGTCATGAAGCTGCCCAGCTTGATCCCCTCGGTCTTTGGCAACGTCCACCTGTTGCTGAATTAGACCCGTCATTTCATAATCTCAACGAAGATGATCTCGAAGAAACTTTCAACGTCGGTTCTTTTGCTATTGGGCAAGAAACCATGAAGTTGAAAGATATTCATCAAGCCCTGAATAAAACCTATTGCGGATCTATCGGTGCAGAATATATGCACATGACAGATACTGAGCAAAAACGTTGGATTCAGCAGCGTTTAGAGTCTGTGGTTGGTCAGCCATCCTTTACTCAAGATGAAAAACGAGTATTCCTTGAAGAACTTACAGCGGCTGAAGGGCTTGAGCGTTATCTTGGTGCGAAATTCCCCGGTGCTAAGCGTTTCTCACTCGAAGGTGGTGATGCGTTAATTCCAATGATGAAAGAACTGATTCGACATGCTGGCGGTAATGGCATGAGGGAAGTTGTGATTGGAATGGCTCACCGTGGTCGTTTGAATATGCTAGTCAATGTCCTGGGTAAAAAACCTCAAGATTTATTCGATGAATTTGCTGGTAAGCATGATGAAACGTGGGGGACGGGTGATGTTAAATATCACCAAGGTTTCTCGGCTGATTTTGCCACTCCAGGTGGTGATGTGCATTTAGCACTAGCATTCAACCCATCTCACCTTGAGATCGTTAACCCTGTTGTTATTGGTTCTGTTAGAGCTCGTCAAGATCGCTTAGGTGATGAGGATGGCTCAGCGGTGTTACCGATTTCAATTCATGGAGATTCTGCGGTCGCAGGACAAGGTGTCGTTGCTGAAACCTTTAATATGTCTTTGGCGCGTGGTTACTGCGTTGGTGGTACGGTACGTATCGTCATTAATAACCAAGTTGGTTTTACGACTTCGAACCCTCGTGATACGCGTTCGACTATGTACTGTACTGACATCGCAAAAATGGTCCAAGCACCTATTTTCCATGTGAATGCTGATGACCCTGAAGCCGTTGCTTTTGTTACGCGCATTGCGCTTGATTATCGCAATGAGTTTAAACGTGATGTGGTTATTGACTTAGTCTGTTACCGACGCCATGGCCATAACGAAGCTGATGAACCTAATGCAACGCAGCCTTTGATGTACCAAAAGATCAAGAAGCATCCAACACCACGTAAGCTTTATGCTGATGTGTTAATTGAACGCGGTGAATTCGATATAGAAACGGCTACTCAATTAGTCAATGAATATCGTGATGCTCTTGATCATGGCGAAGTGGTCGTGAAAGAGTGGCGTCCAATGGCGCTGCATTCGGTTGATTGGTCACCGTATATTGGCCATGAATGGGATATGCCTTGGGATAGCCAAATTGACCTGGGGCGTTTAAAAGAGCTAGGCAACAGAATTTGTCAGTATCCAGAAAGCCATAAGCTGCAAAGCCGTGTTGATAAAATATACAACGATCGTCAAGCGATGGTAAACGGTGAAAAGCTGTTGGACTGGGGTATGGCTGAAACACTTGCTTATGCGACATTAGTCGATGATGGCAAGCGCATTCGTATTTCTGGGCAAGACTCTGGGCGTGGTACTTTCTTCCATCGCCATTCGGTATTGCATAATCAAAGCGATGCAAGCACCTATATTCCTTTAGCCAATATTCATGACAAGCAAGGCCCGTTTGAAGTGCTCGATTCTGTTCTTTCTGAAGAAGCTGTATTGGCATTTGAGTATGGCTATGCAACAGCAGAACCAAGCGGCCTAACGATTTGGGAAGCGCAGTTTGGTGACTTTGCTAATGGTGCTCAAGTTGTTATCGACCAGTTTATTTCTTCTGGTGAACAAAAATGGGCGCGCTTGTGTGGCTTAACTATGCTTCTGCCTCATGGTTATGAAGGCCAAGGTCCAGAGCACTCATCAGCCCGTTTAGAACGTTACTTGCAGCTATGTGCAGAACAAAACATGCAGGTTATTGTTCCATCAACGCCAGCTCAGGTTTACCACATGCTACGTCGTCAAGTGGTTCGTCCGATGCGTCGACCGTTGATTGTAATGTCGCCGAAATCTTTGCTACGTCATCCGCTATGTACATCAACGCTTGAAGATTTAGCCGAAGGTTCATTCTTACCAGCAATTGGTGAAATTGATAACCTTGATGCAGCTAAAGTGAAACGTGTGGTGTTCTGTTCAGGTAAAGTTTACTACGACTTACTTGAGCAACGTCGTAACAACGAACAAGATGATGTTGCGATCGTGCGGATAGAACAGTTGTATCCATTCCCTAAAGAGGAAGTGGAAGCAGCCATTGCTCAGTACACTAATGTTGTTGATTACGTATGGTGCCAAGAAGAGCCACAAAACCAAGGTGCTTGGTACAGTAGCCAACATAACTTCCGTTCTGCCATTCCAGCAGGTGCTGATCTGAAATATGCAGGGCGTCCAGCATCTGCTTCACCAGCGGTTGGTTATATGTCAGTACACTTGAAACAACAAAAAGCGTTGGTTGAAGACGCTCTGACCCTAGCTTAAAGAACTAGAAGTAAAAGGAAGATACAGATATGACAATTGAAATTCTGGTTCCAGATCTACCTGAATCAGTTGCAGATGCAACCGTAGCAACATGGCACAAAAAGCCAGGCGAAGCGGTTGAACGTGATGAAGTTATTGTTGAAATTGAAACTGATAAAGTTGTGCTTGAAGTTCCCGCTCCTGAAGCTGGTGTACTTGAAGTCATTGTTGAAGAAGAAGGTGCAACAGTACTTTCTAAGCAGTTGTTAGCTAAGTTGAAACCAGGCGCAGTCGCTGGTGAACCAACAAAAGATACAACGAGTGATACAGAGCCTTCACCTGATAAGCGCCACAAAGCAACGTTAACCGAAGAGAGCAATGACGCTCTAAGCCCTGCAGTTCGCCGCTTGCTTGCTGAGCATGGTTTGGAAGCTAGTCAGGTTAAAGGTAGCGGGGTTGGCGGACGTATCACTCGTGAAGATATTGATGCTCACCTAGCGAATGCGAAAAAGACAGCTCCAATGGTTGAAGTTGCTCCAGTGCAAGCTGCCGCACGTAGCCAAAAACGCGTGCCAATGACTCGTTTGCGTAAGCGTGTTGCTGAGCGCTTATTGGAAGCGAAAAATAGCACCGCGATGTTAACGACATTCAACGAAGTGAACATGAAACCGATCATGGATCTTCGCAAGCAGTATCAAGGCTTGTTTGAAGAGAAGCATGGTATTCGTCTTGGCTTTATGTCGTTTTATGTCAAAGCGGTGACTGAAGCGCTCAAGCGTTACCCTGAAGTGAATGCTTCTATTGATGGTGAAGAAATTGTTTATCATAACTATTTCGATATCAGCATGGCTGTTTCTACACCACGTGGTCTTGTGACGCCAGTCTTAAAAGATTGTGATACATTGAGCCTTGCTGAAATTGAAAAAGGCATCAAAGAGCTTGCAATCAAAGGTCGTGACGGCAAGTTAACGGTTGAAGAATTGACTGGTGGTAATTTTACTATCACGAATGGCGGTGTGTTTGGCTCGTTGATGTCGACGCCAATCATTAACCCGCCACAAGCTGCAATTCTTGGTATGCACAAAATCCAAGATCGTCCTATGGCTGTCGATGGTAAAGTAGAAATTTTGCCAATGATGTACCTAGCTCTATCTTACGATCACCGTCTTATCGATGGACGTGAATCGGTTGGTTTCCTTGTGACAATCAAAGAACTACTTGAAGATCCAGCTCGTCTATTACTAGATGTTTAAGCTGAGTTTTCAACACTGGCGGCTGTAACAGTCGCCAGTAACCTTAAGGCTAAGCATGCTCACGTTTAGCCTTCATTTAAGCAAGAGTACCAATACCTTCGCTTAATTTGAGAAGCACCCTACAGACGTACAGCACAGCAGAGGCTGTCGCTTTATGGAAATAATAAATCCCTTAAGGGATAAACAAACGGAATAACATAATGAATTTGCATGAATATCAAGCCAAACAGCTGTTTGCAGAATTCGGTTTGCCTGTACCAGAAGGTTACGCCTGTGATACGCCACAAGAAGCTTTTGAAGCTGCGGGTCGTATTAGTACAGCCAAAAAAGTCGTCAAATGTCAGGTACACGCTGGTGGTCGCGGTAAAGCGGGCGGCGTTGAGTTGCATGACACCAAAGATGGTGTTAAAGATTTTGCCCAGAAATGGCTAGGCAAGAATCTTGTCACTTACCAAACAGATGCAAATGGTCAGCCTGTATCTAAAATTTTGGTAGAAGAAGCTTCAAACATAGCGAACGAACTTTACCTTGGAGCGGTTGTCGACCGTTCATCTCGTCGTATCGTATTCATGGCATCTACGGAAGGTGGTGTCGAGATTGAAAAAGTGGCAGAAGAGACACCTGAACTGATTCATAAAGCCGCGATTGATCCACTTGTAGGACCGCAGGCTTACCAAGGCCGTGAACTGGCATTCAAACTTGGGCTTGAAGGTGATCAAATCAAGCAATTTGTAAAAATCTTCATGGGTCTTGGCAATATGTTTGCACAATATGACCTTGCCCTGCTTGAGATTAACCCGCTTGTTATTACCGCTGAAGGTAATCTGCTTTGTCTAGATGGTAAAATTAACATCGACTCTAACGCGATGTACCGCCAGCCAAAATTACGTGAAATGCATGATCCATCGCAAGAAGATGAACGTGAAGCTCATGCAGCTCAGTGGGAACTTAACTATGTCGCTCTTGAAGGCAACATTGGTTGTATGGTCAATGGCGCCGGTCTTGCGATGGGAACGATGGACATCGTTAACCTGCATGGCGGCAAACCGGCAAACTTCCTAGATGTTGGTGGTGGCGCAACAAAAGAGCGTGTAACAGAAGCATTTAAGATCATTCTTTCTGATTCAAACGTTAAAGCCGTGCTTGTTAATATCTTCGGTGGCATCGTTCGTTGTGACCTGATTGCTGACGGTATCATTGGCGCTGTAGAAGAAGTGGGTGTTACGGTTCCTGTCGTTGTGCGCCTTGAAGGTAACAACGCGCCGCTAGGCTCTCAAAAGCTGGCGGAAAGTGGTCTAAACATCATTGCTGCGACTTCTCTAACTGAAGCTGCGGAAAAAGTAGTTGCTGCGGCGGAGGGCAAATAATGTCGGTACTAATTAATAAAGATACAAAAGTTATCTGCCAAGGGTTTACTGGTGGACAAGGTACGTTCCACTCAGAACAAGCGATTGCCTACGGCACTCAAATGGTCGGTGGCGTTTCTCCTGGCAAAGGTGGCCAAACCCATTTAGGTCTTCCAGTATTTAATACAGTACGTGAAGCTGTTGAAACAACTGGCGCGACAGCCTCTGTTATCTATGTTCCCGCTGCTTTTTGTAAAGATGCGATCCTAGAAGCGATTGATGCAGGCATCAAACTGATTGTTACTATCACGGAAGGTATCCCAACTCTTGATCTTCTCGATGTAAAAGTACGTCTGGACGAATCTGGCGTACGAATGATCGGCCCTAACTGCCCAGGTGTTATTACACCGGATGAATGTAAAATTGGTATTATGCCAGGCCATATTCATAAGAAAGGTAAAGTCGGTATTGTATCTCGCTCAGGTACTTTGACTTATGAAGCAGTAAAGCAAACCACGGATGAAGGCTTTGGCCAATCAACCTGTGTTGGTATTGGTGGTGACCCAATTCCAGGCTCTAACTTTATTGATATTCTTAAACTGTTTGAAGAAGATCCGGAAACTGAAGCGATTGTTATGATCGGCGAAATTGGTGGTACCGCGGAAGAAGAAGCGGCGGCATTTATTAAAGATAATGTGACTAAACCGGTTGTTTCTTATATCGCTGGTGTAACGGCTCCTCCAGGTAAACGCATGGGCCATGCGGGGGCGATTATTTCTGGTGGTAAAGGTACGGCAGAAGATAAATTTGCGGCTCTTGAAGCGGCTGGCGTTAAAACAGTAAAAAGTTTGGCGGATATCGGTAAAGCACTTCGTGAAGTGACTGGCTGGTAGCTCTCTCACTACTGACTGAGCAATAAACCCCAGATAAAATCTGGGGTTTATTATTTTTATAGGTAAGGGTTTTAGCGTTTTACAAATTGACTACACATAAACATACAGCTTGCACTGATCACAACGGAAGGACCAGCTGGTGTATCAAAATGCCATGAAAGAGTTAAACCACCTAGTACAGCTAATGCTCCAATAACGGAAGCAATGAAAGCCATTTGTTCTGGAGTGGTGGACAAACGTCTGGCGGTTGCTGCAGGTATAATCAGTAGCGATGTCATGATCAAGGCACCAACAAATTTCATACCCAAAGCGATAACAACACCAATCAGCAGCATTAAAATGAGTCGCATCAGATCGACGTTGATGCCTTCGACAAAGGCCAGCTCTTCATTCACTGTGGTTGAAAGTAATGGTCGCCAAAAAATCAATAATAAAATACTGACAGCAATGACACCTGACCAAATAAACATGAGGTCTGTGGTATTAACCGCGAGTAAGTCACCAAATAGATAACTCATTAGATCAATGCGTACATTATCAAGAAAACTCACGGCAATTAAGCCAACAGATAATGAGCTGTGTGCCAAAATACCAAGTAATGTATCAGTGGCCACCAACTGCTGTTTTTGCATAGTAACAAGAATGATGGCAAGACCAAGGCAGCAAGCGAGTAACGCTAGATAAAGGTTTATATCTAATAAAAAGCCAAGCGCCAATCCCATTAAAGAGGCGTGTGCTAGTGTATCGCCAAAGTAGGCCATCTTACGCCAAACAACGAAAGAACCTAGTGGTCCGGCAAGAATAGCAATACCGATGCCTGCAAGTATTGATGGGAGAAGAAATTCAATCATGATGGTGACCGTGTGAATGATTAGGGCAGCAAGTCGCATCGCCCTTTACTGGTTGACCGGCTAAGTCATGGTGATGATGCTCATGCTGATGGTGGTAAAACGCAAGCGTTTCACGGTTACTTGTACCAAACAGAGCTATGTAGCTTGGGTGCTGCGTGATCGCTGCAGGAGAGCCAGAGCAGCAAATATGATGATGTAAGCATATGACATCATCAGTTTTAGCCATCACTAAATGTAAATCGTGTGAAACCATAAACACACTGCAACCAAAGCGGTGGCGTATAGCATCAATGAGGTCATAGAGATCGATCTGGCCTTGAACATCAACGCCTTGGGCTGGTTCATCCAAAATTAGCATATCAGGTCGTTGTAAAAGGGCGCGAGAAATTAAAACTCGCTGAGTTTCTCCCCCGGATAACTTATGCATATCGTTATTTAGTAAATGTTCAGCGCCAACCAGTCTCAGCGCATCTAATAACTCTTGCTTACTGAAATTGCCCGCTAAGCTTAAAAAACGTTTAACTGGTAAGGGTAACGAGTCATTGAGCTTTAGTTTTTGTGGAACATAGCCAATTTTAAGTTTTTTTGCCCGAGTAATCGTACCGCTGTTTTGTTTTTGCAGCCCTAATAAAACTTTGACGAGTGTTGATTTACCTGCACCATTGGGACCGATCAACGTTGTAATTTTGCCTTTTTCCAGACTAATGCTGATATTGTCTAAAACACGACGATCATTAAAGTCTACGCAAATATCTTGCAGTTGAATTAAGCTGGACATGAATGGAACTTATTTGCAATTAGGAAGTGTTATAATGTAACATTTCGCTCTCTTTAACGCTATATACCGAATGGAAAAACCACCATGTTGCGTCAAATCGCCTACTGTTTATGCTTAGCTACCTTATCACCACTGGTTTGGGCTAATACCGTTTTGACAAGTATTAAACCGATTCAAATGATCACCTTTGAACTGACTAAAGGCGTCACAGAACCAACGGTATTACTTGGTTCCAACACATCACCTCATGATTACGCAATGCGCCCGTCTGATGTAAAAAAGATAAGAGCAGCCGATTTAGTGATTTGGTATGGCGAAGATTTAGAGCCATTTTTAAGTAAAACCTTACAAGCACATCATAACGTCTTAACCATTAGTCAAATACCTGAACTAAAGTTAAGAGAATTCTCTGGTGATCACCATGACCATGACCATGATGGACATAACCATGGAACTCATGATCCTCATTTTTGGCTTGGGGTTGAGCAAGCTAAACAGGTCGCTAGTGCAATCACAGAGCGCTTAAAGAGCACTGATGTAGATAATGCGCTGCTATACCAAGCTAACTTAGAAAGTTTCTTAAATGAAATAGCTATCACTAACCGAAATATTGTTCAGCAGTTGAGTTCGGTTAAACATAAAGGTTATTACGTTTTTCATGATGCTTATGGATATTTTGAGCAACAATATCAGTTAAATAATATGGGTCACTTTACCGTTAGCCCAGATCGAAAACCTGGGGCTAAGACCCTGATCAACATTAAAAATTCACTTGCGAAAAATGAAGCTAAATGTGTTTTTTCAGAGCCACAGTTTACTCCAGCTGTTATCGATACCGTGACTCGAGGTAGCCAAGTGAATAGCGGTGTGCTCGACCCGTTGGGTATGGATATAGATGTGAAAAGTGGCAGCTATTTTGAGTTGCTGAACCAGTTGAGTAATAGCATTTATGGCTGCTTGTCTGAATAGATGCACGCTGTATTGTTTGTTGTACATTTACTTGTGGTCATTTTCACTAAATATTATTGTTTTATTTGTTCCTTAACTTCAAAAAATTATAAGTTTAGCTAGAATAGTTGATAATTATCGTCGCAAAAAAACGTTTAATGATTAGGCGTATCATCGATTAAGGCTCTGCTGTTGAAAGGAACATTTTTGTATTCCAAATATTTGAGTCAGGTTTTGTGCTTACTACTTCTGTTATTGGCGTCGTATGCACAAGCCCTGGACAAAGCCCCTTCGATTTTTTACCCCTTGCCAACCCAAGCTCAAGGCAAAGTCTTTGTTGCCCAAAACTTATTCTTGGGTGATGAAGGGGGGATATGGATACACGATGTTCATGGTAAAGTGGTGTTCTTTGATGGACAAAATATCCTTCCTCGTCGCGGTTCAGTACTGGCACAAGACAGCGGTCACATTGCTTATTTCGATAATGCTTTTTGGTCTTACGTTGAGAATGAAGTTTATCGTACTTACCCTGCCCAACACCGAGAGCTTGTTTTCAGCCTCACAGCCGGTTCAGTTATAAAAAATATAGGTGCTTCTAACGGTTTTATTTGGTTAACCGATGACGCACATTTTTACACCTATAATATCCAGACAAAAAGAATTGATACTTATCCGTTGTCGGATATGTATCAATTCAACCAAGTCAGTCAATTGACAATCAATGATGCTAAATTTCTATTGTCAAAGTGGGTGCTAGCAACCAATGCTGGTGTTTATTTATCTGATGGCGAAAGATTTTCTCATGTATTGAGCTCGAAGAAGCATTTTATTGAAAAGCTTTATTTTTCTGCAAAAAACAGAGAGCTTATCGTTGGTACGCTGAACGGAGCGCTCATTATCGATATGAAAAATCCAAATTCCCAACAACCAAAACGGATTGGATATTCACACGTATTATCATTGGCTGAAACCGACAACGAATATTGGGTTGGTACCGAAGATGGTCTATTCGTCTACTCATTTCTGACCAACAACGTAGTTAAATTGGAAAGTAATGATCAAGACAGCAATGGTTTGCCAGGTAATCAAATTTACTCTTTAGTCAATGATTTACAAGGTGGTATTTGGATAGCAACGGATAAAGGAATTCGCTATTTTTCGCTTTTTGGGTTTCGTTTTGAACGCAACCAGCAACCACAGTTAATTCATAATCAAATTAAGAAAATTGTTCCGCGGTTAGATAAAAAAGGCTACTGGGTATTAACCAATCAAGGTCTCTACCAATTCGATAGTAATTGGAACAAGATTAAGCTTTTGTTCAACCTGCCAATAAATGATTTTGTGCAATTGAGTAACACATCGTTATGGCTTGCCACCCATGAAGGTCTTGTTGTCTATAACTTAGAAACCGAGGCGGAGGAATCCTCTCATTTGCCCTTGAATCTACGCACGGCAGGTATCCTACACCTAACCCTTGATAATAACGGTTTATTGTGGGGAGCGAATGAGAACCAACTGTGGTCCTATGATGTTGGTGCTAATACGTTGACTAATTACGGTATCGATTGGTTTGTTGACGCCTTTCTGCCGGCTAAAGTGACCTTATTAAAAGCGACTCAGCGTGGTCTGTTTATCGGGACAGACCATGGTGTTTATACCTTAAATCAAGGTAAGATCGTTTTTCGACGGCCAACAAGTGGTTATGGGCGCAGTGTTAATATACTTGAAGGGAGCAATGGGGATATCTGGTTTGCGAGTAGTTACGGTTTGTTTAACCTTTCTCATGACAGGAATGAATTTAATTCAATCCCTTTGGCCGAGGATAATATCAGCCCTAAATGCTTAGCCGAATCACAAGAAGGAATATGGCTTACTTCATCGAATGGTATCTCTCTTTATAATCGACAAGGTGATATAAAAAAACACTATGCTGCACCTCACGGTCTTATTCATAATGAATTTCAAAGTGGGGTTTGTACATCAAGTATTATTGATAATAAAGCGTGGTTGTTGTCTGGTTCCCGTTTTGGTCTGCTTAGGGTCTCACCGGATAAACTTGTTACGGCTACCCCCCCAAATACGTCGATTATTTTTAGCCAAATAAGTATCGATCATACGCCAGTGATGATTGGTCGTAGCCGTTTTCACCCTCTAGAACTGAAATATGGTAGCTCGATTAGTTTTTTATTTGGTTCTTTACCTGAATCCCGAACCCAATCGCTTGAATTTCGTATTGAAGGCGATGGCCAGTGGCAACCGCTAGAGGGTTCGCAATTAACGCTGGATCATTTACTTCCTGGTGACTACCGAATTTTAGTTAGAGACCACACTCAATATCCACAAAACAGCACAATGAACAGCTTATCATTTGTTGTTGCTAAGCCGTGGTATCTTTCATCATGGGCAATCTTGTTTTACAGCATTATAGTATTGGGCTGTGTTGCTGTAGCCTCTTTATGGCGTTCGCATTGGGTGGCGAAAGCGAACAGAGAATTGAAATCACAAGTGGCATTGAAGACGGAACAATTACGCCATCAAAGTAAAATTGTACTCACTAACAACCACCAATTACGTAAGCAGCTACAAATTCGACATGTTTTTGTGGAACAGATGCTAGATTCAATTTCACCTACTCTAGATCAGTTGATTTATCGTACCCAACTCAATCAACTTGGTCGTTTAGAACGTCTTGCACAAAAAGTGAAACGAGAACTTACGCTATTACGGAATGTGAGAAGTGATAAAGCTTCCACTCAGCAAATTTATGATTTATCGATCATTCTTAACTCATCAATCGACAGTTGGCGAGATGAATTCGATAAAGCCGAAATCACATTAGTCGTAAATAATGAGCTCAAGCAATCTTATATTGAATCTGAAAGCTTTAATTTTGATTTAATTTTCAATACGTTACTGTCTGATGCTGTTAATCGTCTATATCGCAATCAATCATTACAGATCCACTGCTATGAGCGTGAAAGACGTTTATTTGTTGTTATTATTGATAGTGGTGATCAAATGATGAACTCAAGCGTTGACGGCTCTACTTCCGGTTTTGAACAAGAAGAGTTACATCAATTAATGCGATCTTCAGGTGGTGAAATCCATATTTTTTCTTCTTCAGAGCGAAACTTGACAGAGCTTTCTTGGCCTAGTGTGGATTTATTAACAGAAGAGTCTGAAGCCATTGAACTGGAAGATGCCGCAGAGAAGGTAACGATTGAGCCGCTGGAGAAAGAGTGGCTCAAAAAAGTTGAACTGCTGATACAGCAATACTATTCCGACCCTGACTTCAGTACATCATCGGCCGCTAAGCTCTTATTTGTTTCAGAGAGAAGCCTTCAGCGACGTTTTAAAGCTGTTACTGGAAAAACCTTCAAAGAGTATTTGAATGAGGTTCGCTTAGAAAAAGCATGTCAGCGTTTATTAGCTGGTGAAAAAATATCTCAAGTTGCTTTCGACAGCGGCTTTAATGATCCCTCCTACTTTAGCCAAAGATTCAAACATCACTTTGGTTTATCTCCGACTCAGTTTATTGATGACAACGAGTAAAAAAACTAACCCCATAAGCTTAGCGAGC
This sequence comes from Vibrio sp. 1180_3, assembly GCF_029478545.1. Taxonomy (NCBI): domain Bacteria; kingdom Pseudomonadati; phylum Pseudomonadota; class Gammaproteobacteria; order Vibrionales; family Vibrionaceae; genus Vibrio; species Vibrio sp. 1180_3. The sequence continues at coordinate 74,547 of NZ_SJFM01000014.1, forward strand.
TCAAGAACGTTTTGTAGCGAGCATGATGATTGAAAATAGATATAGATATGCCTAAGAGTATGTTGATTGAATTGTCGTATTCGAAGAGAAAGTTTTGGTGTGATGATAAAAAAAATATCGTGGTATAGCCGGGGGGACTATACCACGGGCACCAAAGGTGCCTTCGCTTGCTGCCGGAGTGATATGAGTTAGCCTCACATCACCTCTGGATTCATATCAAAGGAGAAGTTTCCTTTCGATGGGTTCACTATATGACTAATCACTTATTTCACTTATAAAATTAACGACAAGATGCCATAAGAAAAGCGACATAGTTCGATATTTTCATAACATTATGATTTTAAATATAAAAATAGAAAGGTCGTAAGCATGAGTTCATTTTTTTGTTCATTTGTTATTTTATGAAAAGGTCAATTTAACGTTTTTGACGTGGTACGTTTTAACAAAAGCAACGTTTTGATTTGCGCAATCTTTGATTTCACTCAAGAACATTAGTCGTATCAACGTGTATTATTCATGTTAATAAAAATATTTCTCATTACCACTACCATTGAGAGTGCTATAAATGAAACTATCTCAATTAAAAGCAGGGGAAAGCGCAAATATTACGGCGTTTTACCAACTTCCAAACGATGTTCGCAAAAAATTGATGGTGATGGGATTGTTGCCTCAAACTGCGGTGACTTTAGTTCGACGAGCTCCAATGGGAGACCCACTTCAAATTGAAGTAAGAGGAGTGTCATTAGCTGTGCGTGAAAAAATCGCAGCTTGTATTGAGGTGGAGAAAGCTTAATGCAATATCAAATTCTAACCGTTGGTAACCCCAATAGTGGAAAAACAACACTATTTAACGGCCTGACAGGTGCAAAACAACAAGTCGGTAACTGGGCTGGTGTAACCGTAGAGAAAAAAACAGGCCACTATTCTCACTCTGGTGACGAATTTAAATTAACCGATCTGCCGGGTATCTACGCTTTAGATAGTGGTAATGACAGTAATAGTATCGATGAGTCTATTGCCTCTAGAGCGGTATTGACTCATCCAGCGGATCTCATTATCAATGTTGTCGACGCGACTTGCCTTGAACGTAGCTTATACATGACGCTGCAACTTCGTGAATTAGGGCGTCCGATGATTGTCGTTTTGAATAAAATGGATGCTTTGAAGCGAGAGCGACAACGCCTTGATATTAAAAGACTTGAAAAGATATTGGGTTGCCCGGTATTCATGCTGTCGGCTACCAGTAAAGAGCAGGTCAATAGCTTCAAAGAGAAATTGCACAAATTATTACTGCAAGGTGTTGCTCTTAAAGAACTGGTACTTGACTATGGTTTGGCATTTGAACGATCAATTGAAAAATTATCGACAGCTTTTCAGCATCAAGAAGTGGTTGCGCGTGCATTGGCTATTCGTGCTTTAGAAAATGATCTGTTGGTGATTAATAGTTTACCTGAGTCACAGCGTGCTCTTGTTCGTAGAGAGCAAACATCAAGTGGTTTAGATATCGACCTACATGTTGCTGATACCAAATACACTTTTTTACATGAGCAATGTAAAAAAATCCGTCAAACGGAAGGGAAGTTAAGCCATAACTTCACTGAAAAAGCCGATAAATTCATTTTAAATAAATGGATTGGTGTACCATTTTTCTTTGTAGTCATGTATCTAATGTTTATGTTCTCTATCAACATTGGTAGCGCATTCATTGAATTTTTTGATATCGGGGTCGGTGCATTATTGGTTGATGGTGGGCATTATCTACTGGATGACCATTTACCAATTTGGTTAGTTACTGTGCTTGCTGATGGTTTAGGTGGTGGTATTCAAACGGTTGCCACCTTTATTCCTGTCATTGCTTGTTTATATCTTTTCTTGGCTATTTTGGAGAGCTCGGGCTATATGTCTCGTGCCGCATTTGTGCTGGATAAAGTAATGCAGCGTATCGGTTTACCAGGAAAAGCTTTTGTGCCGTTAGTCCTAGGCTTTGGTTGTAATGTTCCTGCGATTATGGCAACCAGAACATTAGATCAAGAGCGTGAGCGTAAATTGGCCGCGTCAATGGCACCGTTTATGTCTTGTGGTGCACGCTTACCTGTATATGCATTATTTGCCGCGGCCTTCTTTCCTGAAAGCGGTCAGAATGTGGTCTTTGCGCTTTATTTATTGGGTATCTTGGCGGCAGTTTCCACTGGGCTTATTTTGAAGCACACACTTTTTCCTGGTTCCAGTGATAGTTTAGTGATGGAAATGCCTGACTATGAGATCCCTACCATACAAAACGTGCTGATCAAAACGTGGCAAAAATTAAAACGTTTTGTTTTAGGCGCAGGGAAAACCATTGTTGTGGTCGTGACCATTTTGAGTTTCTTAAACTCAATTGGTATCGATGGTAGCTTTGGCAATGAAGACAGTGACAATTCAGTATTGTCTAAAGCGGCGCAAGTTGTGACTCCAGTATTTGCACCTATAGGTGTTAATCAAGACAACTGGCCTGCAACGGTAGGTATTATCACGGGCATTTTTGCCAAGGAAGCGGTAGTCGGTACTTTGAATAACTTGTACACATCAGCCGCCAGCGATGAGGGTGAGTATAACCTTGTAGCAAGTCTGCAAGAGGCAGTAATGTCGATACCTGAAAACTTAATGGGGTTAAGTTTTTCTGATCCATTAGGTATTGAAGTTGGTGACTTAACGGACAGTAACGCTATTGCAGAAGAGCAAGCGGTAGATGCTTCAATTTTTGGCAACCTAAAGCACCATTTTGTGACCGGTCATGCAGCGTTTGCTTATCTGATTTTTATCTTACTTTATACGCCTTGTGTCGCGGCAATGGGAGCTTATGTGCGTGAGTTTGGTATGAAATATGCCCGTTTTATTGCGATTTGGACCATGGGGTTGGCCTACGGTAGTGCGACATTGTATTACCAAGCTAGCCACTTTATGCAGCAACCTGTGAAAAGTTCACTTTGGATCGGCGCAATAGTCATCACGAGTCTATTGATATACCAAACACTGAAGATTCGTGGGCGCAAATTGCAGTCGTTACTGGAGATACAAGCCGCATGATATTGACTGAGTTAAAAGGTTACATTGAAGAGAATGGTATTGTCAGCCGTGCTGACCTCGCCAAGAAATTTTCAATGAGTGAGGATGGGGTAGATGCAATGCTGAATGTCTGGATTAAAAAAGGGATTATTTCACGCACCATCGATACCAACAAAGCGCATCATGTGACAAGGGTGCGTTATGCACTGAACCGCAATGATGGCTTATCACTAACGGTAACTTTGTAACTTCGTTAATGGTTCGATTTTTAAAAGCCGCTGAATTATCAGCGGCTTTTGTGTTTAAGCTTTATTAAAAATTGAACTTAATGAAAGTACATTCTGTATTCTTCTCAATAGTTCGTACTGCTCTTGCTCGGTGCGCATTACGCCTTGAGTATTTCCCCAAATAGGACCAGGCCAAGCAATATCACTTTTGAAGCGAGCGATATGGTGAATATGAAGTTGAGGCACCATATTACCTAGTGCACCTAGGTTTAATTTGTCGGGGCAAAATGTTGCTTCAAGTGCTTGGCTAACCGCCTGTGATTCAAGCAAAAATTGCTGTTGTTCGTGCATGGGTAAGTGGTGTAATTCTTTTAAGTTTGCTCGTTTAGGGACGAGAATAACCCACGGAACCGCGTTATCTTTGTGTAATAAAGCTAAGCAAAGAGGAAACTGACCTATTAACGAAGTATCTTTAGTCAGTTGAGGGTGAAGTTCAAAATCCATAGCGCTATCCAATATAAGTCGTGTTTTACTAGATAAAATAAAAGGCTGGCGTTTGCCAACCTTTTATATTTGTCACATCAAATAATTACATACGCTCTAGCGTATCTATACCTAGCAGTGATAAGCCTTGCTTGATGGTTTTCGCAGTAAGCGCAGCCAATTTTAGACGGCTTTGTTTGATGCTATCATCTTCTGCTACAAGGATCGGGCAGGCTTCATAGAAGCTAGAGAATTGACCTGCAAGTTCGAATAGGTAGCTACACATAACATGTGGCTGACCTTCACGAGCAACGGTTTGTACCGCTTCTTCAAATTGAAGTAGTTTAGCAATGAGGGCTTTCTCTTTTTCTTCAGTAACTTTGATTTCGCCAGTGAGGTTATCCATTGATACCCCAGCTTTTGCAAAAATAGATGCAACGCGAGTGTAGGCATATTGCATGTATGGTGCAGTATTCCCTTCAAACGCTAACATGTTATCCCAATCAAATACGTAGTCAGTGGTACGGTGTTTAGACAAATCGGCATATTTTACAGAGGCCATCGCAACTGTATTTGCGATATTGGCTTTCTCATCTGCAGCGAGATCTGGGTTTTTCGATTCAATTAGTTTTGCAGCGCGCTCTTGTGCTTCATCAAGAAGATCAGCAAGGCGTACTGTACCGCCCGCACGAGTCTTAAATGGACGTCCATCTTTACCTAGCATCATACCGAATGCGTGGTGCTCTAGAGTGACTTCTTCAGGTACATAACCCGCTTTGCGAACAATGGTCCAAGCTTGCATTAGGTGCTGATGTTGACGAGAGTCGATGAAGTACAAGACGCGATCCGCGCCCAAGGTTTCGTAACGGTACTTAGCACAAGCGATATCGGTTGTGGTGTATAGGAAACCACCATCACGCTTCTGAACGATAACGCCCATTGGTTCGCCATCTTTATTTTTGTATTCATCTAAGAATACAACTTGTGCACCATCGTCTTCTTTAGCTAAGCCTTTCTCTTTCAGATCGGCAACGATAGTTGGTAGCATGTCGTTGTACATACTTTCACCCATGACATCATCACGAGTTAAAGATACATTCAAGCGGTCATAGTTGCGCTGGTTTTGGATCATGGTGACATCAACCAGTTTCTTCCACATTTCAGCACAGTACGCATCACCACTTTGCAGTTTTACCACATAGCCACGCGCTTTAGCTGCGAACGCTTCATCTTCGTCGTACAGTTGTTTTGATTCGCGGTAGAAGGCTTCAAGATCAGACAGTTCCATTGATACTTCGCCTGACTCTTGCTGTACTCGTTCAAGGTTGGCGATAAGCATACCAAACTGAGTACCCCAGTCACCGATATGGTTAGCGCGGATCACTTTATGACCGAGAAACTCTAATGTACGAACCACAGCATCACCGATGATGGTAGAACGTAAATGACCAACGTGCATTTCTTTCGCAACGTTTGGTGCAGAGTAATCTGCAACGATGGTTTGCGTTTCAGCGGTTGCTACACCAAGGCGAGAATCAGCCAATGCTGCGTCTGCTTGTTTTGCTAGGAAAGCTTCATCTAGGAAGATGTTTAGGAAACCCGGACCTGCGATTTCAACTTTAGATGCGATACCGTCTAGGTTTAGAACGTCCAATACTTTCTGAGCAAATTCTCGAGGGTTAGTGCCTAGTCGTTTAGCAACGCCCATAACGCCGTTTGCTTGGTAGTCACCAAATTGTGGTTTTGCAGATTGGCGAACAGCTGCAGGGCTGCCTGCAGGTGCGCCAGCGGCTTCAAGAGCCTGAGATACTTTGTCATTAATAAGTGCTTGGATATTCACACGCGTGTCCTTCAATTCTGGGAATTGCAAAGGTATGCATTTTATTCACCGCATTGGGTGAATGCATATCTCGATTTTGTTCATAATTTGGCGCACATAGTACCAATTTTATTAAGGCGCTTACAGGGACTAAATTAGGAAATTTTCTACTTTTCAAACCGATCTTGGTACTATTGGGTGAAAATCATTATTTTGGACCGTTTAAATGTTTGAACCTCTCATTGATGCACAACTTCACCCTGAGCAGTTAAAACAAAATATCATTCAATTTATGCATAAAATTCAAGACCTAACTGAAATTTTGCATATTGATTTATCAAGCAATAAAGCCGACCACATCGCGTTGCGTATTAATGATCCTGACTTAGCAATATTGGCACATAAAGCTTGGCTTAATGAAGGAAGAGAGATTTCGAATGCTGAAATTAACGGGCGTCCTATTATTGTGCTTGAATTTTCATCACCATTACAGGTGTTAGGTTGGTCAATTGAGTGTCTAGAACTGCCTTATCCGGCTCCTGGAAAAATTTACCCACAGCAAACTTGGGAACACATCGAGTTTGTTGTGCAATCCAATGCGCAAACTGCTCAAGAATATCTGCATGACATACAGTCGCGTTATCCATCTCTGCAAGAGCAGTGGAATAAGCTTGAGTCAAAAGGGGTTAAAGTAAAATTATCGAGCCCAAAAGGAGAGGGGGAACGGTTGAATAACCCGACAGTTGCCTTTAAGTGGCAGGGGATATGTATTAAGTTACACCCGCATTCATTGAAAGATATCGTAGCGTCAGAGCAAGCATAACTTGCCCTGACTATTTTTGCTGCTAAATATATTAACCTAAATCGCAATCTTTAGGACGAAGCTGAAATTCTTCAATTGAGCCGATTTCTTGGCCTAAGCTCAGCGTTTCAGCATCGTGATGAGCATTGCCTTGCGAGTGCATAATCAAGCGGTTTGCTGTTCTTGGTTTTAATTCATTAACGATAAAGCGAATCATATCACTGCGACTGAGTAACTTAAGTTCTTCCAAGACCAACTCTCTTTGGTCAAATCCGGCATCTTTATTGCCAATGGCGACCCACAATCGTTGTGCTCGGCTACGTAGTGTTGGGTCTGGCGCTGAAATTTGATTCCACAGCCCGCGTTTACTGCTGTGCCATTGGTATTCATTAAGTTCAAGAAGCACCATGTAAAAAGCATTCAGAAATTCATCGACAGCGGTGATTAACTCGCTAGGAGCCGCATTAGGCGATTGTACATAAAGCACAATACCTGGGTGTCGGTTGAGTGGCATATTGCCCGTGCCGACCATATAACCAAGCTGTTGCTTGGTACGGATCTCATGGAAGAAAGTCGCTGACATCAGATGGTTTGCCAGTGAATATAAGGCGATATTGCGCGCTGAGGTGTCATCACATTGGTAGTACACCACTACCGCAGAGTCTTCTTGATCGCAATGAACTTCTCTTTGAAACGTCCCATTTTTTCCAAGCATGATCAGTGGGCGCAGTGACTCTCCATATTGTTGGTCTTTCACTCGCAATGCATTCTTCAATGTCTCGGCCATCGCTTGTGCATCTTTCCGTAACCAGTCTCCATACACGAACATTTCAACATGCAGCTGAGCTAAAATTTGATCAACAAAGTCACGTAACTCTTCTAACTTGATGTCTTTTAACGCCTCGAGTAGTACGGGATGAGGAGGGTTATTGGGTTGCAAAATCCCTGTCATGGCATTAAAAATCTGCGATATTGGGCGATCTTTAGTCGTATTACGCCAATTTCGCAAAAGTTGTTGTTTAATAGTTTTAAAACGACTCTCGCTGAAATCACGTTTGGCGAAGCGCTCTAAAATCATTTCCATCAATTGAGGTTGTTTTTGACTGAACCCCGAAATAGTTAATGTAACGCCACCTTGGTGTGCGTACATGTTGTAGTTCATGCCGGCGATTTCAGCTTGGTAAGTCTCTTTGGCAAGCGAATCTAAAAACATTTCAACGCATAGACGTGTTTTGACGATATTACTCGGATTTGCAACTGAAATCGGGCTATCAATGGCGATGTAAATTACCCCTTTAGGTACCCTAAATTCCCTATCTTGCAAGTGCCACAAACGAAAACCTGGTAACTCTTCAATAATTTCAGGATATTCTGACTGTGATGGTTCCAAATCTTTTGGGTCTAAGTCGTAACTAATGAATGGATTTTTCGGTGGTAGTGAGGTCGCTATATCAATGGGTGTTGAAAATAGTGCGAGCTGTGAGTCGGAAAAAGGCGTCACAGAATAGGGGGTAGAATACCATTTTACGTGTTTGCCATAAGCACCACCTTTGGCAACTAAAGTAGCTCGTAGGTTGCTAGGCGTTAGATACGAAAGCATTTGTCGTAGAAGTTGTTCATCGTAACCTGCCATCATGTAGTCACCATAAATGGTGTCTTGCGGCTTGTAATGCTGCATATTTACCACTAAATGGCTCACCATATCTAATGGTCGAGTGGTTTCTTGAAAGCGAAAAGCCGATTCAAGCACTGCTCTTTTTTCGTTATAGCGCCACTCATCTAGTCCTTGCTCGGCGATCAGGCTAATTTGGTTAAAGAGCGCTTGAATGATCACCTCAACATGATTTAGTCCCTCGCGGGTGAGACTAAAACTGACCGAAAACTCGCGATAGTTACTACCGCTAGCGCCTCCCCCTGCTGATAAAGAGGTGATCCAACCTTTTTCTTTTAGGGCTAGCATCAAGCTCCCTTCACCCTCATAACCGAGTAAATGAGCGAAGTAAGACAATGGTTTCACTTCATAAAAATCATCCATGCTTGGCGCTGGGAAGCTTAGTATAAGTTTACGAAGTTCCTTTAATGGCTCGATTTGGATAAATACCCCGGTATGCTCTTCCAACACAAAAGGTTCCGAGACAGATTTATGCCCAAGCTGCTGATTCAATATTGAAGAGAACTTTTCTTCTGCTAGCTGCTCAAGTTCATCTAGACTATGTGGGCCCGATAAAGCAAGCGTCATTAAATCGGCAGAGTAGTGTTGATTATGGAACTGGACGATTTCTTCGCGAATAGAAACATCATTTCTGTCACATAGAGTATCTAAATTACCCACCGAGAATTTCGCAAAGGGGTGCGCAGGGTTGATGGTTTCTTTTTGCACCTGGTACAAGCGGCGAGAGTCGTCGTTGAGTTTGAGTTTAAATTCAGAATCGACGGCTTGTCTTTCTTTATCTAAGGCTTCTTCATTAAACAGGGGAGCACAGAAAAATTGGCTGAAGCGGTCGAGGGCTTTTTCGAATGTATTCGGGCTGACATCGAAGAAGAAACAAGTATGTTCTGTTCCTGTCCAGGCATTATTGCTGCCACCATGTTGACTAATAAAACTTTGAAATTCGCCTACTTTCGGGTATTTTTCTGTGCCCAAAAACAACATGTGTTCGAGGTAGTGTGCAAGGCCTTCTCTATCTGATGGATCATCAAAATGGCCGACATTGACCGCTAAGGCCGCCGCTGATTTTTGCGCATCATCGGCTTGAATTAGTAACGTTCTCAACCCGTTGGTCAATGTTACATAGCGATAATGGTGAGTGTCGTTTGGGCTTAAATGCACGGTGAATCTCCACAGAAAATGCTATTCTAATTATGGCGTTGAAACTGTTTGGTGCAAACAGTAAGCAACGATTTTATGAACAAAATGTCATTTTAAGTCTTTGATCAACTTTAATAGACTGTTAACAAGGTCGAAGTCTTTGCTAGGTCTCCTGATATAATTGAAAATAATGCAGCGTAGACTGCCAACATGATAATCACTAGGAATGAGTAATGAAGATTTTTATTATGCGCCATGGAGAAGCTGAGCATTATGCCGCGAGTGACGCAGAAAGAGCCTTAACCGAAAGAGGGCAGCGCGAGTCAGTAGCTGTGGCCGTTGCTTGTGAGAAACAAGGTCTTCGTCACTTTGACAAGGTGCTTGTTAGCCCTTACTTAAGGGCGCAACAAACATGGGCATCTATCGCGTCATATTTTGAATCTGACGATGTGGTTACTTATGATGATATTACGCCCTATGGACAAGCCGATACGGTCTTTGACTATGTTTCAGCGTTAGTCGATATCGAGCAGTTAGAGTCAGTTTTATTGGTCTCTCACTTACCATTAGTCGGTTATTTGGCCGCAGAATTTGTCACCGATCTTGTACCACCGATGTTTCCGACCTCGGGACTGATCGGCATCGACTATGATCCGCACACTATGCAAGGAAAGCAGATGTGGAGTATCTACCCTTAATGAGGGCGGGTAAAAAACTCCCATAAGATGAATAACTAGGCTACGTTTGATCAATGAGAGTAACATTTATCATATGTAGCCATTATTTTGACTTTGTTGCTGGACTGAAAATTGCATCACAATGCTAATTCATTGTCATATATATCAATATTCATCAATAGATTGCTTGCTAGCCTATGAAATTCACACTCCCATTTGCGGATAGATTACCGTCAATACCACAACGTAGTATGCCTGCTATCGGTGCGCCGATTATGGTTTTGGCGACGTTGGCGATGGTTGTATTACCGATCCCCGCATTTTTGTTGGATCTGTTTTTCACGTTTAACATTGCCCTATCTATGGTGGTGCTATTGGTGACGGTTTATACCCGTAGGCCATTAGATTTTGCTGCGTTCCCTTCGGTGCTTCTTATTGCCACTTTGTTGAGACTAGCACTGAACGTTGCTTCCACTCGAGTCGTTTTACTGTACGGTCATGAAGGCCCAGGCGCGGCGGGTAATGTGATTGAAGCATTTGGTAATGTGGTTATTGGTGGTAATTATGCGGTTGGCCTAGTTGTCTTCTTAATTCTGATGATCATCAACTTTATGGTGGTGACTAAAGGTGCGGGCCGTATTTCAGAAGTAAGTGCTCGCTTTACCTTAGATGCATTGCCAGGTAAGCAAATGGCAATAGACGCTGACTTGAATGCGGGGTTAATCGATCAAGAGCAAGCTCGTGTACGCCGTTTTGAAGTCACCAAAGAAGCTGACTTCTACGGTTCGATGGATGGTGCGTCAAAGTTTGTTAAAGGGGATGCGATTGCTGGTATCCTTATCTTATTTATTAACATTATCGGTGGGTTATCCATCGGTATGGCTCAGTATGGCCTAGGCTTTAAAGAAGCCATTGAAATTTATACCTTGTTGACCATTGGTGATGGTTTGGTTGCTCAAATCCCATCGTTACTATTATCGATCGGGGCAGCCATCATGGTGACTCGTCAAAATACTGATGAGGACATGGGTGAGCAGGTTATTTTTCAGTTGTTCGACAACCCTAAAGCTCTGACCATCACCGCAGGTATTTTGGGTGTAATGGGTATTGTCCCGGGAATGCCACACTTTGCGTTTTTACTATTGGCAGCCTTGGCTGGTGGCGGTGCCTATTTAATGCAGCGCAAACAGAATAAAGCGGCAGAAGAGAAACAATTGCCCGCTAAAGTTGATAGCGATACGCCTACACAAAAAGAGTTGTCGTGGGATGATGTTCAACCCGTTGATGTGATTGGTTTAGAAGTCGGTTACCGTTTGATCCCACTGGTCGACAGGGACCAAGGTGGCGAGTTGTTAGAGCGAGTAAAAGGTGTCCGTAAAAAGCTGTCTCAGGACTTTGGGTTTTTGATTCCAGCGGTGCACATTCGCGATAACTTAGAGTTAACTCCAAACAGCTACCGAATAACATTGATGGGCGTAGCCGTTGGCGAAGCAGAAATTCGTCCCGATCAAGAACTTGCGATTAACCCAGGGCAAGTTTACGGCGTCATTGATGGCGAGCGCACGGTTGACCCTGCTTTTGGCCTTGAAGCCGTGTGGATCAGAGAAGATCAACGTGAACATGCTCAAGCGTTAGGTTACACCGTTGTTGACTCTTCAACCGTTCTCGCTACACACCTTAGCCAACTTCTCACAAATAATGCTTCACAGCTTATCGGTCATGAGGAAGTGCAAAATCTCATCGAAATGCTTGGGCGATCAGCACCGAGATTGGTGGAAAACTTTGTCCCTGACCAACTGCCACTTGGTACCGTCGTAAAAGTGCTGCAAAACTTACTCAATGAAGCTATTCCTATCCGAGATATCAGAACCATTATTCAAACATTGGCTGAGTACTCAGGTAAGAGTCAAGAACCTGACATATTAACTGCAGCGGTTCGGATCTCATTAAAACGTTTAATTGTTCAAGAAATCAATGGAATAGAGCCTGAGTTGCCAGTGATTACACTCATTCCTGAGCTGGAACAAATATTGCATCAGACAATGCAAGCATCGGGCGGAGAGTCTGCGGGTATTGAACCTGGTTTAGCGGAACGCTTACAAGCTGCACTCAGCCATGCAACGCAAGAGCAGGAATTAAAAGGTGAACCTGCGGTGTTACTAACCTCAGGCGTACTTCGTTCGACATTGGCGAAGTTTGTGAAAAACACAATACCGAATTTGCGTGTGCTCTCTTACCAAGAAATACCTGACGAGAAACAAATTCGAATTGTTCAAGCCGTCGGAAACTAACGGAACAGCCGCTAACTGATACATAAGGCTTTGCCCCTTAAACACGGATATCTGCTTTGAAAATAAAACGATTTTTTGCCAAAGACATGCGTACCGCACTGCTTCAAGTAAAAGAAGAACTTGGCGCAGAAGCGGTGATCATGTCGAATAAAAAAGTCGCGGGTGGTGTAGAAATTGTCGCCGCTGTTGATGGTGAGCAGCCAGCGCAACAAAACAGTAACAAGCGTTACAGTTCTCAGCCTAGGGCGCAGGGATATACCCAGGTCACCCCGTCATTGAATAATGCTAATACATCTCGCGAACTCGATGATGATCGCGTCAGTCTGCAAAATAGTGCAGATACTGGGCGTTCAATGACCAAGCGTTTCGCGAATATGCTTAAGCAATACAGTACACCGGGAAGCTCTGATTCTGAATATCGTTCAGAGAATGAAGATTCCTTGTCGGCATTGCTACAACGTCAGTCGGGCTCTAAACATTCGAATACAGGGCGAAATAGCCCAGAGTTAAATGCTGACTCACCACTCGCGAAATTGATTGCTGAAGACAGAAGATCGGCATCTCGACCAGCACCAAAATTAGATCCATCCCGCTACGATCGCCAACAAGTTAAAGAGCAGAATGCTGCAAACCCTGAGCTTGAGAATATGCGTGAAGAAATGACGTCGATTCGACGCTTATTAGAACATCAAGTGTCTGGTCTCATGTGGCAAGAAGTCGAACGTCGTGAGCCACTGCGAGCGATGTTGATCAAAAGACTTGAGCGAATGGGTGTTTCACAAGAGTTAGCGGATCAACTGGCTTGTTATATTCCAGAAGATACGCCACCACCAAAAGCGTGGAAAGCGTTACTTGGCTTAGTGGCTGATCAAGTCCCTGTTTCTAAACAAGATATTTTAAAGCGTGGTGGCGTGGTCGCGTTGCTAGGGCCTACGGGGGTGGGTAAAACTACCACGATTGCAAAACTGGCGGCTCGCGCAGCGATGGAATATGGCGCAGACAATGTCGCACTCGTTACTACTGATACTTACCGTATTGGTGCACATGAGCAACTTTCCATTTATGGAAGAATTATGGGATGTCCTGTAAGAGTTGCTAAAGATTCCAATGAGTTAGCCGATGTAATATATCAGCTACGTAATCGTCGCCTAATTTTAGTTGATACTGCTGGTATGGGGCAACGTGATGTTCGATTATCCGAACAGCTCGATACCTTGATGCAAGAGAGTAGCGAAGTGATTCATAGTTATCTTGTATTGCCAGCTACGGCTCAAAGAAAAGTACTACAAGAAACCATTGAGCATTTCAGAAGGATACCTCTTTCTGGGTGCATTATGACTAAACTGGATGAATCATTGAGTTTGGGTGAATTTGTGAGTGTTGTCGTTCAAAATGCGTTACCCGTCGCTTATATCGCGAATGGTCAACGTGTACCCGAAGATATTGTGATTGCACAGCCGAAATACATGGTCGCAAAGGCAAATGAATTGCTAGAGAAGTCGACAGAAAATGAACCTCATTACTGGAGCAGTGACTCCGAGAGATTCTAGGCGGCGGACAGATATGGCGAATAATATGATATATGACCAAGCGAGCGGTTTACGCCGCTTAACTCAACCGTCACTTACCAAAGTCATCTCAGTGACGGGTGGTAAAGGTGGTGTTGGTAAATCTCACGTGACACTCGGTATGGCGATCTGTATGGCTCGTCAGGGTAAGAAAGTCATGGTTTTGGATGCTGACTTAGGTCTTGCTAATGTGGATGTCATGCTTGGTATCCGACCGAAGCGAAACTTAGGGCATGTACTCGCGGGTGAGTGTGAATTAAAAGATGCCATTGTTGAGGGCCCTTTTGGTATTCGAATTATCCCAGCGACATCGGGTACACAATCAATGACAGAGTTGTCACATGCGCAACATGTTGGTTTAATACGTGCCTTTGGCAGCTTAGAAGATGAGATGGATATCTTACTCATTGATACTGCAGCCGGTATCTCTGATATGGTGGTGAGTTTCTCTCGTGCAGCGCAAGATGTGGTTATTGTGGTGTGTGATGAGCCAACTTCTATCACAGATGCATATGCACTGATCAAACTTTTGAGCAGAGAGCACCAAGTTCAACGCTTTAAGATTGTCGCTAACATGGTCAGAAGCTATCGTGAAGGTAGGGAATTGTTTGCTAAATTAACTTTAGTGACAGAAAGATTCCTAAATGTGAGCCTCGAGCTTGTCGCTTGTATACCTTTAGATGATAAAGTACGCCAAGCCGTTAAAAGACAAAAGATTGTCGTCGATGCATATCCACGCTCGCCAGCGGCACTTGCAATTAGCTCACTGGCGAACAAAGCATTAACTTGGCCGATTCCTAGAACACCAAGTGGACATCTAGAGTTTTTTGTAGAGCGTTTACTCAATAGAACAGAAAGTGTAGGGGAACCATTCGGTGAATAAAGCGCTTACTTATGACCAACACGGAAACCTTAATAGCCAACAAGCATTTTTGGAAAAATACTCTGTATTGGTAAAGCGTATTGCACACCACCTGATTGGACGCCTGCCGCCCAACGTATTAGTCGAAGACTTAATACAAGCGGGTATGATCGGCCTACTTGAAGCACAGAAAAATTATGATGGGACCAAAGGTGCAAGCTTTGAAACCTATGCAGGGATTCGAATTCGTGGGGCAATGCTTGACGATATTCGACGTGGTGATTGGGTACCACGCTCGGTTCATAAACACAATCGAGAAATTACCCAAGCTATTTCAGTACTGGAAGGTGAGCTGAATCGAGAGCCATCTGATACCGAAGTTGCAAAGTTTTTGGGCATGTCATTAGATCAGTACCATACTGTATTGACTGATATTAATTGCTCACGAATTGTCGGTATTGAAGACTTAGGCATTTCAGATGATGCAATTTCCCCTTTAGATGACGATGAAGATAACTCGCCATTTAAGGGAGTTGCAGATGAATCGTTTCGTAAAGCATTGGTTGAATCAATAAAATCACTTCCAGAACGTGAAGCTTTAGTACTTTCGCTCTATTATGATGAAGAGCTAAACTTAAAAGAAATTGGTGAAGTACTTGGGGTTAGCGAATCTCGCGTTAGCCAAATACTAAGCCAATCTATGCAGCGACTAAGAGTAAAGTTAAGTTCTTGGACGCAAAATGACTAATATCACTGATTTCGAGCTCAGTGGAGGCAATTTTGAATAAAAACATGAAGATCCTTATTGTTGACGACTTTTCAACAATGCGCCGTATTGTTAAGAATCTACTTCGAGATTTGGGCTTCAATAATACCCAAGAAGCAGACGATGGCCTGACAGCGTTGCCTATGCTTAAGAAAGGTGATTTTGACTTTGTTGTTACTGACTGGAATATGCCAGGTATGCAAGGCATCGATTTGCTGAAAAACATTCGAGCAGATGCAGAGCTAAAGCATTTACCTGTACTTATGATTACGGCAGAAGCAAAACGTGAACAGATCATCGAGGCTGCGCAAGCTGGTGTTAATGGCTATATCGTAAAACCATTTACGGCTGCTACGCTTAAAGAAAAACTAGATAAAATTTTCGAGCGTTTATAAAGCTTTTTTGCCATAGGCAAAAGGTATTCTATTCATTTTACGCGCGAAAAGGCCAATCGGATGATTTCATTAGAACAAGCAAAAGAGCTCGTTCAGCTACTAGAAAATGAACAGCAAGAACAGGCAGATCTGCTACTTAAAGACATCTATGACAATGCAAGCAATCCAATGCTGCAAGAAATAGGGGCTTTAACTAGGGAACTGCATGATTCTTTGAAACAGTTCAGTATTGATGAGCGAATGACGCAAATTGCCAATGACGAAATCCCAGATGCAAGGGACCGCCTTCAATACGTCATTGATAAAACAGAAGTGGCTGCGAATAAGACAATGGATGCAGTGGACAGATGCATGCCGATAGCCGACAACCTCCATGAAGGGTTGCTTCAAGTTCGTCCTCAGTGGAACGAATTAATGCATGGACGCATTGATCTCAACGAGTTCAAAGCGCTTTGCCACCGTATTGATGCATTGTTGTCACAAGTTGAAGGCAACAGCAGCGAATTACGTGGTCAGCTAACTGAGATTTTGATGGCGCAAGACTTTCAAGATCTGACAGGTCAAATAATTAGACGTGTAATTACTTTGGTTAATGAGGTTGAGGGTCGTCTTGTTGAAATCCTCACAGCCTTTGGTACTAACCAAATAGAACAAGAATCGGATAAGAAGAAGAACGCTTCAATCGATCCTGAAGGTCCAATACTGAACCCTCACGAAAGAGAAGACGCGGTTTCATCTCAAGACGAAGTCGATGACTTGTTATCGAGTCTTGGTTTTTAGGGGTAACGTATGAGCTACGAATTAGACGAAGACATTCTTCAAGACTTTTTGGTTGAAGCGGGTGAAATTCTAGAATTGCTGTCAGAGCAATTGGTTGAACTTGAAAACAACCCTGAAGACAAAGATTTATTAAATGCAATTTTCCGCGGCTTTCATACCGTGAAAGGGGGCGCAGGGTTTCTTGCTTTAACGGAGTTGGTTGAAACTTGCCACGGTGCTGAAAACGTATTTGATATCTTGCGTAATGGCCAAAGAAGTGTGACATCTAGCTTAATGGATACGATGTTGCGTGCTTTGGATACCGTTAATGCACAGTTCAGTGCTGTTCAAGAAGGGGAACCCCTTGAAGCCGCAGATCCTGTTTTACTCGATGAACTGCACAAACTTTGCCGACCTGAATCTGAAGATGAAGTCGAACAAGTCGTAGCTGATGCTGTTGTTGAAGACGAGCCCGTCATTGAAGAGTCACAGCCGGAAGCCACTGCTTCAGCCAATATTGTCGATTCAAATTCTATCGATGAAATTACTCAAGACGAATTTGAGAAATTACTGGATGAATTACATGGTAAGGGCACGGCACCTAACGCAGTTAGCTCTGCTCCAGCCGCAACACCAGAAGTAAAAACACCAAGTGTAAGCACGGCAAGCGGTGACATCACCGATGATGAGTTTGAAAAATTGCTTGATGAGCTGCACGGTGCAGGAAAAGGGCCATCGGTAGATGAGCCTAAAACCGTTTCTGAAACCCCAGTAACTCCTACAACACCAGCTGCCAAGCCAACGCAAGGCGCTAGTGATGATTTGATGAGCGATGCTGAGTTTGAAAAACTACTCGATGAGCTACATGGTTCTGGTAAAGGGCCTTCTGTGGAAGAGCTGGAAATGGCGACCAAGCCTGCCGCTGCGAATGTGCAGCCTACAGAGCCTGTAAAACCAAAAGCACAAGTTGCAAAACCAGCCGTAGAGCCAGCACCTAAAGTTACCGCAGAACCTGCGAAAGCTGCAACTGCTGTTGTTACTGATAAAAAAGAAGTCGCACCGGCCGCTGCTAAAAAAGCGCAGCAAGCGGAAGCGACTGTCCGAGTTGATACCTCGACACTTGATATCATCATGAACATGGTTGGTGAGTTAGTATTAGTTCGTAACCGTTTGCTTAGCCTTGGCCTAAACAGTAATGATGAAGAAATGGCCAAAGCCGTGTCTAATCTTGATGTTGTGACTGCTGATTTACAAGGTGCGGTAATGAAGACCCGCATGCAGCCAATCAAAAAAGTGTTTGGTCGTTTTCCTCGAGTTGTTCGAGACTTAGCACGTAGTTTAAACAAAGACATCGTGTTGGAAATGCGAGGAGAAGAAACGGATCTCGATAAAAATTTAGTTGAAGCGCTTGCCGATCCATTGATCCACTTAGTGCGTAACTCGGTTGACCACGGCGTTGAAATGCCAGACGATCGTGTAAAAGCTGGTAAATCTCGTACTGGTAAGGTTATTTTGTCTGCTTCTCAAGAGGGTGACCATATCGAACTCGCTATCGTTGATGATGGTGGTGGTATGAACCCAGACGTTCTACGTGGTATCGCGGTGAAACGCGGTATGATGGATGAGGATGCAGCATCTCGCTTATCAAACAAAGAGTGTTTCAACCTTATCTTCATGCCTGGTTTCTCAAGCAAAGAAAAAATTTCAGATATTTCTGGGCGTGGTGTGGGTATGGATGTTGTTAAAACAGCAATCAATACACTAAACGGCTCCATTGATATCGATTCTGAAATGGGCAAAGGCACAAAGATCACCATTAAAGTTCCTCTGACGTTAGCGATTCTGCCGACTCTAATGGTGGGTGTTGCTGGGCATCCGTTTGCACTTCCTTTGGCGAGCGTTAATGAAATCTTCCATTTAGATCTTAGCCGTACCAATATTGTTGATGGTCAATTAACTATCATTGTGCGTGAAAAATCGATACCACTTTTCTATCTGCAAAACTGGTTAGCTCCTCAGGCCGGTAAAGTCGAATTACGTAAAGGTCATGGCCATGTTGTTATTGTACAAATTGGCAGCCAACGAGTCGGCTTTGTTGTTGATGCACTAATTGGTCAAGAAGAAGTGGTCATTAAGCCCTTAGATAAGCTGCTTCAAGGTACGCCAGGTATGGCGGGAGCCACGATCACTAGCGATGGTCATATTGCACTGATATTAGATGTGCCAGATTTGCTTAAGCAATATGCGGCGGCTTCGCGGATATAATTTGAGCACTCAAGAATAAGGATACCCATGGCGATTAGAGTATTAGTCGTTGATGATTCAAGCTTTTTTAGACGTCGAGTGAGTGAGATTATTAACTCAGAAACTCGTCTTGAAGTCATTGATGTCGCTACCAACGGTAAAGAAGCTGTTGAAAAGGCGAGAAGCTTAAAGCCAGATGTCATCACAATGGATATTGAGATGCCTATCATGGATGGCATCACTGCTGTTCGTGAAATAATGGCACAGAACCCAATTCCAATTTTGATGTTTTCTTCACTCACTCATGATGGGGCGAAAGCCACTCTGGATGCGTTAGATGCGGGTGCATTAGATTTCTTACCGAAAAAATTTGAAGATATCGCACGCAATAGAGATGAAGCAGTTGCTTTGTTACAGCAGCGTGTTATCCAAATTGCATCTAAAAAAGGGTTGTTAAGAAGACCGCTGGTTTCACGTCCAGCAGTGTCAGCAGCGACATCTTTATCGAGTAGATCTCCATCACCAACAACGTCTCATACGCCAAAACCAACGAGTGCACTGGCTCGTTTTAAAGCGTCAGGTAAAAAATATCAATTGACAGCGATTGGTACGTCTACCGGTGGTCCTGTTGCATTACAAAAAATTCTCACTAAGTTACCCGCTAATTACCCACACCCAATTGTGCTTATTCAGCACATGCCAGCTACGTTTACCGCTGCTTTTGCAAGTCGGTTGAACTCTCTGTGTAAAATTGAAGTGAAAGAAGCGCAAGATGGCGACGCATTAAAACCTGGAGTTGCTTATTTGGCTCCTGGTGGTAAGCAAATGATGATCGAAGGACGCCCGGGTACTGCAAAGCTGCGTATTCTTGATGGTGGCGAACGGATGAATTATAAGCCTTGTGTTGATGTAACCTTCGGTTCTGCCGCGAAGATCTACGCTGATAAAGTGTTATCGATGGTATTAACGGGTATGGGGGCTGATGGCCGTGAAGGTGCTCGTATGTTGAAAAGTGCTGGTGCGACAATCTGGGCTCAGGATGAAGAAAGTTGTGTGGTGTATGGTATGCCACAAGCGGTTGCTAAAGCAGGGATTTCGACTGAAGACTTACCGTTAGAGCGTATTGCTGAACGTATGTTGGTTGAAGTTGGTCTTGCATAAAGGAAGTTCAATGATTGTATGGAGCGTTGCAAATCAAAAGGGCGGTGTGGGTAAAACAACCACAACGATTACGCTTGCCGGTTTGCTGAGTCAGCAAGGAAAAAGAGTGTTGCTGGTTGATACCGATCCTCATGCCTCGCTTACCACATACTTAGGGTATGACTCTGACGATGTACCTGCCAGTTTATTCGATCTATTTCAACAACGTGAACTTACCGAGAAGAGTGTTACCCCTCTGATACTGAAGACTGATATTGAAGGCATTGATATTATTCCTGCGCATATGTCTTTAGCGACACTTGATCGCGTGATGGGTAATCGTAGTGGTATGGGCTTGATTTTAAAGCGCGCGCTTCTCGCGTTACGCGATAATTATGATTATGTGCTAATAGACTGCCCACCAATTTTAGGCGTGATGATGGTCAATGCGCTAGCCGCGAGTGATCGTATCCTTATTCCCGTTCAAACTGAGTTTCTGGCGATGAAGGGGCTTGAGCGGATGATTCGCACTTTGGCCATCATGCAAAAATCACGCAGCCGTTTATTCAAAGTGACGATAGTGCCAACCATGTACGACAAGCGGACTCGAGCTTCTCTGCAAACCTTGAATCAGTTGAAAAAAGATTATCCAGAACAGGTATGGAGCTCTGCGGTACCGATTGACACTAAATTCCGTGACGCAAGTTTGAAACGCTTACCCGCTTCTCATTTTGCAGAAGGAAGTCGTGGTGTGTTTGCTTATAAACAGTTGCTAATATATTTAGAGAGGCTAGCTATAGATGAGTAGTGGGCCATTATTATCGAGCGAGCAAGCACTTGATGACTACTTTACCGCTTTGCTAGATGAAGAAGCTGTAGAGCTTGATGTACAAGATTTACAGCAAGAAGAGCCAGTAAGCATCGAAATTGAACCTGAATTATCGACATCGATTCAATCTGTGCCTGAAAAAAGTCATTTTCACTCTGAAGTTGCAGAATTTGAATTACCAAATTTAGATGATGTACAGCGCTTACTGAGCCAGCTTGAATCAAGTAACCCTGTAGCAGAGTTAGATCTTGAAGAAATTATGGAGCAAAACACCGCACAAATTTCTTTGAAAACTGAGCCTGTTATTGTCGAGCCAGTGGTAGAACCCATAGAAGAAATTCAAGAATGGGATACTGTGGATACCGAGAGTGCGAAACCTGATATTAATCTTGAGTCGGATGTTGAGACAGAGATTAATATTGAACTCGAAGCTTCAGCTATTGATGCTGTTCAGCCAAATAATACCACTGAGCATGAGCTATCGTTAGAGACACAAACAGGGGCCGATGGTGTGGCTGCGTGGCAAAGTACGCAGAGAACACAAGACTTTCAAGTACTTTATTTTGAAGTCAATGGTGTCACATTTGCCGTTCCACTTGATGAGCTTGGTGGCATTCACCGCATGGGCTCGCTGAATCATCTTATCGGACGACCGGCTTGGTATTTAGGATTACAAACCAATAAAGATAACCAACTAGATGTTGTCGACACTGCAAAATGGGTGATGGCAGAAAAACTGTATGACGATTCTTATAAAGAGGGTTATCAATATATTGTGATGCTTGGTGAAAGTATGTGGGGATTAGCAAGTACTCAACTTATGGGTACTGAGTTACTGAGCACGGAAAAGGTTCGCTGGCGAGAATTAGCGGGGAAACGCCCGTGGCTTGCTGGAATGGTAAAAGAAAAAATGTGCGCTTTGATCCATGTTGAAGCATTGATAGCTATGCTTAATGCAGGACTTGATGTAAAAGCACTAGAGAAATAATACATTTATGTCGGAATCGACTTAGAGAGGAAAAGGTATGTCTCAGACTAACGAAGTGGAAGTAAGAAAAGATAAGTCTAATGACGAAGTGCTTCAGTGGGTGACGTTCCAACTAGAAGAGGAAACATATGGAATTAATGTAATGCAAGTACGTGAAGTACTTCGCTATACAGAAATTGCTCCTGTTCCTGGAGCTCCAGATTATGTTCTCGGTATCATTAACCTACGAGGTAACGTTGTTACCGTTATCGATACTCGCTCTCGCTTTGGCTTAATGCAAGGTGAGATCACCGATAATACACGTATCATCGTGATTGAGTCTGAGCGTCAAGTGATTGGTATTTTGGTTGATAGTGTTGCTGAAGTTGTTTATCTACGTTCTTCTGAAATCGATACTACGCCAAGCGTTGGTACTGACGAAAGTGCGAAGTTTATTCAAGGTGTGAGTAACCGCGATGGCAAACTGCTGATTCTCGTTGATCTGAATAAACTGCTAACAGAAGACGAGTGGGATGAGATGGCTCATCTATAATGAATGAAGCGATGCTGTTCAGTGCACCTATTTTAGCGGGTGGTGCGGTATTAGTTATTTTGCTGCTGTTGCTTGTGGTTATGCGAGTAAAGTACAGTCTTACTCGGCAAATAGAGCATCAGAGGCAGCATGCCCGTTCTTTAGAGAAAGAATTACAAAAAGGTAACAAACAGCTGTTAGAGGTTCGTTCTGTTGTGCTTGGTCTTGGTCAGAGAGTGACAGAGCAACAAGATGTTATCCAGCACTTAAATGAGCGCATTATTGAGTTAGAGCACGTTGATACCGATGGGCGTTTATACAGCCGAGCCACAAAAATGGTGCAGCTTGGTGCTGATATTAATGAGCTAATAGAGCAGTGTGAATTACCAAAAGCTGAAGCTGAACTGATGATGTCGCTACAAAAGAAATTGGCAGGGCAAGAAAGTGTTCCACCACTCAGCCGTTCTCCTGAAGGTAGGCGACCTGTTCGCAATGAAAAACGTACTGTACGTAAATAGTCGGTAGTAAAAACTAAAGAAGGAAGCTATTGGCTTCCTTTTTTAGTTTTTACTACACAAGATTTTCGATAAATCAAAATGTAGCCATAAAGTAGTAAATGAGACAAAAAATAATTAAAAATTAACAGTTTCTTACTTAGATTCGTGATTCGTAATGGTCTTATTGTATTTTGTCTTTTGCGCTGTGTGGTAATATAGCGACTCAAATTTTTTGACATAGATGCACATGCTTGAAGTAAATGACCTAACTGCCATTCGAGATGACAGAGTTCTATTTGAAACACTGAGCTTTGTTATTGATGCAGGAGAACTGGTACAAATTGAAGGTCGCAACGGTACGGGGAAAACGACATTGTTGCGCATTATTGCTGGTTTAGGTGATAGGGATGAAGGCTCTATTTTATGGAATGGCGAGCATATTGAATCGGCTCGTGATGAGTACCATCAAGATCTACTTTTCCTTGGTCACCAAACGGGCGTTAAACGCGATCTCACCGCGTTTGAAAACCTTCATTTTTATCAATCAATACATTCTTCAAAAGCAGAAAAAAATGATATTTATCAGGCGTTAGCCCAAGTGGGTTTAGCTGGTCGCGAAGATGTTGTGGTTGCCCAACTCTCTGCGGGACAACAACGCCGTGTTGCACTAGCTCGTTTATGGTTAAGTGAACAAAAGTTATGGATTTTAGATGAACCATTAACAGCGATTGATAAGCAAGGCGTTAAGGTGCTAGAAACATTATTCCTAACGCATGCGCAGCAAGGCGGAATAGTGATTTTAACGACTCACCAAGATATGTTTTCAGACTACCCGCAATTACGCAAAATTAAGTTGGGAGATTAACCGTGATCTCAGCCATAGGTATGGTCGTTCGTCGAGAGTTACTGATAGCGTTTCGTCGCCAAGCGGATATCTTTAATCCACTGTGGTTCTTCATTATCGTGATTACATTATTTCCGTTGAGTATTGGACCTGAACCCAGCTTATTGGCACGCATTGCTGCTGGTATCGTATGGGTGGCAGCGTTGTTATCTGCACTGTTATCGCTAGAACGGCTGTTTCGAGATGATTTTCAGGACGGCTCACTAGAGCAAATGATGTTACTGCCAGTTCCTCTGCCTATTGTTGTCATAGCAAAAGTGGTGGCTCATTGGCTATTAACAGGTCTGCCATTAATTTTGATCAGTCCATTGCTTGCGGTGCTACTTTCACTGGACTTTAATACTTGGCTTGCTGTTGTCATGACCTTGGTCATAGGCACACCCACGTTAAGTTTTATTGGGGCTATTGGTGTAGCTTTAACGGTCGGCCTGCAAAAAGGTGGGGTTTTACTAAGCTTACTGGTTCTACCGCTGTATATCCC
Source organism: Vibrio sp. 1180_3 (assembly GCF_029478545.1). Classification (NCBI taxonomy): domain Bacteria; kingdom Pseudomonadati; phylum Pseudomonadota; class Gammaproteobacteria; order Vibrionales; family Vibrionaceae; genus Vibrio; species Vibrio sp. 1180_3. The sequence goes on from NZ_SJFM01000014.1 coordinate 98,644, forward strand.
AATTTTGATCTTTGCTACATCGGCGATTGATGCCGCTGCGTTAGGAATGACGTATAACGGTCAACTTGCGATTTTAGGAGCAATGCTGATGGGGGCAATAACACTTACTCCTTTTGCCATCAGCGCTGCATTAAGAGTCAGCGTCAACTAATTTTATCTGAGTTAACCATATCTGGGCCAATTTCAGCTCAGTGTACAAACAATAAACTGAGCAGACACATGTTCAGGAGCAATGAAGTGAGAGTGAGATAACAATGTGGAAATGGCTACATCCCTACGCTAAGCCTGAATCTGCTTACCAACTTTGCGGTAAGTTACTACCTTGGTTTGCGATAAGTGCGTTGATATGTTTAGTGGTCGGTAATGTTTTAGGCTTAGCTTATGCCCCTGCTGATTATCAACAAGGTGACAGTTTTAGGATCATTTATATCCATGTTCCTGCTGCTATTTGGTCTATGGGCATCTATATGTCGATGGCAATTGCGGCGTTTATCGGCCTTGTTTGGCAATTGAAACTGTCTAATATGGCGGCTGCTGCCATGGCTCCGATTGGTGCAGTGTTTACCTTTATCGCTCTGATTACTGGTGCGGTGTGGGGAAAACCAATGTGGGGGACGTGGTGGGTATGGGATGCACGTCTGACTTCAGAGCTTATCCTTCTATTTCTCTACCTAGGTGTTATCGCGCTCTATCACGCGTTTGATGATCAAAAAACTGCTGCGAAAGCCGCCGGTTTATTGGCGATTGTTGGTGTTATTAACTTACCAATCATCCACTTTTCTGTGGAATGGTGGAATACGTTGCATCAAGGTGCAACCATTACCAAATTTGAAAAACCGTCAATATCCAATGACATGTTGTGGCCATTGTTACTCAATATCTTTGGTTTCGCTTTCTTTTTTGCCGCCGTTACTATGATTCGTTTGCGTAACGAAATCATTAGCAAAGAAAGTCATCGCCCGTGGGTTATCGAACTCGCAACCAGCAAAATTAAGAAAGGTATTTAATATGCATTTTGATTCATTTAGTGATTTCTTAGCGATGGGTGGTTACGCCGGTTACGTTTGGAGTGCTTTTGGTATCACTTTTTTATCGATGCTAATTCTGTTAGCCGTTAGCATGAAACGTGGAAAAACCTTATTACAAGACGTGCAAGCAAAAGTGGATCGTCAAGCAAGAATTGATGCCGCTAAGCATATGGAGAATACACTATGACCCCAAGACGTAAAAAAAGGCTAACGATTATTTTGGCACTATTCATCGGGGTTGGCGCCACTATTGGCTTAATGCTGTACGCACTAAATCAAAATATGGATCTTTTCTATACGCCAACAGAGCTAGTTCAAGGTAAACCGGACGGCACGAAACCTGAAGTCGGTCAACGTTTACGCATTGGTGGCATGGTTGTCGTGGGGTCAGTGACTCGTGACCCTGAATCATTAAGAGTGAGTTTTCAGTTACACGATGTTGGACCGAATGTAACGGTCGAATATGAAGGCATTTTGCCTGATTTATTCCGTGAAGGTCAGGGGATTGTTGCTCAAGGTGTGCTTAAAGATCCAACCACAGTCGAAGCTTTTGAAGTGCTAGCAAAGCATGACGAAAATTACATGCCACCAGAAATAGCAGAAGCGATGAAAAAGACACATCAGCCGCTAGACTATACGGCGGAACAGAAACAAGGAAGCGCTCAATGATTGTTGAAATTGGACATTTTGCCCTTATTGTCTCTCTAGGGCTTGCAATTTTATTGAGTATCTTGCCTTTGGTTGGTGCGTCTCGCAGCAATACCATGCTGATGAATACTGCGCGTCCACTAGCGTGGGGTATGTTCCTATTACTGCTGCTTTCGTTTACTGTCTTATTGTGGGCATTTTATGTCAATGATTTCACCGTGCAATATGTGGCCAGTAATTCAAATAGCCAGTTACCGTGGTATTACCGATTAACTGCAGTATGGGGAGCCCATGAAGGTTCGTTGTTACTTTGGGTATTGATCCAAGCAATTTGGACGGTAGCCGTGGCTTCTTTCAGCCGTGGTATGCCACAAGAATCGGTTGCACGGGTACTTGCTGTCATGGGCTTGATCAGTGTTGGCTTCTTACTGTTCATTATTGTTACCTCGAACCCGTTTTTACGCACGCTGCCTTACTTTCCTGTTGATGGGCGCGATCTCAACCCATTATTACAAGACCCTGGGTTGATTATCCATCCACCGATGCTTTACATGGGTTATGTTGGGTTCTCGGTTGCATTCTCATTTGCTATTGCTTCATTAATGACTGGACGCCTTGATACAGCGTGGGCTCGTTGGTCTCGCCCATGGACAACCGCTGCATGGTTATTTCTAACACTTGGCATCGCTCTTGGTTCATGGTGGGCTTACTATGAACTTGGCTGGGGCGGCTGGTGGTTCTGGGATCCTGTAGAAAACGCATCGTTTATGCCATGGTTAGCAGGTACGGCTTTAATGCACTCTTTAGCGGTGACAGAAAAACGTGGCACGTTTAAAGCATGGACCGTTTTACTGGCTATTTCCGCATTTTCACTCAGTTTGCTCGGCACTTTTTTAGTACGTTCCGGCATCTTAGTGTCGGTACACGCTTTTGCCTCCGATCCTTCTCGTGGGCTATTTATTCTGGGGTTCTTAGTCTTTGTTATCGGCGGCTCACTGCTGTTATTTGCATTGAAAGGCGCATCAGTGCGGGTTCGCGGCAACTTCGAATTGGTCTCGCGCGAAAATGCATTACTTTCTAACAACATCCTCTTGATAGCTGCACTGGTTGTGGTACTTGTGGGAACATTGCTGCCATTGGTGCATAAACAGATTGGTCTTGGTTCGGTTTCTATCGGCGCGCCTTTCTTTAATATGTTGTTTGCGTGGTTAATGGTGCCATTTGCCTTCTTACTGGGGATTGGCCCTCTTATCCGTTGGAAGCGAGATAATTTCTCGAAGCTATTAAAGCCAATGTTGCTGTGTGGAACCGCTGCACTCGTTATTTCGGCTGCTATGGTTTATCTATTGTCCGAGCACTTTAGCCTAATGGCGTTTATGGGGTGGGTGATGGCGCTGTGGATTATTTTGCTACATGGTGTAGAGCTGTATGAGCGAGCGACACATCGCCATACTTTCTGGGACGGTGTGAAGAAGTTGCAACGCAGTCACTGGGCTATGATGCTAGGACATATTGGCTTGGCTGTTACCGTCATTGGTATTGCGATGGTACAAAACTACAGTATTGAGCGCGATGTGCGTCTTGCTCCGGGGGAGTCATTCAAAATTCAGCAATACGATTTTTATTTTGAGGGTTTAAGAGATAAAGATGGCCCGAACTATGACGGTTATATTGCAGACTTTGAAATCACTCAAGATGGCAAATATGTCAATACATTGCACGCTGAAAAGCGTTTCTACAGAACTGCTAAATCGATGATGACAGAAGCAGCCATCGATCGTGGTGTTACTCGTGATCTTTACATCGCAATGGGTGAAAGATTAGAAGATGGCCATTCTTGGGCAATTCGAATCTACTATAAGCCGTTTGTTCGTTGGATTTGGGCTGGAGCATTGTTGATGTCTTTTGGTGGCGCGATTGCGATCAGTGATAAACGTTACCGCTTTAGAAAAAATACCCAGCAGGAGGCCTAAATGAACAAAAAGATTTTATTTATTCCACTGCTTGCTTTTCTTGGTTTGGTTGCGGTGTTCACCACCCAATTAGTGAAAAATACCGAAGGGGATGATCCAACCAAATTGGAGTCAGTCCTGATTGGTAAGCAGGTACCAGAATTTCGTTTGGAAGATCTGGCCGAACCAGGCAAACTTTATGATCAGTCCGTTTTTAAAGGTGAGCCACTGCTACTTAATGTTTGGGCGACTTGGTGTCCAACTTGTTATGCCGAGCATCAATACCTTAATAAGTTAGCCAGTGATGGTGTGAAAATTATCGGTCTGAACTATAAGGATCAACGTGACAAAGCGGTTAAATGGTTAAATGAGCTGGGCAATCCTTACTTGATTAGCTTATTTGATGGTAATGGTATGTTAGGGCTCGATCTTGGCGTATATGGTGCACCGGAAACGTTCTTAATTGACTCTGATGGTGTGATTCGTTACCGCCATGTGGGTGATGTTAACCCAACCAACTGGAAAGATACCTTGCAGCCGATGTATCAAAAACTGCTTGAGGAGGCAAAATGATGAAGCGCTTTGTTCTATCAATCCTTGCCAGCTTAGCCTTGGTCTTATCCGTTCAAGCTGCGATTGAGGTGTATGAATTTGATAATACGCAGCAAGAGCAGCAGTTTAAAGACCTAAGCAACACGTTACGTTGCCCTAAATGCCAAAATAATACGATTGGCGACTCGAATGCCGCGCTTGCTCAGGACTTGCGCCATAAAGTGTACGAAATGACAAAACAAGGCAAATCAGAGCAGGAAATCGTTGATTATATGATCGCACGCTACGGCAACTTTGTGACATATAACCCACCATTCACGGTAGCAACCTCCATTTTATGGTTGGGGCCATTGGCCGTGGTGGTGTTTGGTTTTGGGTTTATCGTCTTAAGAACCCGTCGCAGTAAAGCTTCTGTCACAGAGCAAGCTGAAAATTGGGATGCCCAAAAGGAAGCGAGACTAAAGCAGTTACTAGAAAATGAAGCTCTTGATGAGAAGAATGGAGACAAGCAATAATGGCGTTTTTTTGGTTATCGACCCTCATTCTTACCTTCATCGGTTGTGTGTTTATCATACTGCCTATTATCAAACAAAAATCTAATGATGATGTGGCATTGCGCGATGAACTGAACAAAGCTCTTTTTAAAGATCGCCTATCTGAGCTGCAAGTAGAAACAGAAGAAGGGCTTGTGGATAATGAACAAGAACTGATTTCAGATCTAAAACAGTCCTTGCTTGATGATATCCCGGCTGAGTCTAAAGTGAATGGTTCTTCTTATATCTCACCAGCGTTGGTACTCATTCCATCAATTTTACTGGTGGTGGTGCTAAGTTACGCTGTTTATATAAAATTAGGTGCTGCCGATCAGGTCGAGCAGTGGCAGCAAGTAAATGCTAACTTACCTGCATTATCGAAAAAGCTAATGTCACCCAATGGGGAAGCGTTAACTGATGATGAAATGGAAGATCTAACGCTGGCTCTGCGCACACGTCTCCACTATCAGCCAGATGATGCAACCGGTTGGTTGCTGCTTGGGCGTATTGCATTGGCAAATAGAGATATCGAAACCGCGATTGGTTCAATGAAAAAAGCGTATCGTTTAGAGCCTAAAGACGCCGATGTGAAGCTAGGTTATGCGCAAGCATTGATGTTGTCTCAAGATGAAATTGATCAAAATCAGGCTCGCTCAATACTCACAGGGCTAGTTCAGCAAGACTACGTTGATTTGCGTGTCTTTTCATTACTTGCATTTGATGCCTTTGAGCGTCAGGATTACCCAGCAGCGATCAAATACTGGAGCTTAATGCAGAAGATGATCGGTCCCCAAGATAGTCGTTATGAAATGTTGGCGCGCAGTATTGAAAGTGCTCAAGGCAAAATGCAGCAACCTGATACTGATGGTGTTTCCGTGCCAGTCACTATTGCATTGGACAGTTCAGTAACCTTGCCGCAAAATGCTGTCTTAATTGTTTCAGTACATAGCGCTGATGGCGCACCTATGCCAGTTGCCGCTGCACGTTATCCACTTTCGCAATTTCCACTTAAAGTGGCGTTGGATGATAGTAACAGCATGGTGCAAGGACGTCAGTTGTCCGATTTAGCACAATTTATCGTTCGAGTTCGTGTTGATAGTGACGGTAATGTCAGCACAAAAACTGGCGATTGGTTTGGCGAGAGTGCGGTTGTTGAGATGGGGCAGCCCGTCGAAGTTGTAATTAATAAGCAATATTAACTACAACCGAATATACTTAGAACAGGATAGGCCGATGCAGTCATCGGCCTTTTTACATGGAAATTGAATATGATAAGCCGAATAGGCCGAGCCACATATCTTACTCTACTATTTTTCCTTCTGGTAGGATGTACTAGTGCACCAGATTCAAATTCACCGCAATTAAGTGAATCCAGCCTTGAAGATCCATTCGAAAGTTTTAATCGTTCAATGTGGACTATTAACTACGATTACCTCGATCCTTATATAGTTCGTCCGATCTCCATTGCTTATGTCGGTTACATTCCGGTGCCAATAAGGAATGTCATTGCCAACGTGTTATCTAACCTTGATGAGCCATCAAGCGTTATCAATAATTTACTAATGGGTAATGGTGAAAAAGCCGTTGACCACTTAAATCGTTTTTGGCTGAACAGTACACTTGGCCTACTTGGTATGATAGATATCGCTTCTGAAGCAGGCATCACCAAACATAATGAGAAAGCATTCAGTGACGCAGTAGGGCACTATGGAGTAGGGAATGGCCCCTATGTAATGATACCTGCTTATGGTCCCTATACTATCCGTGAAGTAACGGATGTCGTAGACGGTATGTATGTCCCGTTATCCTATCTGAATATATGGGCAAGCTTAGGTAAATGGGCATTTGAGGGAATGGAAAAACGGGCGTTGCTCGTATCACAAGAATCGACACTTGAGAATTCACCAGATCCATACTCGTTGACACGTGATGTCTATCTACAAAGACAAGATTTCAAAGCCGAGATTGACAACCAACCCTTTGATGAATCAGAAGAAGATTACCTTGATGATTATTTAGAAGAAGGTTTTTGATTGTCCGTATATTCGATGTCGGTATGGCATACAACTATGCCGACATCACTCTACCGCTGAAATACTCATTAGCAACAATATATTCTGTATTACGAATTAATTCGTCTTGCATTTCAACCCAATGAATTTGCTCACCAAGATCGCTATTTGATGTGGCTACTACGCCCCCAACTCTTATATTGAAAGGGGTTAGCTCTTTGGCCCAACTTTGGGTAAAGCCAGACACCATTGAATTCGCATTTTCAATCCCCGACAAGTCATACTCTTCATTTTGTGAAACCACATTAACAATTACCCCATGCTTATTGCTTTGGCACATTCGCTCAGCACTGACTTGACCAAAGATAAACAGCGTTGATGCCATCATGGCCAGTTTCTGGATGAACAGCTCGGCATGCTGTTCCCCTATCAGAGATGGTAAAGGGGTATTTGGCCAGTTATTGACCAGAACATCTGGTGCACTTTGGTACGTATCATTAATATAATCAAGAAGTTGATTGATGCTATCTAAGGAGTAGTCCGGCGTATGATAGTAATGCACATCGTTCGATATCGCATGGCAACGAGTGAATGTTTCCATTAGCCCATTTTCATCTTGGTCACATAAAATAATTTTTGCACCTAAGTGGGCAAAATGAACAGCCAGAGTACTGCCTAGTATTGAGCTTGCTGAAGTGATTAATACAATTGCACTTTTTATATCCATTGGGTGCCTCACCCTATTATTTGTGTTGTCGTTCTCGATGGATTTCGTCTGTATAGGATGGTTGATTAGTTATGGTCGCGATGTGAATAGCATCAAATAACGCGCTCTGAAGAGGTATGGTGTGCTGTTTTTTTGCTCGGTCTCACATTCTGCAATGGATAATGTCGTTTGGTATTGCATCTAAGACACTAAACTTGAGTACGGATCTGATCGTGTCGATGTGCGACCGCTAACTGAACGTATAAATCTGCAGCAAGCAATTCAGTTTTAGGTGCTGATAGATGACGCCGTTCATGCCCAGACAAGTTCAAATAAACCTCTTCCGGGAAATTATGTGTATCTTCAGGTAAATAAGTGAGCACTTCAGGCTTTAAGTAATGACTCAGCTTAGCACTAGCTAGCCCACCGTGATGAAACAATTCGGCTTGCTTTGCGGAAACCGTGTAGGACGTAGAGTCAGAACGCAAGGCTTGAGGATCGCAGAGCTCAAACCTTTTACGTAGTAATTCATCGCTAGTGGGCGGGTTCTCTACTCGCTCCACTGGGGTATTATCACGAACATCGTTAGAGAACATTGACAAGATGAGAGCAAAATCAGCCCGACGCCCTTGCTGTACGGCATGACTGAGGCCTGTGCCGAACTGAAGCTCGTTAATAATACTGGCTTTATCTAATGTATGTACTTGCATTTGCCTCTCCAACCGATGCACTTTTAACGGCTAGGATGCAGATAACTTTAGATTAAATAATAAAAAAGCCTGCGGGGAAGCAGGCTTTTCATATGACTAAATGTAAATCCTAGGGGAAAGGATTATTTTGCTAGGTTTTCTGCTACGAATGCCCAGTTTACCAGTGCCCAGAAACCGTTCATGTAATCAGGACGTAGGTTGCGGTAATCAATGTAGTAGGCGTGTTCCCATAGGTCAACCGTCAGCAGTGGTGTTACACCTTCTTCAGTTAGCGGTGTCGCTGCGTTTGAAGTGTTAACGATATCTAGAGAACCGTCTGCTTTTTTAACCAACCAAGTCCAAGAAGAACCAAAGTTGTTGATTGCAGAGTCTGTGAATTTTGTTTTGAATGCTTCAAAAGAACCAAATGCAGCATTAATTGCGTCAGCAACAGCGCCAGTTGGTTCACCGCCTGCGTTTGGCGCTAGACAGTGCCAATAGAAAGTGTGGTTCCAGATTTGAGCTGCGTTATTGAAAACACCACCAGTAGAAGTTTTGATGATTTCTTCTAGAGATTTGCCTTCGAATTCAGTTCCAGGAATAAGACCATTTAGCTTAACAACGTAAGTGTTATGGTGCTTACCGTGGTGGAAATCTAGAGTTTCAGCTGAGATATGTGGTTCTAGAGCGTCTTTAGCGTAAGGAAGAGCTGGTAATTCAAATGCCATTGCTCGATTCTCCATAGTGGTAGAAAGAGTTTTCTCTTTCGGTTGCTTCCAATGTTATTGTGATATTCGTCGATATGACTGACTTGCAAATCATTTTAGCAACTTTTTACTTTATTAAAACCCTAATTTTTAAAAATTGTTGCATTATCGTGAGTATAAAAGTTTAGCGTCACGGTTAAGTTGCTATTGATAGTTTTCATATTTTAAAGTTTGGCTTATGAGCAAAACTGGTGAATGTGGCTATTTCAACGAAAATACCCCGCATATCCACAAATAATATGTGCTTTATATTCTCCACTAATGATTTAGAATGGCGTAAAGACAATCTCCATCCATGAAGAGGAAGCAATGGAAACTATCGACAAAATCAAACAGCAACTTGAAGAAAATACTATCCTTCTGTATATGAAAGGTTCTCCAAAATTACCAAGTTGTGGATTTTCTTCTCAAGCGGCACAAGCTTTAATGGCGTGTGGCGAAAAGTTTGCTTATGTAGATATTCTACAAAACCCAGATATCCGTGCTGAACTTCCTGTATATGCACAGTGGCCAACGTTTCCACAGTTGTGGATCGAAGGCGAGCTTATCGGTGGTTGTGACATCATTCTAGAGATGTTCCAAAAAGGCGAATTGCAGCCATTGATCAAAGAAGCAGCAGTACGTGCAGGAAATGAAGAATAACACTGTACAAAATCACAGTTTTTCTTGATTTTTTAAGGCCACATTGGTTAATGTGGCCTTAATTGTATTTGCCGAATGTGTTTATGACTCGTTTATTTATTGCCGAAAAGCCAAGCTTAGGGCGAGCGATTGCTGATGCCCTGCCTAAGCCGCATAAAAAAGATCAAGGTTTTATTCGTTGCGCCAATGGCGATATCGTAACTTGGTGCATCGGGCATTTACTAGAACAAGTTGAGCCAGACGCTTACGATCAACGCTTCAAAAAATGGAATATGCTCGATCTACCGATTATTCCGGCACAATGGCAACTTCGGCCGCGTAAAACATCGAGCAAACAACTGACGGTTATTCGTAAGCTGCTAAAAGATGCCACACAAATCATTCATGCCGGTGACCCAGATAGAGAAGGGCAGCTACTGGTTGATGAGGTGATTGACTATTGTAAAGTCAGCCAAACCAAGAAAGACCAAGCATTACGCTTGCTTATAAGTGACTTAAACCTACCAGCCGTGCAACGTGCTTTGAACCAGATGCGCAGCAATCGAGATTTTATCCCACTTTCGGTTTCAGCTCTGGCTCGTTCACGAGCTGACTGGCTGTACGGCATGAACATGTCTCGCGCTTATACACTACTTGGGCAAAAAGCGGGTTATCAAGGTGTATTATCGGTTGGGCGAGTGCAGACGCCGGTACTTGGCCTGGTAGTGAGAAGAGATGAAGAGATCGAAAATTTTATTCCTCGTGACTACTTCACTCTTGATGCTCTTATTCCGTATCTAGACGGACAGGCGGCTTTTGACATTCGTGCTCGTTGGAAGCCCAGTGAAGCTTGCCTACCATGGCAAGATGAAGATGGACGAATTTTAAATCGTAAACTTGTCGAAAATGTGGCTAACCGAATAGCAGGGCAACCGGCCAAAGTGATTGAGTCTGAGCAAAAGCAAACTAAGCAAGCTCCACCTTTACCGTACTCGCTCTCTGCACTGCAAATTGATGCTGCAAAACGTTTCTCCATGAGTGCTCAGCAGGTGCTCGATACGTGTCAGTCATTGTACGAAAAGCATAAATTAATCACTTATCCACGCTCTGATTGCCGATATTTACCATTGGAGCATTATGCTCAGGCATCCTCAGTCACTCAAGCGATTGCTAATAATGCCAAAGATCTTACCACCGCCGTAAATGGTGCAAATTTATCACTGAAATCGAAAGCATGGAATGATAAAAAAGTGGAGGCTCACCATGCGATTATCCCCACCCCAAAACAGGCATCTGTGAACGCATTGTCGAGCTATGAGATGAATGTCTACCAGCTTATCGCACGTCAATATTTAATGCAGTTTTACCCAGCAGCGATTTATGCAGAAGCTAAATTGGTATTTGATATTGCTGGTGGGATCTTCATTGCGAAAGGGCGGCAACTGATTTCTACAGGCTGGAAAATACTTTTAGGCAAAGTGGAAGAAGATGATGGTGGTGTGGATAGCGTCCCTCCCTTAAATGAAGGCACGGTTCTTACATGTCGAGAGGGAGAGATTAAAGATCGGAAAACCGAGCCACCGCGTTATTTTACAGAAGCGACATTACTGCAAGCCATGACCGGTATTGCTCGTTATGTCGAAGACAGCGAACTAAAGAAAATTCTGCGTGAAACCGATGGCTTAGGCACAGAGGCAACCAGAGCGGGTATTTTAGATACATTATTTAAGCGCCAGCTATTAACACGAAAAAATAAGTTGATCATGAGCTCCGCGGCTGGGCGAGGGTTAATTCATGCATTGCCTAATGAATCGACTTACCCTGATATGACTGCCCATTGGGAGCATCAACTGCATGCGATGGCAGAACGAGGCCAAGCCTATCAGCCGTTTATGCAAGTGCTGCAAGAACGCATTACTCATATCATGGAACAGGCTAAGTCAGGGCCTGTGCCAGAATCGCTGCGTTCTTTACCAAAAGTAGAACGCCCTGCTTTTAAGCGCAGCCGTGCAAGTCGTAAAGGTAAGGCTGCCTCCAAATTATGAGGCTGTATGCAGCATCCACCTATCTTTTCGACCTAAACAACTTCAGACGATAAATAGTGGCTTGGCAGTTTGTGGATCGCGATTTTTAGCGCATTGAAACAACGTTCATCAATGGCTGTATGTAAATTTTCTTCCATGATCTGTAGGGTTTTAGGAATGGGAATCGCTCCACGATAGGGTCTTTCGGCAGTAATGGCATCGAAAATATCGGCAGTGGTAATGATACGTGTCATAAGCGATATTTCGTCACCACTGAGCCTTTTCGGATAGCCAGTACCATCGAGCTTTTCATGATGTGCACCTGCGATTTTCGCTAGTGATTGGAAAGGGGAGATCTGCAATAAAATTTGTTCAGTTAAAGCGGAATGAGTTTTTACCGCTTCCCATTCTTCATCATTAAGCTTATCTGGCTTGTCCAAGATGGTATTGCTAATACCGAGCTTGCCTAGGTCATGTAATAAAGCCGCTCGTTTTAGCCATTTGCGTTCATTTTCTTCGATGCCTAGCTCTTCGGCAATCAGGTCAGTATAAACCGCAACGCGTTCGCTATGACCTGCGGTATAAGGGCTTTTAGAGTCAACTATTTTTCCAAATGCGGTAACGATGCAGTCAAAATATTCGTCATTTACCGAAATGCTGACTTGTGCGGGGGCTAGGTTCATGACTCTTTGGCAAATATCATTTGCATTGAGTCCTTGGCAAAACGCCAGTTGTTGTGAGACAGAGACAAAAGCATCGACTAGCCGCGGATCAAACCACTTTCCGCTGCGGGATTTCACTTCGTCCAATGCGGTACTCAAATCATGCTCAAATTGGAATACATCGACCACTTGTGCTAAAAGAGCGATGCGCGAATAAAGCGGAATTTGCTCGTGTTTTAATTGCTCTGGTTTACCACTTCCATCCCAATGTTCATCTAAACTGTGCACACCTTGAGCAACATCTTCACTGAAGCGAAGTTCTCGCGCCACTTCTGCACCGCGAGTGCAGCGTGTTTCAATCAATTCTTGTGCGTAGTTAGTACCATTTTTCAGGATATCGATTGTAGTTGAAATCCGAGTCATCCAGCTTTGTCCTGCTCCCGCATTTTTCACGACAAAATTAATGGCGCTAGATAAGCTTGTACCGACAGTTTTATAACTACGTTTAAATGTAATGTCATCAGCCAGATAGAGTTCACAAATGCGTGCGGCATTACTACTACATCCAGCATCTTTAAGCAGTAGAGTGAAGAATAGATCATAGAGTTGATGTTCCGTTAACCCAATCTCTTCACCAATGTGCATGCCTATCCAACAGCATCGTATGCAGTGCTCAGGGGGTTGCCCTTCCGTCATATCCAATGCCATGGTCAGTGCGAGCATTAACTCTGATAGCGACATTACGGGGTCAATAGTCGTTTGCATGCTTGTCCTTAGATCGGTAAGAGATTCATTTTATCTTTAGATCGATTATGTTTTGGCTTTTAATGATTATTGATGAAGAGTCACCGTTTGTGAACAAACTTTAGTTTAGTACTAAGTTTTTACTCACTTTTTCCCAAGGATATGAAATAAAAAACCCTGCAGGATGATATCGCTACAGGGCTTTGCTTACTTAGATAATAATTTTATATTCACTACGATTGGCAGGCAACTAGTCGTTTCCACCAGTGCTCTGCTGTGCCCGGCTCAACGTTATACAAGTTGTCGGCTTGAGACTCGTATTTATTACCTTGATGAGAAACAAGGGCTTTATTCATATAAATACCATTCCCTGTGGCAGGGTTATAACTTTGATATGCAGGCATATCACCACAGTCTTCGGGCACAGTGCCACCGTCATCTGAAGTAACAGTAACGGTGTGGCTTACGGTATTATCCTTACCTTCGTTGTCAGTAACTGTTAGCGTGAAAACATTTTCGCCCTTATTTTCTTCGCTAAAAGTCATGTTTAAAATGGGTTGAGTTAACGTCATTGGCATATCATTCCATGTCCATTGATAGCTAACAATAGAGCCATCCTCATCGGAGGATCCTTGACCATCTAATGTGATCGGGTCAGTGATGTTAGCGCTATTTGGGCCGTCAATAATAGCCGTTGGGGCTTGATTTCCACCACCTTGACAACTGTCGACCAATATCCAACTTGAATCACTGCTAGGTACTGAAGATGTGTACCATTGAGCTTCGTAAACCGAACCCTGATAGCTCATCAAATCATTTTTTTCTACATGATTAAAATCACCACCTTCCCAATCTTTTCTCGGCCAGTTTGGGTATTCATTAACCTCGCCACACTCAGGCACCTCACTCACGGTGACGATACGGGGTTGTGATGTTTGTAAGCCTTCTTGGTCTGTTACCGAATAATGAAGTGGATAAATTCCAACAACACTAGTATCAACAGAACCATCGATTTGTATTTTGTTGGTCAAATCGCCATCTTCTCTATCATAGGCGGTAACACCATTTTTGGCATCAAAAAGAGTGCCAACTGAAATCTCAATATGTTCTATACCTGATATAATCGGTGCGGTATTGTTACCTTCATCGCCATGAATGAAAGGACCGTATGTATTAACAAATTGGCTATCATAACCAATGTTATTGGAGTCTTTTCCCATATCCCAGTTGATAGACCAAGTCATAATGCCGCGTAGAGGTAAGCCTTCTCTTTCTAACTTATCGAATGCATCAAATAAGTCTTGAGGATTTAATACTTGTCCGTTATTTGCTGCATCTTTATTGGCAGGAATACCATAAACTAGCTTGTCATTTGGTATTTCAATAAAGCCATCAGAAGTGGACCCCGATGGTTGGACACATAAGCTCATTTCTTAAGTGATTGACCCAGCTCATGCTGCGTATCTTTGCCTACCGAAGTAGGCCTCATCAGGAGTGAGGTTATTCAGTCCTTGATGGTTA
>NZ_SJFM01000150.1:0-704 GCF_029478545.1 Vibrio sp. 1180_3
AATTAGGTATTTTGTCGTAATTCGCTGGCGAAAGTGCAGCAGCTAACTAGGCGTTTAAGACGGATTCCCAACGCTTGGGAGTTTCGGTTCTAGGTTGAGTTTTGTGTTTAAGGCGCAATGGTTTAGGATTGTGGTCTCGTTGCTCACCACTTAACGCAGCGTTAGCTGGGGTTAAGAAAAACGGTGAATTTAGGGTGGAAAGGCTTTCGGTTTTCTAGCTACACACCGTATAAATCTCAGTTTCTCAACTATCTCGCCAGTGGCACTTTTCGGGAAGTGTTTGAACTTAACAAAGTCTGCTTACGGGAAGTGTTGTGTTTGTTAAGTTCGTTGGCGCGGTTTCTTTGTTGTCGAAATTCATGAATGCCTAAATTCATTTCGTGTGCTCTGTCGTTGGCTTTTTCGATAGAATTCTTTGCAAATTACCGAACTCAGGAATGGTGATTTTCTCGGTCATTTCTTCTTTGCCAAGAGCATTTCGTGGATTGGGTTTTAATTTCACAGCTGTCCGTTTTACTTTGCCGTTTAAAAGCCATAATGTGTTTCAAATTAGGCATTTTGGTGTAATTTGCTAGCTAAAGTGCAGCAGCTAACTAGGCGTTTAAGACGGATTCCCAACGCTTGGGAGTTTCGATTCTAGGTTGAGTTTTGTGTTTAAGGCACAATGGTTTAGGATTGTGGTCGCGTTGCTCACCACTTAACGC
>NZ_SJFM01000151.1:0-703 GCF_029478545.1 Vibrio sp. 1180_3
GAAAAAGCCAAATTCAAATGGCCCACTCAAGAGAAAAAGCAGGTCTACACCCTGACTCAATTTGACTTAGATAGACTGTTATCTGGCTTCACGATAATCGGCCATAAACCGATAAAAATAGACAACTTTACAATGAGTTGAGCCCGATAAAAGTGAGTTATACCAAGCCTTGACGTGGTGTTTTTAGTATAATCAATGCCATGAAAAAGACGCCCGATATTAACCCAGAAAGCCAAGACATCGCCGAGCTTCAAGCCATGGTGAAAGCGTTGATGTCGGAGAAAAAAGAGTGGCAACAAGAGCGCCAATCCTTAATTGAGCAGTTTAAACTGGCCCTTGACCGCCAGTTCGCCAAACGCTCGGAAGCGTTAAAACCGTATAACGAAGCACAGGGTGACCTCTTTAATGAGGCGGAATGTGAAGCGGCGAAATCGGAAGATGAGGTTATCACCACCACAACGACGACAATCAAACGTCGTGGTAAACGTCAACCGCTTCCTAAAGACTTGCCACGTGAAACACTCGTACTTGACCTAGATGAGCACGACAAGCAGTGCTCATGCTGCCAACACATTTTGCATAAAATCGGCGAAGACCGCAGTGAAAAGCTGGAGTTCACGCCCGCTGTATTGAAAGTGTTGGAATATGTTCGCCCAAAATACGCCTGTCGTCAGTGTGAACAACAGGCTGAAAAAAGCCACAT
>NZ_SJFM01000152.1:0-679 GCF_029478545.1 Vibrio sp. 1180_3
ACGCAAATGATGATTTCAAAAGAGATTAGTGCCTCTCCTGACAGTGCTCAATGGCAATCCACCAATTGGAAAGACGTTGAATCTCATGTTTTAAAGCTTCAGATGCGTATTGCAAAGGCAACACGAGAAGGTAAACACAGCAAAGCGAAAGCGTTGCAGTGGATACTGACTCACTCGCGATCAGCAAAACTTCTTGCTGTTAAGCGGGTATCTCAAAATAAAGGCAGTAAAACGCCTGGAATTGATGGCGTTATCTGGAATACAGATACGCGCCGCATGAAAGCAGTCAATCAATTGAGCAGAAAAGCTTATCAAGCCAAACCGCTCAAGCGTATCTACATCCCCAAGAAAAATGGCAAGCTCAGACCACTGGGTATCCCCTGCATGGCCGATAGAGCGCAGCAAGCGCTTCATCTTCTTGCTCTGGAGCCTGTATCAGAAACACTTGCCGACCCTAACAGCTATGGATTTAGACCAAACCGCAGCACTGCCGATGCAGTCGCACAGTGCTTCAAGTGTCTGGCATTAAAGAAATCAGCTCAATGGGTTCTTGAGGGAGACATCAAAGCCTGTTTCGACAAGATCGGACATCAATGGCTTATGGACAACATTGCCGTAGATAAACGTATGTTGGAACAATGGCTAAAGTCTGGTTTTATAGACAAAGGGTTGTTCTATC
>NZ_SJFM01000153.1:0-661 GCF_029478545.1 Vibrio sp. 1180_3
GGCCAGCTCGGCATTCGCGTCAGCCAATGCGTCTTGCTCGGTGTATTCCGGCAGTTCCAGCTCATCAAGCGCTTCGTCTTGCTCTTGAATTGGGGCATCAACCGATTCGGCTTCTAGTGAAGCGAGCGCGCCTTCTTCAACCGGCTCTTGCTCACTAACCTTTTCTGGTTCGAATGAGGCTAACGCCTCTTCTTCGCTGAACTCGGGTAGTGACTCATCATCAATCGCTTCAAACGTTTCTTGCGCCACTGGCTCTGAGCTTTCTTCGGCCAGCTCGGCATTCGCGTCAGCCAATGCGTCTTGCTCGGTGTATTCCGGCAGTTCCAGCTCATCAAGCGCTTCGTCTTGCTCTTGAATTGGGGCATCAACCGATTCGGCTTCTAGTGAAGCGAGCGCGCCTTCTTCAACCGGCTCTTGCTCACTAACCTTTTCTGGTTCGAATGAGGCTAACGCCTCTTCTTCGCTGAACTCGGGTAGTGACTCATCATCAATCGCTTCAAACGTTTCTTGCGCCACTGGCTCTGAGCTTTCTTCGGCCAGCTCGGCATTCGCGTCAGCCAATGCGTCTTGCTCGGTGTATTCCGGCAGTTCCAGCTCATCAAGCGCTTCGTCTTGCTCTTGAATTGGGGCATCAACCGATTCGGCTTCTAGTGAAGCGAGC
>NZ_SJFM01000154.1:0-615 GCF_029478545.1 Vibrio sp. 1180_3
TTCACATAACAAACAATTCAAGTGGATTCTCAACGCGTGGCAGTTTTACTATGCGTCAGGTAAAGTGTTTACGGTGTTATGCAGCGGCTTGGTCAGTGCGTTGTTCACCACTTAATTGGGCGTTATGTGTTGGATGAGTTTTTAGGGTTAACTCTACGATTTCATTGAGAATTCGTTCCGTGTTTTCGGCAAGTTGTCTTGGTCGAAATGGATTCTTGAACAACCTGAGATTGATCGTTTTCAAGGTTCTTGGGTTGCCTCAATTAAGTTTTGGATCTGGTTTGTGTTGAGTTTCGTTGGTTTCAAATCGCTTTAATTGAAATGTCCTTTTGACTGATTTGCTTGCTGATATTCAGCTCTGAAAATCTGGTGAAGCAAAAGGTTTGGTTGTTTCTGAAAGGGCGCTTTCTTTGTTGTTGATTCTGCAAGTGGCTCTCTTTGGCTAAGATCGCTGTGAAATTTAGGTTTTGGTAAGCATCGTTTTTGCGCGTAACTTATTAAAATTTCTTCATTTCTACGGTGATTTACTTTGAATTCACGGTAAAATTCACATAACAAACAATTTAAGTGGATTCTCAACGCGTGGCAGTTTTACTATGCGTTGAGTAAAGTGTT
>NZ_SJFM01000155.1:0-604 GCF_029478545.1 Vibrio sp. 1180_3
GCGTTATATGCTTTGAACTCCTGCTAAGTCCTAGTGATACTGTTTTTATATACAGCCGTGGGTGGTATTGTTAGAATGCGATAAAAATCTTTCGGACTTTAACAATAAAAAGGACATTAACATGATTTTAAATCACGTTTCAGTAGGTACTTCTGATGTAGCGAGAGCCGTTAAATTTTACGATTCGGTTCTGTCTACATTATTCATCAAACGTGCTCACTATATAGAAAATATTGCTGCTGCTTATGGTGAAAACTTTGAGTTTTGGGTTGGTAATCCTTGTGAGGGGAAAGCGACTTCAAGTAATGGTTCACATATAGCTTTCAATGCCCCTTCTAAAGAGTCTGTTGAACAGTTTTATTCCACTGCAATTGAACTAGGTGGTACATGCGAAGGTAAGCCGGGTTTTAGACCTGAGTATGGTGAAAACTATTATGCTGCATTTATTCGAGATCTGGATGGAAACAAAATTGAAGCAGTCATAATGTAGCTTTAGCACGCATATAACAAAGCGTTTAAGACGGACTCCCAACGCTTGGCGCTTTCGGCTTTCTTCAGGTTAAGTGTTTATGTCACAATGGTTTAGGTAAGGTGGTTGGCGTTG
>NZ_SJFM01000156.1:0-583 GCF_029478545.1 Vibrio sp. 1180_3
GGCGTTATGTACTTTGGAGGTCAAATGAATTTATCCTCAAATTTCAGAATGTTGGCGCTGTATAATCAGCGAATGAATAAGCAGTTACTTGGTGTTTGCAGTCAGCTGACTCATGAGCAATTGCATCAGAATACCAGCTCATTTTTCCCTACAATCATGGCTCACTGGAATCATATCTTGTTCGGTGACTTGATTATGCTCCAGCGCCTTGTAGCAAATGAGCTAGTATCAGTTGAAGCTACAGTTTTAAAGAAATTACCCGTTTCTAAGTCAGTTTCTGACACGTTCGCTTCGAATCTAGACGAACTCTCTGAATTACGAGAACTTGTAGACTCGATCTACATTGAAATCACTAATCAGTTTACCGCTGATAGCTGTAACCAAATAGTCAGGTACACGACAACAGAAGGACAGGTGATTCAAAGGACCGTTGGTGAGTTTTGCCAACATATTTTCAATCATCAAACTCACCATAGAGGCCAGCTTACCTGTTTGCTAAGCCAGTTTGGTTTAGACTTTGGCTGTACAGACCTGCCTATGATCGTGCCAGAGGGAGCACGTACATAACAATAAATTTAAGAGT
>NZ_SJFM01000157.1:0-577 GCF_029478545.1 Vibrio sp. 1180_3
TGCTCGAACAAGGTTTGCCATTCTTGGTTGGTGCGTCGTTTTGCCATTTCAGATCTCCTTGTAGTTGGAGATTTGATCTTATGGCGGACTGAGGATGATTAGAATGTGGGGTTTATGACGCGCTTACAAAATAACCCCTACTAGCTCTAGGTACTGGTGTACATCGCAAGACCAAGCATCAAAGCGCCCACACACAGCACACTTCTGGACAAAACCTTGTTACGAATATCATAAGACCGAGACGTTTCTACTAATGGAAAGAATCGAAATTATCTCCAAAGTAATAGTCAGTTTCACTCATCCACTACATGGGCACTTTAAGTGCTGACTTCAAAGCAATGAAACTGCGAGGAAAAATTTCCTCGTAGTTTTGTAGGTTGTAGTTTCTTTCTCAGCTACTTTCATACTCTACAATGTCTACTGACTTATACACAATCAGACATCATCGTTGATCTATACCCGTGATCATTGAAGATGCTTGATTTTCAATAGAATCAGGATCATGCTACAAACCATGAAAATCACACTGACTCCTCAACAGAAACTGCAACTCGAACAGATGCACGACATTGAGCGT
>NZ_SJFM01000158.1:0-576 GCF_029478545.1 Vibrio sp. 1180_3
GAGCTACATTCGTTTTTACAACTATAAACGAAGTCATAGTGGGATTGATTATTTAACGCCAAATGAAAAATACCAACAAATGCAAAAAGTGGCTTAAAAACTCTCCAAAAAAGCTGGATCATTACAAGGGAAGCTTTCAAATAGCTCTTCACGAGTCATCTTGCCGTTTAAATAGGCGTTATAGCTAGCCAGACCATTTTCTACATTTAGAATTTTTCGATAGAAAGCTCTAGTAGTCAGGGTTTTGTGCGCAGATGGTTCTTTTTCGACAGATATGCCTATTTGAAACGGTGTATTACCGTTTTCATGTAGTACTGACGACATACCTTCTCCGAGCCCACCAGGACCCGAGAATAGGTCAATTACAAGAACTTCACCTGTTTCCATGCATATTTCGGAGCATTCCGATCAGTCATTTCGGGATTATCCGATCACCCATTTCGGTTTAAACCCCATCTCTTGGTCCCTGATAATCTACGCAGCGCGGTCACCAAAGCGAATCGTTATGAGCCGAGACTGAACGACAGCTATCAGAAACTGGCGAATCACTATCAAACCGCCGTAATGCCAGCTCGC
>NZ_SJFM01000159.1:0-567 GCF_029478545.1 Vibrio sp. 1180_3
TAACCTGAGATCGGTTTAAGCAATCGCCATGAGCCCCGTCTTTTCGGTACTTGTGATATTTAGAGATGGCTTTTCTGGTTTTAAACAGTAAGCGATGAGTCCGCCAAGCAAGTTCAACATGAAACCATGTAGGCTTCTATGGCGGGAATGCTCTATCCCAAGCGGCTATAACCTTGGGTTTCATATTTTTACGGTGAGTAGTAATAAGAGTCACGCCATCGGCTTTTAGGTCTTCAGTCAATGCCTGACTTATATAGCCCTTGTCTGCATAAAGTCTGTCGAATAACCCTTTTGACAGCTCACGAACAGGCTTTCTATCATCGGTGTTTGCAGGTGTCAGTTTGGCGGCGACTATATCACCAAGATGGTTAGTAATAATGTGAAGTTTAAAGCCGTAAAACCAGCCCATTGTTCCTTTCCCTCTTGCCGCAGAGCCTTTGAAGACCTTATGCCGTGGTATGCGCAAGTTATGACACACTTTAATGCTCGTTGAGTCGATGAACTCAATGCCAGTCGGCTCTCCCTTCACATGAGTGAAGAAAGAACTTAAGGGTATGAGAACAGAAG
>NZ_SJFM01000015.1:0-98673 GCF_029478545.1 Vibrio sp. 1180_3
AGCAAGCGCAAGGCATTGAGATGGACTACCAACAAGCCATTTACGAGCATTTTGATGCGCCCGGTCGCTTTAAAGACGATGTGAACGGTAAAGCCTTTAACCAAATTCGTTTGCAGTACTTAAGACGCGAAGCGCACACCGCTACGGGTGAAAGTAACCACCCAGCGTTGCAAGCGGGCTACAAGTTTGACTTGCAAGAGCACTTAGATGAAAGCGCCAACCGAGAATGGTTAGTGGTTGAAGCGCATCATCAAGGCAAGCAGCCGCAAGCGTTGGAAGAAGAGGGGGGCAGCGGCGCAACCACTTATAACAACCAATTCACGCTCATCCCGGCCACTATCACGTGGCGCGCTACACCAAAAACCAAACCACAAACGGACGGACCGTGCATGGCGCATGTCGTGGGGCCTGATGGTGAAGAAATCTTCTGTGACGAACATGGCCGCGTCAAACTGCATTTCCCGTGGGATAGATATTCAAACGGCGATGAGCACAGCTCATGCTGGGTGCGAGTGTCACAAGGATGGGCCGGCAGCCAATACGGGATGATGGCTATCCCAAGAGTTGGTCATGAAGTGATAGTGTCGTTTTTAAATGGCGACCCAGACCAACCGATAGTGACAGGCCGCACCTACCATGCCAGCAACAAAGCGCCTTACACGCTGCCAGACAACAAAACCAAAACCGTGCTGCGCAGTGAAACACACCAAGGTGAAGGGTTTAACGAGCTGAGCTTTGAAGACCAAGCGGCGCAAGAGAAAATCTACCTGCACGCGCAAAAAGACTATGAAGCACTGGTGCTCAATGACGCTACCAGTCACATCAAACACGATAGCCACCTGACGGTGGATAATGACCAGTTTAGCCATATCAAAAATAACCAACACCTAACGGTCGAGGGCGAAAGCCGCGATAACATTACAAAAGATTGCAGTCTAGAGGTTGGCGGTTCATTGCAGTATAAAGTGGCGCAACTGACTGCTATTCAAACTGGGCGCGAAATCAGCCTTAAAGCGGGAACCAAAATTGTAGTAGAGGCAGGAGCCGAAGTGACCTTAAAAGCAGGAGGTAGTTTCGTCAAAGTCGATGCCGGTGGCGTGCATCTCGTTGGCCCTGCAATTAACCTCAACTCTGGCGGAAGCGCTGGCAGCGGTAGTGCTTATAGTGGGCAGCCAGCGATGTTGGCAAATACATTGATTGATATGAAAGCTCCGGCCGAATTGCAAGCGAGTGCAGTTAGCGCGACCATGCAAAGTGGGCAAGCCAATGTGATCACGCATTTTGAGGCCGCTGCCACACAATCCGCTGCACAGAAATCATCTGCATCTCCACAAAAGCAATCAGAAGCGAAGGCCGAAGAAAAAAGCGCTCAGGAAAAGAGCCAAAAAGAGGATGCACAAAACGAAGATAAAGCGTCACTACTACAATCGGATTTGCTGAAACCTTCAGAAGAGTTGGAAAAGTTAGCGAAGAAACAAGCCAGCGCTTTCAGAAAAGGCAACAATGGTGAAGAAGTGAGCTTGATTCAGCAAGCGTTAATCAACATGAAATTTGATTTGCAAGCCGATGGTGATTTCGGTAATAAAACCAAAACGGCCATCGAGCAGTTCCAAAAAAGTTATCAACCCAGCCATCAAACGCATCCATCATACAGCATTGGCCCCGTTGATGGTATTGTTGGCCAAGGGACATTGTTAGGTTTAGACGAAGCGCTGGTCGATGGGTGGGTTTATGAAAATGATGAGATGGATCTGAAATGGTTGACTGTACCAAAAGGTCAATTGACCTTTGATGCAGAGGGGAATGATGTTGAAGGTAACCTCTATTTTTCCAGAGTTATTCATTGGCCGGGAAATGCCAAGTCGGGTGTAACTATTGGTAGAGGGTATGACCTAGGCGAGCGTAATGAAACAGAAGTATATAATGATCTATTTAGCTCGGGTGTAACACATGATATTGCTGTTATTATTTCTAAAGGTGCAGGATTGAAAGGTATTGATGCTGATGCATATGTTAAGGCTAATAAATATAAAACAGAAATCACAAGGAAATCTCAGCACAATCTTTTCTTGAAAATATATCCTGGATATATAAAAAGAGCTAGAGATAATTATGAAAAATGGACTACTGAACCGAATGTTAGTTTGGCAAATATTTCCAATGTTAATTATGTAGACAAGGTTCAATGGGGGAAATTAGATTCAGAAATACAAGATGTCATTGTTGATTTAGTATATCAGGGTTTTACTAAAGGTCCTCGACCCATGGTGTATGGAATGTTAAATGATAAAAATATATTTGCTGATTATATTAGTGCGAATACAACATTGAATCAGTACGAGAAAGGTCGGAGACGAGCAGATTATTTAAGGGGTAATTATTAATGTTAAGATATATGTTTATTTTTATCGGAGTTCTATTTTCTGGTTATTCATTAGCTAATGAGGATTGTGATTATGGCCTTCCCTTAGGGAATATAGCTGCATGTTACGAAAAAAAGTCTGAAGAAAGTGATGCTTTACTTAATGACATCTATCAGAAACTTAAAAATACTGTTATGAAAAGTGCATATGAAGAATCAGCAAAAAATATTTATTGGTCTACATTTGTTAAATCACAACGGAATTGGATTGAAATGAGAGATCATCAATGCTTCGCTAAAGGTGCATTTTCTGAGGAAAACACGCCATTCCAAGGCATTGAGATACATAAATGTTTATATTACTCAACACAAGATAGAATTATATATTTAGAGAAAGAAATTAACTTTATTCAAAATCTGCCATAAGAGAAAAATTCAAATAATAATGTGGATCTCAAACGCTGATATTACTATTAAAATACAGTAGTAATCATATAGTGGGTTAAAATATCTTACGTCGTTTTTGAAGACCTTATTAAATTAAAAGTTTTTTAAATAAATGATGAAATTTAAAAGAGCCAGCATAGCTAGGCTCTTTATTTAAACCAATTCTAAAAAATACAATGCTTAGCGAAGTCGCCGGCTTCATTGGCTGTCCAATCACCTTTCGGCTTATCTTCCATATCTTTGCACCAAGCGGTGCTGCCAATTTGAGATTGGAAAATGCAGAACTTGGCGAAGTCGACAGCGCTTTGCGCGCTCCACTCATTTTTGGGTTTCTCTTTCATCTCGTTACACCAAGACTCGCTGCCTACGTCAGAGCAAGCGGCTAGTGAAATTAACGAGACTAATACTAATGCGATTTTCTTCATAATGGCTTCCAAGTAAGCACGATTTCTTTAATAAAAACTATAGCGAAAATGTTGCTCTAAGTGTTAGCAAAGAGCAAAAAATAAAATCACTAATGACAAAATGGTCAGTGATTGGCTTCACTATTTTTCTCTGTTTTTCCATTCAATCGGCGATCTAACTCACATTATTATTTTTACCTTAGTGCAATTAAAAATCCCTCAGCTAGGATTCATCGAAACGTTTCGATGATGTTTTATTGAACTATCTACTCACCTGAAAGGGCGATGTTCAAAGATATCCGAACCCCAATGTTGAAGGTATAACAATGAAAAAAAGTACCCTACTTAATGCTGATCTTTCTTATCTTGTTGCCACGTTAGGTCATACCGATGAAATCACGATCTGTGATGCAGGTTTACCGATCCCAGATGAGGTTCAGCGAATTGATTTAGCGCTGACGCATGGCATTCCGAGCTTCTTAGAGACTGTCCGCGTGATTTTGTCTGAATCACAAATCGAAGGGGTGGTGATGGCGAAAGAGTTTGCTGAGGTTAGTCCTGACCACCATAAAGCATTACTCAACGAATTACGTATGGAAGAAGAAAGTTGTGAGAAGTCAATTCGCATTACTTACCTCTCACATGAAGAGTTTAAAGACCGAACTCTACAAAGTCGCGCGGTCGTGCGAACTGGCGAATGTACGCCTTATGCAAACGTTATTTTCCAAGCTGGCGTAGTTTTCTAACTCTCGATTGAGGACGAATCATGACTCAAGCAATTTTATCGCTTACTGACATCGAAAAAGCGTTTCCAGGAGTTAAGGCTCTTGATAAAGCGAGCCTGAATGTCTACCCAGGTCGAGTTATGGCACTAATGGGAGAAAATGGTGCTGGTAAGTCAACGTTAATGAAGGTTCTGACGGGCATCTATTCACTTGACGCTGGCAGCATTGCTTACCAAGGCAAACCTGCCGCATTTAAAGGTCCCCGCGATTCTCAGCACGCTGGCATTAGTATTATTCACCAAGAGTTGAATTTGATTCCTGAATTGACCATTGCTGAAAACATTTTTCTAGGCAGAGAGATGACCAGTGGGATGGGTCGAATCTTATGGAATGAAATGTATCAAGCAGCCGATAAACTACTGGCTCGCTTAAACGTTAAACACAGCTCCAAGACCCTGCTGGGTGACTTAAGCCTTGGTGAGCAACAGATGGTTGAGATTGCAAAAGCGCTCTCATTTGAGTCGAAAGTGATCATCATGGATGAACCGACGGATGCACTGACGGATACCGAAACTGAGTCGCTATTTAATGTTATTAATGAGCTGCGCGAACAAGGTTGCGGCATTGTTTATATCTCTCATCGCTTAAAAGAAATCTTCGAAATTTGTGATGATATTACGGTGTTGCGTGACGGCAAATTTATTGGTCAATGCAAAGTGTCTGATACCGACGAAGATGGCTTAATTGAAATGATGGTGGGGCGCAAACTTGAAGAGCAGTACCCACGCATTGAGGTTAAGCATGGTGAAACCTGCCTTGAAGTGATCGGCCTGACGGGATCTGGAGTGCACGATATCAGTTTTACTTTAAAACGTGGTGAGATTTTAGGGGTGTCGGGTTTGATGGGGGCTGGACGCACAGAACTGATGAAAGTGATCTACGGTGCGCTGCCGAGTGAACGTGGCGTGATTAACCTCGACAACAAAACCATCAACCCTGTTAGCCCTCAAGATGGTTTAGCTAACGGTATTGCTTATATTTCTGAAGACCGAAAAGGCGATGGTTTAGTGCTTGGCTTATCGGTGAAAGAGAATATGTCTCTGTGTGCGCTAAATAAATTTTCTAAAGGGATGCAAATTCAGCATGGCGAAGAAGCCATTGCAGTAGAAGATTTCATGCGTTTATTCAATATAAAAACCCCGTCACGTAATCAAATTATCGGCAATTTGTCTGGTGGTAACCAACAAAAAGTCGCGATAGCCAAAGGCTTGATGACACGCCCTAAAGTTTTGATTTTAGATGAACCGACTCGCGGTGTAGACGTCGGTGCAAAAAAAGAAATTTACCAACTCATTAACCAATTTAAAGCCGAAGGGATGAGCATCATTTTGGTGTCTTCAGAAATGCCAGAAGTGTTAGGAATGAGTGACCGCATTATGGTGATGCATGAAGGGCGAATCAGCGGTGAGTTTGATGCCAAAGAGGCCAACCAAGAAAACTTACTCGCCTGTGCAGTAGGAAAAAAGATTAACGAGGAAGCAGCATGAGCAGCAACAGCATGAACACATCGACTCCATCAAGCGGCAGGAAATTGCTGAGTAAAGAGTGGCTTATTGAGCAAAAATCTCTGATTGCTTTGCTTTTCTTAGTGGTTGTCGTTTCTTTTTTAAACCCTAACTTTTTTACGCTCGACAATATTTTGAATATTTTGCGTCAGACATCCGTCAACGCCATTATCGCGGTGGGGATGACTTTGGTTATTCTAACTGCGGGTATTGATTTGAGTGTCGGCTCGGTCTTGGCGTTATGCGGTGCTTTCGCTGCAACCATGATAGGTCTTGAAATTCCGGTCATTATTGCGGTTCCTACAGCGTTGCTTGCTGGCGCGGCATTGGGCGCGATTAGCGGCATCATTATTGCGAAAGGTAAGGTTCAGGCTTTCATCGCTACATTGGTAACCATGACATTACTGCGTGGTGTGACCATGGTCTATACCGATGGTCGCCCTATCTCTACAGGTTTTACTGATACCGCAGATGCTTTTGCGTGGTTTGGTACAGGTTATGCGTTGGGTATTCCGGTCCCAGTATGGATGATGGTCGTGGTGTTTGCGGCAGTTTGGTATTTACTTAACCACACGCGTTTTGGCCGCTATGTTTACGCACTTGGTGGTAATGAATCGGCAACACGTTTATCTGGTATCAATGTCGATCGCGTTAAAATTGGTGTTTATGCCATCTGTGGTTTACTGGCGGCATTAGCGGGCATCATCGTTACTTCTCGCCTTTCTTCTGCTCAGCCAACGGCGGGCATGGGCTACGAATTAGATGCTATTGCTGCGGTTGTTTTGGGTGGCACTAGCTTGATGGGAGGAAAAGGTCGCATTATGGGAACCTTGATTGGTGCGCTGATCATTGGTTTCTTAAATAACGCGCTTAACCTTCTCGATGTTTCTTCTTACTACCAGATGATAGCGAAAGCAGTGGTCATTCTTCTGGCAGTATTGGTGGATAATAAAAATAAATAGCAACATCCCCTTATGGATTGGGCACGTTCGCAAAGTATGCGTAAGTGCCTAAACCTTTGGGACAAAACCTCGATGCCAAGCAACCAGTTGCCCAGTATCGGCCCCTACAAAAAGGACTATAAAGATGAAAAAACTCGCAACTTTAATTTCTGCTGCTCTACTTTCAACCACCGTCTCTGTCTCTGCGCAGGCGCAAGACACAATGGCGATTGTATTATCGACATTGAACAACCCATTTTTCGTTACCATGAAAGATGGCGCAGAAGCCAAAGCAAAAGAGCTGGGTTATGAACTTATTGTGCTGGATTCACAAAATGACCCAAGTAAAGAGCTATCAAACGTAGAAGATTTAACCGTACGCGGTGTGAAAGCCATTTTGATTAACCCAACTGATTCTGATGCCGTATCGAATGCGATTCGTATGGCGAACCGAGCAAAAGTGCCAGTATTGACGCTTGACCGTGGTGCGAGCCGTGGTGATGTTGTTAGCCACATTGCCTCTGATAACGTGGTTGGTGGTGAAATGGCGGGTCACTTCATCATGGAAAAAGTGGGTGAGAAAGCTAAAGTTATCCAACTTGAAGGCATTGCGGGTACTTCAGCCGCTCGTGAGCGTGGTGAAGGCTTTATGAATGCGGTTAACGGCAGTGAAATGCAGTTACTCGCTAGTCAACCGGCAGATTTTGACCGTACTAAAGGTCTGAATGTTATGGAAAACTTACTTGCCGCTAACCCTGATGTGCAAGCGGTATTTGCGCAAAATGACGAAATGGCATTGGGTGCACTACGCGCCGTTCAAGCATCAGGTAAAGATGTGATGATCGTTGGCTTTGACGGTACTGATGACGGTATTGCAGCGGTAGAACGTGGCCAACTTGCAGCGACGGTTGCACAACAACCAGACATGATTGGGGCGCTTGGCATTGAAACAGCCGCTAAAGTGTTAAAGGGCGAATCTGTTGATGAGTACATCCCTGTTCCTCTAAAAATTATCAGCAAATAATACTCAATGGCCTTCTCTTTAACGAGAGAGGGCCCGTTTTCCGGTGTGTTGAGCTTTGGTTTTTTTATTAGATAGAAAGTTCAAACCTCTCTATACCCCAAATCACAACGGGATATCTCCCTATTAATCATGTTCATTAATGAACAAAGGAAATCTTATGAATCAGTTAGTGGTATTAGGTAGTGTTAACGCTGACCATGTTCTTCAAGTGCCTTCTTTTCCTCGCCCTGGTGAGACATTGCATGGGCGCAATTATCAAGTTATCCCTGGTGGGAAAGGGGCAAACCAAGCCGTGGCCGCAGCAAGGCTAAATGCAGACACCGGGTTTATTGCGTGTGTCGGTGATGATGCGTTTGGCATTAATATTCGTGAAAGCTTTAAGCTTGATGGCATCAATATTTCAGGCGTGAAAATGCAGCCTAACTGCCCAACGGGGATCGCGATGATCCAAGTGTCTGACAGTGGCGAAAACAGTATTTGTATCTCTGCAGAGGCAAATGCCAAACTTACCGCACAAGTCATCGAGTCTGACCTTGCCAATATAGGTGCAGCTAGTTACCTGTTGATGCAACTTGAAACACCGATTGACGGCATTATTAAAGCGGCGCAATTTGCTAAAGAAAATCGTACTAATGTGATACTCAACCCAGCGCCAGCCCGCGAGCTACCTGATACTTTGTTAGCGTGTGTTGATGTGATCACCCCCAATGAAACCGAAGCACAAGTTCTCACTGGAATAACGGTTGATGATGATCAATCAGCGCAACTGGCTGCCAATGAATTACATAAGAAAGGCATAGAAATTGTGCTGATCACCTTAGGTGCTAAAGGTGTGTGGCTTAGCCAAAATGGTCGTGGAGTATTGATTCCAGGCTTTAAGGTTGATGCGACAGATACCACGGCAGCGGGTGATACGTTTAATGGCGCACTTGTGACTGGTTTGTTGGAAGATATGCCTTTAGAATCAGCAATTAAGTTTGCTCATGCGGCAGCGGCAATATCCGTCACGCGTTTTGGGGCTCAGACATCTATCCCTACTCGCAAGGAGGTGGATGCATTCCTCGCTCAACATTGTTAGGAGAATAAAACATGGCCACCATGAAAGACATAGCAAGGCTTGCAGGGGTATCAACGTCAACGGTTAGTCATGTGATTAATAAATCTCGTTTTGTGAGCGAAGATATCGCTGAACGAGTCAATAAAGCGGCTCAAGACTTAAATTATGCACCATCTGCTTTGGCGCGTAGCCTCAAAATGAACCGTACTCGAACCATTGGCATGCTAGTTACTACCTCAACCAACCCTTTTTTTGGTGAAGTGGTGAAAGGGGTCGAACGCAGTTGTTATCACAAAGGGTATAACCTGATTTTGTGCAACACTGAAGGCGATAATGAACGAATGAAAGCGTCTATCAATACGCTGTTGCAAAAGCGTGTTGATGGTTTGTTATTGATGTGTTCAACCTTAGAAGGTGAACGTATCGAAGTATTTGATCGCTACCCCGACATTCCAGTTGTAGTGATGGATTGGGGACCAATGCTCTTTGCCAGTGACAAGATTCAAGATAACTCGTTAAGCGGTGGTTATATCGCAACCAATTATTTAATTGAATGTGGTCACAAAGAGATTGGCTGTATCACGGGGCCGCTCATTCGACATCAAGCGCAAATGCGTTATGAAGGTTATAAACGCGCTGTTTTAGAAGCAGGTTTAGAGATCAATCCGCAATGGATTGTGGAGTCAGACTTTGAGTGTGAAGGCGGTTATGAAGCGTTTAATCGCATGTTAGAAAAAGGTCCGCTACCCAGTTCAATTTTTGTTTCAAACGATATGATGGCGATGGGGGTGCTCAATGCCGCCCACGAAAAAGGCATCCGTATTCCCGAGGATGTTTCTATTATGGGATACGATGATATTCATATTGCTCGCTTTATGTCTCCAGCACTGACTACCGTGCATCAGCCCAAATATCGTTTAGGTAAAGTGGCTGTCGAAACCTTACTCAAAAAGCTTGAAAAAGAGACTCTAGAGCCGCAAGTTGTGCAACTTGATCCAACCTTAGTTGTGCGTAAAAGTGTGAAACATTTGAACTAGGATTTCGCTGTTATTGCTTGAATAAATTGCTGTGTTTTATTATTTCCTTCGGCGCAATATAGTGCGCAAATGTCTGCTGGAATCGATTCTTTCAGCGGAATAAAACAGATATGTGGCCATTGCTGGCTGCCGTAACTGGCAGGCACAATGGAGATGAAATTGCGCGTTGATACGACGGCTAGCAAGGTGTTTGGCTCAACGACTTCCTGCTCTATTTTTAAATGGAAACCCAGTTTTAAACAGTGTTGAGTGATCAACTCTGTGGAGGCTGAGTTCTCATGTTTTAGCATAACGAACTCTTCACTGATCAGTTCAGATAACGATAGCTTCTGATAGTCTTTTAATCGATGTTTATCTGACACCACAACGACCATCTTTTCTTTATACAGTGTACGAGCTTGAAGAGGATGAATATTAATACTGTCGGCATAGCGAGCAAGGCCGATATCAATTTGGTGGTTGAGCAACGCCATTTTTTGTTTTTTTGGCGACATCTCCAGCAAATTAAACTGTTGTTGTGGAGATCGCTTCTGCACTTGATACAAGGTATCGCCGAATCCAGCCCAAAAAATTGAACTCATTAAACCGATATTGAAGGTCTGACCGTGTTCTCGATCGACTTTCTGTACTCGGTTCAAAGCGGTATCCAATACTTCAAAAATTAAATGACACTCTTGCTGTAATTGTTTGCCTGCTACTGTGAGTGCCACGTTGCGCGTGTTCCGTTCAAACAATGACACGCCGAGTAAGTGTTCTAGTTCTTTGATTTGTGCACTTAATGGTGACTTTGTGATATTTAATTGTTGAGCAGCTAAGCTAAATTGCCCGCATTGTGCTGTTGCGTAGAAGTAGCGCAACATTTTAAGAGTGATTTGATGGTTAAGCTGCATAGTAATTCGAATTGATCAGTAACTGTGCTGAATATTGGCACAATTATGCTGAATTATGAAATTTTATCAGCACTAATAATGCGCTACAGTGAATTGGTATTTCCAATAATAAGGTGAATAACATGCATACTGACCCTGTAAATCAAGCATTAGAAACTATCTATCAACATAAACCAAATTTTAAACCGCAAGCTGCTTTTATTTTAGGCTCTGGATTAGGTGTACTTGCTGATGAATTAGATGAAAAAGTTGTGATCCCTTATGAATCTTTATCCGGGTTTCCAGTGAGTACTGTTGAAGGGCATTCTGGAGAATTAGTGTTAGGAAAAATGAATGGTATCGAAGTGGTATGTATGAAAGGGCGAGGCCATTTTTATGAGCATCAAACCATGAAAGTGATGACCAACCCCGTTCGAACGTTTAAACGTTTAGGATGCGAATTCATGTTAGTGACCAACGCCGCTGGTTCACTTCGCCCAGAGCGTATTGGTGTAGGGTCACTGGTCATTTTCAATGACCACATTAATACCATGCCTGAATCGCCAATGACAGGAGCTAACGATGACAATTATGGCCCACGCTTTTTCAGTTTAGCGAATGCATACGACAAAGGATTACGAGAAGAAGCGATGGCAGTGGCTGAACAAGAAAATATTCACGTCAATCAAGGTGTGTTTGTTTCTTATACTGGGCCGAATTTTGAGACTGCCGCAGAAATCCGCATGATGCAAGTCATCGGTGGTGATGTGGTGGGGATGTCGGTTGTTCCTGAGGTTATTTCGGCCGCACATTGCGGTTTACCTGTGTTAGCCGTGTGTGCCATTACTAACATGGCTGAAGGTTTAGGTGATGTGCAACTTTCTCATGAACAGACGCTAAAGTGTGCAAAATTAGCAGAAAAAGATTTTATTCAATTGATCAAATCATTCATCGCTAAGCATTTTGCATCATAGTAAATCATAAGCCATAGAGAAAAAGAGAGCGCTATACGGCGCTCTCTTCTCCCATCTATTTGGTGATGACTTGTTGCCAGAACTCTGACCATTTCTGTGGTTTATTGTAAAAAGAACTTACTGGTACTTTGTGCCACTGGCCATTTTTTTCGTAGGCAAGAGAAGGAAAGCCTGCAACATTCAGCTTATCCATTAACCCATGAGTTTGGTTAATTGTCTCCTCTAGTGCCGCTTTCGCGTTAAGCATTGCTTGCTCCCAGTGACTCGCCTCAATACCTAGTTCTTGCGCCAATGCCAGTAGAGTTTTTTGTTCTGCAACAGGCAAACCCTGTTGGTAGTGTGCTTGCTGAATTTTTTTCAGCATTGCGATTCCAGCTTTTCCCCACGATTGAGCAGCAAGAATAGCTTGAGCTGTGATATATGAGTCTAAAATTACCGGCTCACCATTGGTGATCTTTGCGATGTACTCATCACCAAATTTAGCGCCAGTTTGTTGAGCAATACGTTGGTCAGCTTGCCGTACATGTTTGCGAAAATCATCAGAAAGAGGAGAACGCTCTATCATTCCACCAGGATGAAGGTTCAGTGTTACGTTTTCTATGTCGCTAAGTTGTTCAATAAGTGATGCTGCGCCGTAACACCAACCGCACATTGGGTCAAAAATATAGTGAATATTGGTCATCTCTAATGCTCTCTCAAGTTCTTGTTTATGGTCTGTATTGTAAAAGGGCATCAGCGCAAGATATAGGCTGAATCATCGACTTGATTGTTTCATTTTCTGAACTAATGAAGTTGTTTTGATAGTTTTATAGAGATTGTTTAAGGTAAATAGAGAAAAGCATTCAGTTAAATATATCAATTGGTTGGAAGAGGTAAGCCTAATCCAACGTTTGATTTCACTTGCCGCCTAACTTTAAGTTCAAGTTGTTTGGCTATATAAAATAATAAAGAGCACGATTGAGTGCTCTTTATTATTTTATGTGAGGATTACAATCCGCCTAGCTGTCGGGCTTGTTGCAACAACGCTTGGCGTTGAGCTTCCATTTCAGATTGAACTTCATTTTCCCTATGAGCGTCTTCTTCCACTGCCTGTGGGACTAATACATAGAACTTATTGATGGTCATCTTTGGATCTCATTTTGTTTCTGAATAGCAAAAAAATAAAGGATGTTAACTAGGTTAACATCCTCCATGAAGCGAGAATTATAGGCGTAGACGGTAGGGCTTAGCTAGTCCTTTATCTACTATACCTAGAATTTTTTAGACATCGTAAGTGGTAGACGCAGTATTACCGCCTGTACCTGTCCAGTTTGTGTGGAAGAATTCACCACGTGGACGGTCAGTACGCTCGTAAGTGTGAGCACCGAAGTAGTCACGTTGAGCTTGTAGAAGGTTCGCTGGAAGACGAGCTGTTGTGTAGCCGTCTAGGAACGTTAGTGCAGAAGTCATACATGGCATTGGGATACCCGATTCCATAGACTTAGCGGCCACTCTACGCCAAGCGCCCATACAGTTGTCTAGGATACCTTTGAAGTAGGCATCTGAACCTAGGAATGCGATCTCTGGGTTCGCTTCGTAAGCATCACGAATGTTGCCTAGGAATGCAGAACGGATGATACAACCGCCACGCCACATAAGAGCAACGTTACCGTAGTTTAGATCCCAACCGTTTTCGTTCGACGCTTCACGCATTAGCATGAAACCTTGAGCGTAAGAGATGATCTTAGAAGCAAGTAGAGCCTGACGCAGTGCATCAACCCACTCTTGCTTGTCGCCTTCAACTAGAGCAACAGTTTTGCCGAACAATTTCTCAGCTTCAACACGTTGGTCTTTAAGTGCAGACAGGCAACGAGAGAATACAGACTCAGTGATGAGCGTTAGTGGGATACCCATGTCTAGCGCGTTGATACCAGTCCACTTACCCGTGCCTTTTTGGCCAGCAGTGTCTAGGATCTTCTCAACGAGTGCTTCACCGTCTTCATCTTTGTAACCAAGGATGTCTGCCGTGATTTCTACTAGGTAGCTGTCTAGCTCAGTTTTGTTCCAGTCAGCAAATACAGCCTGCATTTCGTCGTGGTTCAGGCCTAGACCATCTTTCATGAACTGGTAGGCTTCAGTGATAAGCTGCATGTCACCGTATTCGATGCCATTGTGAACCATTTTAACGAAGTGACCAGCACCGTCGTTACCAACCCAATCACAACAAGGCTCACCCGCGTCAGTTTTCGCAGAGATGCCTTGGAAGATAGGCTTAACCGCTTCCCAAGCTTCAGGAGAACCGCCTGGCATGATAGAAGGACCGAAACGAGCGCCTTCTTCACCACCAGAAACACCTGTACCGATAAAGTGAATCCCTTTTTCACGTAGTGCAGCTACGCGGCGGTTAGTGTCTGGGAAGTTGGTGTTACCACCATCGATAATGATGTCACCTTTGTCTAGTAGTGGAACTAATGCTTCGATAAATGTATCAACAACATCACCAGCGCGAACCATTAGCATTACTTTACGCGGTGTTTCTAGTTTCTCAACCAGTTCTTCTAGTGAGTAAGCGCCAACGATATTGGTGCCTTTAGCTGGGCCTGCTAAAAACTCGTCTACTTTCGCAGCAGTACGGTTATGAGCCACAACTTTGAAGCCGTGGTCGTTCATGTTTAGGATAAGGTTTTGCCCCATAACTGCTAGGCCAATTACACCGATATCACCTTTCATTATTTCTCTCCAATTTATCTATTTGGACGCGCGTTACGCGATTTTTGCTGCTGCGTCTGAATCTAAGTACCACTCCGTTTGACCCGTTTTAGATTGGATCTTCGCCGCAGGATAGGGCAGCTCGTTTGCGGGAGTAGTATGAATTTCGTTTACGATGTCGACTTTACTAGCGCCAAGAACGAGGTAGCTAATTCGTTTCGCCGCTTCGAGAACTTTGGCTGTTTTCGATACACGGAGTTGACCAGACTCAGGATGAGTCGCCAACACTGATAGGTTTTCATCTTGATAGTTGGTTTGTCCTGGGAATAGAGAAGCAGTATGGCCATCTGCACCGACACCAAGTAGAATCCAGTCAAATACTGGGGTTCCATTTTCTGACGGGATGACATCTGCCATCTCTTTAGCAAAACGATCAGCTTCTACCTGTGGCTCATCCTCCCCACGAATACGGTGGATATTTTCAGCAGGAAGGTTCACTTGGCTAAACAGAAGTGCGTTTGCTTCACCGTAGTTACTTTCAACATCGTTAGGTGCAACACAGCGCTCGTCACCCCACCAAAAATGAAGGTTGCTCCACTGGATTCCTTCAGCGTATGGGGCTTGTGCTAAAAGCTTGAATAGCATTTTTGGCGTGCTGCCGCCCGACAATGAAATGTGTATCGGACGACCTTGCTCGCTGTAGGCTTTTAGATCGTCTGCTAGGCTAGTAACAACTTGCTGGGCAGTATCGAAAATTTTGTGATTAATCATAGTTCGCAGTAATCCGTATCAGTTAGGTTCTTGCAGGGGAAACGCCATGCACGGTCATCACGTTGTATTAGGTCATCGGCCTCTTTCGGCCCCCATGTGCCACACGCATAACCAAATAGAGATTGAGGATCTTGCTTGAAGTCCAAAATAGGCTGCACAAACTTCCAACACGCTTCTACTGCATCTGTACGTGCAAATAAGGTTGCATCACCATTGAGCGCATCTAAAAGTAAGCGTTCATAAGCGGTCAACATTTTGGTTTCTTCTAATGAAGTGTAATGGAAGTTCATCGAGACTTCTTTGGCCTTAAAGCCTGCGCCTGGTTCTTTTAACCCAAAGCTCATTTGAATGCCTTCATCCGGCTGGATGCGAATAATTAATTTATTCTCGGGGGCATTTTGACCAAAAACAGGATGTGGCGTGCGTTTAAAGTGAATAACCACTTCGGTCACGCGCGTTGGTAAACGTTTACCAGAACGTACAAAAAACGGTACGCCATTCCAACGCCAGTTATTGATGAACATTTTCAAACCGACGTAGGTTTCAGTACGAGAGTCAGCGGCAACACCGTGTTCATCACGGTAACTTGGTAGGAACTTGCCACGCACTTCTGATTCTGTGTATTGACCTAAAACAAGGTTGTTACGTAGGTCATCTTCTGAAAGAGGCTGTAGGCTTTGCAGTACTTTATTAACTTCATTACGAATAGAGTCAGCGTTGATTGCCGCTGGTGGCTCCATACCAACCATTGCCAATACTTGCAATAAATGGTTTTGGAACATATCACGTACCGCGCCCGAACCATCATAATAGCCGCCACGTTCTTCTACGCCCAAAAATTCAGCGCCCGTGATTTCGACATAATCAATGAAGTTGCGATTCCACAGCGGTTCGAACATGCCATTAGCAAAGCGGAAAACCAGTAGGTTTTGCACGGTTTCTTTGCCGAGGTAGTGGTCAATACGGTAAATCTGGTGTTCTTGAAAATGACGATGAATTTCGATATCAAGACTTTTAGCTGAAGCAAGGTCATAACCAAAAGGTTTTTCGATGATCAAACGCTTCCAACCTTGTGCCTCATCGTGGAGTCCGTGAGCTGCAAGGTTGGCTGGGATCACACCGTAAAGGCTTGGCGGGGTAGCCAAGTAGAAAAGTGTATTGCGTTGTTCAAATTGATAGTGGTCTGCTAACTCATCAAGGCGAGTTGCCAGTTTGGCATACTCTTCAACATCGGATGTATTGAGCGCTTGATAATGTAAGTGCTCACAAAAGGCATTGAGTACATCAGGGGTGGTTTTTTCCATTTCCTGAAGAGAGCGTCTTAGCTTCTCTCGGTATGATTCATCACTGTATTCAGTTCGGCTAACGCCTAGGATAGTAAAGGATTTTGGTAGCTGATTACTTTCGTACAAATGGTATAAAGCGGGGATCAGCTTGCGGTAGGTTAAGTCGCCTGAAGCACCAAAAATCACGATACTGCTGTTTTCAGGTATTACCATCATCTTTCCCTTAAAAACGTGGTATTTAGCATGCGCCCACAGTAGCAGTGCGTTGCAAAAATAGAAAATAGGCTACAACTATCGTTTTGATAGCTATAACCAATAGCTGGGGAGGTTGAAATCTTCAATTCCCCCTCCAAACTCGGGTGCGTATTGTCTACGACAATTTGATATACATCAACAATTGATGACGCAATCGATTAAATTCTGACATTGTCCTAGTGCAAGTGATGCTTTATTCCTCTCTTGGAGACGAAATGGAATGCTGCACAATTGAAAATTCAAGATTTGGTGATTTTTGTGGCTTCTAGTAATGAATAATTGATTATTATTTGTTCAAACAGACGCTAATAAGGCGTAACTCACTAAAATATATATCAATTGCTTCTACACTTAGGTCAAACTATCCCCTTCTTACTTGAAGGTGCAGCGGTGTTGGCTACGTTTGCTCACCCCAATCACATAGTTTATCTATGCTCATGGGGATTCACTCACTTGCCGCCTACCTGCAACTCCAAATAGTTTGGGTATACAACAAGAATCTAAAAGCTAAGGAGCGGAGTGATGGCGATTCAACGATTGAATGCAGAGCAGCTCTACCATGTTGCACAGTTAGAAAAGCTACCTTGTAAATCAACCAAAGAACTGGATCCTATCGATGAGATAGTGGGGCAAGAACGCGCACAAAAAGCGGTTGAGTTTGCCATGTCGATCAAAGAAAAAGGTTACAACATCTACGCGATTGGTCGTAACGGATTAGGCAAACGTACGATGATTTTGCGTTATTTAAACCGACACCAGCATGAAGCCGATGCCTTGTTTGATTGGTGTTATGTCGCTAATTTTGCCGATATTCGTACTCCGAAAGTGCTGAAATTACCTTCTGGTGTTGGTGTGAGCCTTAAGCAAGACATAGAAAAGCTCATGACGAAGTTGGTCAATGCCATCCCGTTAGCATTTGATAACGAGATCTACTTTGCACGCGCTGATAAGCTAAAAAACCAGATGGTACAAAAGCAACAAGGTGAATTGGATAGCATCAGTAAAGAGGCAAAAGATAAAGGCATCAGTTTGACCATTACCACCCAAGGTGACTACCAATTTGTTGCCATGAATGGTGAGGACATGCACACGGAAGAATCATTTGATGCGTTGTCGAAAAAAGAACAAGAGCAGTTTAGTCATATTATTGATGAACTTGAGATTAGCTTGCGCAATATGTCTCGTCAGCTTACTGAATGGGAAGAGTCATACAGTGAGAAGATCAAAAAACTTAATGATGAAGTGACACTAGGCGTGATCACGCATTTCATTAAACAGTTAAAGCAGGACTACTCAGGTTACCCTGAGATCAAAAACTACTTGACCGAGTTGCAAAAAGATATTGTCGATAATGCGGATATCTTTTTAGACGAAGAAAGTGAGCAGGGTGAAGTAGCAACAGCGTCGTTGGATAAGCGTTTACCTCGTCGCTATAAAGTTAACGTTTTGGTCAGTCAGCCTTCCGATAAACTACCTGTCGTTGTGGAAGAAAATCCAAATTATCACTCTTTATTTGGCTACATTGAAACGGCAACGTTTAAAGGTACGGTGTTTACGGATTTTTCATTGATTCGCGCCGGGAGCTTACATAAAGCAAATGGCGGCGTACTGCTGATGGATGCAGTCAAAGTGCTTGAGCAGCCATACGTATGGGATGGGTTAAAACGTGCGTTACGCTCTCGCCAGTTGAGCTTTACCTCACTTGAAAAAGAGGTGACTTTAACGGGGACAGTGTCACTAGATCCCGAGCCGATCCCATTGAATGTAAAAATTATCCTATTTGGTGACTACAATACTTATCAATTATTAACCCGCTATGACCCTGAATTCAGTGAGTTGTTCAGAGTGACTGCGGATTTTGAAGACGAGATGACTCGTACTCCAGATAGTGAACTTCACTATGCGCGCTTTATTTCGAGTATTGTACATGACAACAATATGCTGCACTGCGACCGCAAAGCGATTGCCCGCATCATAGAACACAGTTCACGAACGACTGGTGACCAAGGCAAGTTATCGCTGCATTCCGCTCACATTGCGAATTTATTGCGTGAATCAAACTATGTGGCTAAGCAAGCCAACTCGAATATGATTCGTCAAAACCACGTTGAAGAGGCACTGAGAAATCAGGAAATGCGTGTAAATCGCTTGCAAGACAGTGTCATGGAAACTTTCGCCAATGGTACGACTCTTATTCAAACGGGGGGGATGGCTATTGGACAAGTGAACGCTTTATCGGTACTGAGCACCAGTGATCATATGTTTGGAGCGCCGAATCGAATTACCGCAACCACCTCTTATGGTGATGGTGAGATCATTGATATTGAACGCAGTGTTGATTTAGGGGGGAGTATCCATTCCAAAGGAGTAATGATTCTGTCGGCTTACCTCTCTTCCGTATTTGGTCGAACCGCGCGTGTACCACTGACGACCACGATTACCTTTGAGCAGTCATACGGCGGGGTTGATGGGGATAGCGCGAGTATGGCGGAATTCTGTGCCATTGTGTCTGCTTTTTCAAAGCAACCGAATCGACAAGATATTGCGATTACTGGCTCTATGAACCAATTTGGTGAATCGCAACCGATCGGCGGGGTTAATGAAAAGATAGAAGGTTTCTTCGACGTATGTACCATAAAAGGACGCACCAACCAACAAGGTGTGATTATTCCTCTTTCCAACATGCATAACTTGATGTTGCGTTCGGATGTCGTGAAAGC
The DNA here is from genome assembly GCF_029478545.1 of Vibrio sp. 1180_3. Lineage (NCBI taxonomy): Bacteria > Pseudomonadati > Pseudomonadota > Gammaproteobacteria > Vibrionales > Vibrionaceae > Vibrio > Vibrio sp. 1180_3. The sequence continues at coordinate 19,126 of NZ_SJFM01000015.1, forward strand.
GGTAGAAAAAGGCGAATTCAACATTTGGGCAATTGAGCATGTCACCGAAGCTATCGAACTTTTTACTGGTAAAGCCGCAGGTATTGCCACCGAAGAGGGGAGCTATCCGGTAGATACTATATTTGGCTTAGCACAAGCCAAATTGAATGCGTTGAGAAAGTAAAACAACCTATTTACTAGCAAAATATGGCCACCTTTTGGTGGCTATATTTTTACATAAACTATCATAATTTGACTTGTGCTGTTTTCTTGTCGAAAAGTCATATTTATGGCGATATCTAAATCATAACCATATGAATCTATATGAATTATCGCATAGACTACAGTGTGATCTTAATCTAGAATAATTACTCTATTTGGCTGGGGTTATTTCTAAGGCATGGATGCTAACCATTTTATATCGAGGTTTTAACATGCATTTTTCCCTGAAAAACTTATCCATTCGTGTTCAAGTTTTACTGCCGGTTTTATTGACCACTATTGTTCTATTGATTGCACTGTGGGTCACTAAAATTAATCTACAACACGAACAAACAAAAGTATCAACCAACACGCACTTACTGATTGAGTATAAAGATATTTTAGCAAATATTGACGACACTATTTATCCACTGCGCATTAACGCTGTGTATGCGATTTATGATCCTGCTCGTCGCAATGATTTTTTATCCCAATTAAATAATGGTTTAAAAGACGTAAATCGTGATCTGGATAAGATGCAGAAAAGTGATGTGTATGGCAATAATGTATCTATTGTTCGAGAGCGCATTGAGCAGTATGGTGGAATGACTGCTCAAGTGATGGACCTTTCTAATCGTAGGGAACAGGGATTGGTATCTGAGTCTGAATTGAACGCTGTTATTGCTCAGTATCGTACTAGCGGTAATGATATGGTCAATGCAATCAATGCCCTCTCTAAAAAACTGAATGACTACACGATTGATTCAATGGATCAAAGTTCTCAAGACAACGCCCGTGTTATGAACAGCGCAATGGTCAGTGTGCTATTGGTGTTGGCTGTATCTTTGTTCATGGCTTGGGTTTTATCGAATTTTATCGTTACACCGATTCAAAAATTACAAGGTGTGATGCGCGAGCTTGCACAGGGTAACTTAACGATCCGCGCTGATGCAGACGGGAAAAACGAAATCTCATTGCTTAGTCGAGATGTTAACACGACCGCTTCGCAGCTACATGTTATTGTTGACGAGCTTAACCGTATTAGTGAAGACGTTGCATCAGCATCAACAGAGTTGGCGGCGGTAATGACTCAAGCTGAATCAAATGCCAATCAAGAGTTGAGTGAAATTGAACAAGTTGCTTCGGCGGTGAATGAGTTGGCGAGCACAGCAAACAACGTTAGTGACAATGCAACATTAGCGGACTCAACGGCACGTGAAGCGGATGAGCTTGCAAAATCTGGCTTGTCAATATTCAAAGAGAGCACTCAAGCGAGCACACAGATGTCCGATGCATTGAATCATGCTGCTCATGTCGTATCAAGTTTGAAAGAACAATCAGAGCAGATCAACGATGTTATTGAAGTGATTCGTGGGGTGTCGGAGCAAACTAATTTACTTGCACTGAATGCTGCTATTGAAGCAGCTCGCGCTGGTGAGACTGGCCGTGGTTTTGCGGTGGTAGCTGATGAAGTTCGTATGCTAGCCGCGCGAACGCAGGACTCGACTAAAGAGATCCAAACGATAATTGAGCAGTTACAAAGCCAGTCTGTACTCGCCAATGATAGCATGCAAATAAGCTTAGATATGTTATTGAAAAATAATGAGTTAACTCAGAAAGCGAATGATGCTTTAATTGGTATTACTGAGTCGGTTTCTGATATCAATGATTCTAACGCGCAAGTTGCTACCGCTGCGGAAGAGCAGTCTCAAGTAACGCAGGATATTAACCGCAGTGTGGTGAATATGTCTGAGCTTGTTAACCAAAATGTCACAGGTATTAGCCAAAGTGCCAGTGCTAGCTCAGAGCTATCGCAATTAGCAGAGAAGCAAAAAGCTCAGTTGGCTTTCTTTAAGCTATAAATCTTCTGATAATTTAAGCTTTAAGCCGCATAACTTGCAAGGTTGTGCGGCTTTTTTTCTAATTTAAGCATAATTAACTATCAGAAATAATTGAATTTTTAAATATCATTACCTTCACAGCGATCTTCGTTGTGTTGCATAATAAATTGCTATCTTTTTTAACATTATCTCCATATATTGAAGCCATAAAAACAAAAATGTGATGATGATCGCGCCTGTAGTGCGTGAGTTGGCTTATGAGAAGGAGTAATTATGGGTAAAGAGGACAGCTTATTTCAGTGGGAAAGAGTACAGCGGTTTAATTTCTCGGTTTGGACGGTGCTAACGGGTACGTTGATTGCTCGCACCAGTTTTTTCATGGCATGGCCATTTTTGATAGTGTTTCTCTACCAAGACTATGGTGCTTCAGCGATTGAAGTGGGGGGAATGCTGGCCGCTTCAGCCGTTGTTGGGGCTGTGACTGGTTTATATTCTGGATACCTATCCGATAAGTTCGGCCGCAAATGGGTGATGGTAGCTGGTAGTTGGATTGCGGCATTGGCCTACAGTGGAATTGGTATCGCAGACCAAATCTGGCAATTTTATGTGCTTATTGTTATCACCGGGTTAATGCGCCCGATGATTGAGGCTCCAGCTAAAGCGGTTATTGGTGACAACTTATCGAATGTAAAAGATAGAGAATTGGCACTTAATATTCGCTATTTTTTATTAAATCTCGGTGGCGCTGTTGGGCCGTTATTAGGTATTACATTAGGTTTAACGCATCCTCAAAGTTTGTTCTTTTTTGCTGGTGGAACCTACCTCATTTATGGTTTTTGGCTGTTATTTGGCATTGAACGCAAAGGTCGATATATCCAACCGGATCGCACAGCACTCCCCAATTTTACTTCTACTTTACGTGTGATCAGTAAAGACAATATCTTTGTTAAATTGATGGTGGCGAACTTTATTATGATGTTTGTGTACGGGCAGGTGGAATCGTCAATTCCGCAGGTTATCGTACGAACCAGCGTTTCGGACGCCGCGCAGATTGTCGCAGGGCTAGTATTAGTCAATACCATGACCATTATCGTCTTTCAATTTCCAATGCTTAAGTGGCTAGAAAGCCTTCCTCTTTTCGTACGTACTCGGATTGGTATGGGGTTAATGGCGGTGGCGCAGATAGGTTTTCTTCTTACTCCCGCAGATTGGCCTATTGGCTGGGCGATTGCGTGTTTTATTTTAAGTATGGGAGAGGTTATCGCTTTTCCTACTCTAAATGTACAAATTGATCGTATGGCTCCAGCGCATCTCCGTGGGTCGTATTTCGGCGCGGCGGCATTGTATTCATTGGGCTTTGCGATTGCACCTTTGATTGGTGGTGTGGTGATTGAGTCACTCAGTTCCAACTGGCTATTCGGTGTTTGCTTTGTACTATGTTTAGTGATGATTTGGTTGTATTGGGTGGCTGAGCATCAAGAAGATAATGTACAAAGAGAACCGATCGTTCAGGCTTAATGCTCAAAAGCCCTCATCGAGGGCTTTATGTTTTAATGTTACTTGGCTTGCGCTGTTAGTCCTGCGCTTGCTGGCTCCACTTTCAATGTTTGAGTTGGGAAGGCAACGTCGGCATCATTGTTGTGAATGATCGTCATTGCTTTTAACAGCACATCTTGTTTTACTTCTTGGTAGCGCATCCAATTAACGGTTTTGGTGAAGGTGTAGATAAAGAAATCTAACGATGAAGGACCAAAAGCGTTGAAATTGACCATCAGTGTTTGTTCACTATCAATGTCAGGGTGATTTTCCAACATTTCACGTATTTCTTTGACAATTTTTGCCATTTTTGCAGCATCATCGTAACGCAACCCAATGGTTTCATTGATGCGGCGATTAAGCATGCGCGAAGGGTTTTCGAGCACAATGTTGTTGAATACTGAATTGGGGACGTAAAGTGGTCGTTTATCAAAAGTACGGATGATAGTCATACGCCATCCAATACGTTCGACGGTCCCCTCAATTTGACGATCTGGTGAACGAATCCAATCGCCGACCTTAAAAGGGCGGTCAAAGTAGATCATTAACCCACCAAAGAAGTTGGACAATAAATCTTTTGCTGCAAAACCGATAATTAGACCACCCACACCGCCAAAGGTTAAAAGCCCAGAAAGGCTCAGACCAAATGCCTGCATGATAGAAAGCATACCGATGAGAATGAAGAATAAACGTGCAACCTTTGCAATGGCTTGAATTGTAGTCTCATCATATTTTTTTTGTGATAACACGTAGTGCTCAACATTGTTGATGAGGCGCATGATGATCCAGATAAAAATAGCGATCAACATCAGTAGCTTTACCGTTTGCAGCCAGTTAAGCTTATCTTTCATCGTATCTTGAAGTAGTAGTCCAAGTGATATTGTGCCTGGCCAACACCAAATTAAAGTGCTTACTGGCGTTTTTAACGCGTGTAACAGTAAATCATCCCAATGGAGTTGAGTTTTTTCAGCGACAAACAGTAATCTGCTAAATACGATTCGCCAAATCCCCCATGCGACAAGGCTGGCAATAGAGATAAAAATAATGCTGGTATCCCAATTTTGGGCAAGGGAGGAAGATTCAATGTGAGTCAGTAATTCATTCATAATGTTTTAGTCTTAGTGTGAATGTTGACGCTCAAACTAACAGAAAACATCAGCTATCTCTATATCATGTGGACGAAGATAAGAGGTGATATATGGACGATATCAAATCTAGACCGACTCTGAGCACCTTGTAAAAGTATGGTGTCAGCTATTGCTGTGAAAAATGTTCGGAGAGCGCGGAGCGGCGGTTTTTACTGGGATCGCCGCTTTCATCGGCTTGGATAGTCTCTTCGTAGCCTTGTTTTATAAATCGTTGAGTGGGCGTACTGGGTTCAATGCGCTTTAACTGAGGTGAGTTGAGTGTTCCTGACTGCTGGTAAATAGTTATGCCATCACCAGTTCGAATTTCAATTTGCTTTCCATTGTAGTCAAAGTTTGTGCTTATCAACCGGTTGTTGCGAAATACTCCTTTTTCATTAAAAGTCAGAATCTCCGTGCTATAACTAGGTGCACCAATTTCAATCCATGAACCATAGACTTGTTTCGGATGAGTGTACTCTTGATAGCTGAAAAACAGCAGTGCCGCAAAGCCGACAGCCACTGTGACTAATGCTATCCAAAAAACACTTTTGAAAAGCGATTCTCTCTTCATCGAGGGGCCTGAAAATGGTTTTTTTTCATTCGCTAAGTCCTTATTCTGTTTAGGTTATCTAGGGGGGGGCAGTTTGAACCAATAGCCTATTTATCCATCCCTTTTCTACCTTTAATCTGCAACTTCAAGTTGTTTGGGTATAGAACGAAATCAGAGACTGAAAGATGTCGTACAGTTTGGCAAATCTCGCGCCATTAAATGTGACTCTAATTCCAAATGAAGAGCTAATGGATGACAAGATAGATAGTGTGTTAATTGTTCTACTATTGATTATAGACTGAGTGCGATGGTTTGTTTGGGTCTAATTTGCTTCTTGTGTAATTTGAAATTATCAGATAAAACAAGTGAATGATTTATCACAGTAGGTCGATGATGGCCTTTACAAGGAAGAAAAATGATCAAAGAAAACTCGTATTTTGAAGGTAACGTAAAATCTTTGGGTTTCACGCAGCAAGATGGTGATAGCTCTGTTGGAGTTATGGCTCCTGGTGAGTACACTTTTGGTACAGCAGCCCCAGAACGAATGACCGTGGTTAAGGGTACATTAGTCATTAAGCGTATTGGTGATGAAGAGTGGTCGACGTTTAACAGTGGCGAGTCATTTGAGGTGGCCGGAAATTCATCGTTTGATTTACAGGTAGCGCAATCTACAGCCTATTTATGTGAATATCTGTAGTTATTGCTTTCAGTGTTATGTCCACTGATATAAAAAAGCCACACCCAATAGTGTGGCTAAAACAAAAAATGAATGGCAGTGGATATTCAGTTTTTGTGCTGTGGGATCTAAACCAGAACCCAATAATGTTTTACTGATACAGACTTATTACTAGGTCAATACGCCTTAATACGTGTCAAGTGAACGTTATACCGATGAGGATGATATTTAGATCATTAATAGGTTTCAAAAAGACCAGAGTTGTAGTCTTTGATGGCTTGTTCAATCTCTGCAAAAGAGTTCATAACAAAAGGGCCATAGTGAACAACCGGTTCATTGATTGGTTCGCCCATCAATAGCAATACACCACCGATTTCATTGGTTTCAAGCTCTAAGAACTCACCTTTTGACATCAATGCTATCTCACCCTCTCTTAATACTTTTGTACCCAAGGTTATGTATCCTTGGTAGACATAAACCATCACATTATGGTTTTCTGGTGTGTTGATACGGATAGCGCTTTTCGGTATCGCTTGCCAGTCTGCTACACTCAATGTCGACCCTGTCTGAGTCAAAGGGCCAATCAATGTCTCGCCATTACAATCGATGTGACCAGCTAAAATTCGCAGTAAGCCAGTACTAGGTGTGCGATATTCAGTAATGCTCTCTGGTTGAAAGTCATGGTATTGAGCAGGAAGCATTTTATGGCTAGCGGGTTGATTTATCCAAATCTGAAAACCATGCAAGTGGCCGTCTTGCATAATTGGCATTTCACTGTGAATGACTCCACGTCCTGCTGCCATCCATTGGGCACCGCCAGAACGTAACTCGCCAATATTACCCATATGATCTTTGTGCTGAAAATGCCCATTTAACATATAGGTGAGCGTTTCTATACCGCGGTGAGGATGAGGCGGAAAGCCACCTATATAGTCAGATTTTTGGTCTGACTTTAATTCATCAACCATCAAAAATGGTGAAAAGTGGGTATTATTAAACCCTGCGACTCGGCGAATTTTAACTCCATCACCATCAGATGTTGGTTGCGCGCGAAGCATTTGTTGCACTGTACGTTGGTTTGGCATAACGGCTCTCCTCTACGGAATACGCAAAGTGTAAATCAACAATCTTGCAAAGATGAGCCTACGGATTTGAGTATCTTCTTCAATAATTTCGAACATCTCTATGCTCTCCCTACTTGATGCAGCTGTGGCGTTGGCTATGCTCGCCTAATCCGGCTCCGTCGTAAATGTGGATGAAAGCGTAGTAAAAGATGCAATGACCCTGCGAGTACATAGAATCGCTCAAAATCATTGTTGTCTTCAATTTTTATATGCTCTTGCAGCCAATGAATAGAAATGCTGCCATTATTCACGCTTTAAAATCTAAACAAATAATTAGCCACAAGTGATTTTTTTCTTCTAGACTTGAGTTGGTATCTAACTCTTTAGGGGGAGCTTAAGAATGGCAGAGTTAGTAGGAAGGCATTTAGAAGAAATGGCCAATATGCAATTATCCCGCAAACGTAGAGTTGTTGGGTTGTGTTCTGTTGTGTCGGCTACTCTATTTTCCTACTACGGTTTCGTTCAGTTCATCGATCACAGCTACTATCTTAGCTTATTTAATTTTATCTGTTTGTTGGCGATCATTTTCAATGCTATCTATTTATATCAGCGTCCCGACATGCCCTACGCCGACTTAGTTCTTAGCGGAATTTTACTGACTAAAGGTATCATGCTGCTGTTTTACAGCGCGCAAGCCACAAGCGGTATTTTATGGCTCTATCCTATTCTAGCTGCGGTCATTTTCATTAATGACTTTAAAATTGGGATAGTATTTAGCTTTAGTTTTAGCATGTTGGTTGGCATCTCATTATTGGTGACTAATACGCAATTATCATCAGACTACTTATCGGCGGATCGTTTCGTTATCAGCCTAACTATTTTAGGTGTCATCTGTCATATCTCAGCTTACTATTACAACAAAGCCATCAATTATATCCAATCCCTCTATCAAGAAGGAATTGAGGACCTTGCCTATACAGATCAGCTCACTGGTCTTGCTAACCGTTGGAGTTTTGAAAATTGGGCGAATGAAAAACTTTGTCAGCAAATGAAAAGTAATTCCATCACTGCCTTAGTGTTTCTCGACATTGATAATTTCAAATCGATTAATGACAGCTATGGCCACGATGTTGGCGATAAAGTACTGCAATATTTTGCTAACAGATTAAAGAACAACGTTAGGAATAGAGATAGGAAGACAGCTAAACATGACTGTTCAATCGCAAGGTTTGCAGGTGATGAGTTCGTATTGTTGCTGTACGATGTAAGAACCAAAAAAGATCTTGATGCTATTCTTAACCGTATTTGTTACATGTTTGAGGATAAATATCAAAGTTCCGAGATGATTAACAACCTCACTGTCAGCGTTGGTGCTGCGCTATTTCCAAATGATGCTGATAACCTACCAGAACTCACCCGCTGCGCGGATAAAGCCATGTATTGGGCAAAACACAAAGGTAAAAATCAGTACCAGTATTATAAACATATATCTTCTGCTGAAATTCAAGAACCAAAATGCTCAGCAACCGTCACACCAATTAAAAAGGCTAGCGAGTCATATACATAAGCCATAGCCCTAATACGCATAACAGTGACATCCATACAGCGTACCTTACTGTATTGGGTTTATCCTTTCTGGGTTTAACCACTGGCCTTAGTGCAACTCGCCTTGCTGCATCAATAATGGAAAGGTCTTTCTCATCACGATTTTCTAGTATTTCACGTTTTTTCTGCGCTTGGTTGGCAACTTTGGTAAAACGGTGCATTTGATCCTGAGTGAAATCTTCAGTAGGATCATAGTGCGCATTTTTATCTGTATGTTTAGGTAACACTGACATCTCACTTCTCCCCCTCTGAATGCACTTAATTCAATTATAGCTTACCTCTTTGAGTTGTTTTGACCGCTAATTGTTACGAAGTTCTACAAGAGCGGGGGCAATGTTGTATGCCGTCAGTATTACATTACTAAAAGCAGAGGGTCCAATTTCATCTAATCCCTCTTAAGGATCTTAGTGTTGACTCTGTGCCGTAATTTGAATTTATTGATAATTTTGCTCTTGGTGGATTTTGGTTGTTGGCCCTACTTAAGAGATGACATTTTTTCTAAACCATAAGGTAAGTTGGAAAAAACGCTCGGATTACGTTCGATAGTCGGTGCTTGGTTAACGCTTTGCCAGTCAAGCAACATGATTGCTAACACATTACGGTGTTCGCCATAAGCGAGCTCGAAATCTCCTGTCGTCGATGGGATCATGCCTTGTTGTTTATCAATTGAGGCTTGAACTGCCAATCGAGTTTTCTCTACAACAGGGTCGGTTTCTAAACCTGCAAGCAGAAAAGCAATGCCGACTTCGGCGATGACATCTTCTTTTGCTCGCGCCAAAATCGTATCAATGTTGGCGCGGAAATAATCGTAGATCCACTGATGTTGTTTTTCACTAACTGGATGTTGGTAATATTCAGAATCAGCGAAAATAATGTGTGTCATACCATACAGCTTATTGCCATATTGTTGACTAGATAGCTTTCTGTCGGCTGAATCTGGGTAGGTTTTTCTAAAGCTGTCAATAAACGGCTGCACTACATCTTGCTCACCTAGTTGGCGTAACCAATAGACTTGGTTAGCCAATTGTGCCGCCCACGCCTTGATCATTGCTTCATTGGTTGCGTATTTAGTGAAATCGTATCGACGAATCACTTGGCGAAGCACTTGGTCATCTTTATGCTTAAGGCCATATTCATTAGCTCTAGCCATTGAACCAAGCAAATCAACACCTAGATAAAGGTACTCAGGTGTATTTTTAGTTGCCATATAGCGTAATTTGCTACGCTCATCGGTCTCATCAACATAGCCGCTTAAACGCTTTTCTGAATAGAGAAAAATTTGTTCTGGAGTGTGAACCTCTTCTGCGAATCTGTTGAGTCGACTCGCTACGCGAGCAAGGTCACTCCACACTGCTGCAGAGTATTTGGCATCCAACGTCTGTCGGTACATTCTTAAGCCATAATGACCTTCCTTAAATGCAGGCAAAGTGTAAAGCTGGCTTTCATAGGTTTGGCGGATGTGCTCTGCTGATTGTTCAAAGCCTTCATGTGAGGTCAGTGCCTGTTGTGCAAAGCTAAAGGTGGGTAAGCAAAGAGCAGTGACTAAACAATATAATGAAGTTAATTTCTTAAGTGACATAATCAAAACTTGGCAAATTATCAATTGAATATAGCTTACTATTATGGGTCACTATCATTGTGAGGAATGGGTCAGGTGAGGGTAAATTAACCGATTTTGACTGTTTTATTTCACTGATATCGGCGGTTTTGTTGCGTTAGCTTTCTGATTTTTGATGTGATTAATAAATTAAATTATTTAATTATCATTGTCTTATAAAGTTAGAATTGAAATTAGTCGATGTATTTACCATCCAAATACGTTATTCTTCATTAAAAGCACTATCCTAAAGAGACTAGTGAAATCATAAACAGATGTAGTCATTACTACAGACTATCAGGGGGAGTGCATGAGGTCTGTCTCAGGCAAGCAATGGTCTGTCAATTTGCTTCTTATCGCTTTCATCCTTTTTTGCGGTGGGTTGATTGAAGCTGTCAATTTTAATCAGCGCAATTATATTCGTGACAATTTGCAAGTCAGAGCGAAAGAAGAGTTATCGATTATTCGATCACAATTGGAAGCCTCGATTCTTTCTGATATTTATGTAGCCAGTGGTGTTTCCAGTTTGATAGCCGTAAATAGTCAATACCAATTCAATGACTGGGAAAAAATAGCCACTAGTATTCTTCATAGAGGTAAACATATTCGTATTGTTGGCTTGGCTCCCAATGACATCATTCAGTTTATCTATCCATTTAAAGGTAATCAAAAAGCGATAGGTTTGGATTATCGAACGATCCCAAGTCAGTGGTCTTCAATCGTTAAGGCTAAAGAAATAAAAGATATTTTTATTGCTGGCCCATTTGACCTTGTGCAGGGGGGAAGGGGCTTAATCGCTCGAATTCCTATATTTACAGATCCTCCTCTTAATGAAAAGTATTGGGGGGTCTGTAGCCTAGTGATTAATTTAGATTCTTTATTAGTCTCATCGGGTGTAGAGAGTTTTACCCATCGATTCAATCTAGCGATACGCGGAGTCGATAGTAGTGGTGCACAAGGTCCGCTATTTTTAGGTAAGCAAGAGGTTTTCGATAATGCCTTCGCAAAGCAAAATGTGCATTTTCCTTACGGTGGTTGGGAAATGGCCGTTTCAGAAAAAAGCGATATTTTGCATCAAGTTCCTTGGTACCAAATCAACGTTGTGCGGTTAGTTGGCTATTCTATTCTCGTTGTGTTAGTTGCCGGATTTATTGCGATCTATCGTTTGTATACGATTGCGAATGAACGAGCATTTCATGATGAGTTAACCAAACTTCCAAACCGTCGCTATTTTATGTACACCTTAGAAAGCTATTTTGATCAGGCTGTGAAACTAGGGGCATCAGCTAATTTTGTGATACTAAACATTGATATCGATATGTTTAAGTCTATTAATGACACCTATGGACATGCTGCGGGAGATAAAGTGCTTGTGGCTTGTGCAGAGCGAACTAAAGGTGTATTGCGTGCTTCTGACGTGGTTGCTCGCATCGGGGGAGATGAGTTTCTAGTTTTATTGCCTCGATTATCGAGTATCACTGATATAGAGGCGATCAACGCTAAAATTAAAAAAGCCTTGTGTAATATGCCAGTGATTTATGAGCAGCATCTAATTAATGTTCAGGTGAGCATCGGTTACTCTGCTTTTGATTCAAAATTTAAAGATATTGACGCTATGCTTAAAGTGGCCGATGACAAAATGTATGAAGAGAAGCGTCGCTAGTTAATTTAGTCATCAGATCGATGAGTGTGGTATTTAAGAAATAGTTTGAAATTGTTTTTTGCAAAATGGAATTTTTTTGCAAAATGCGAATTAATTATGCGACGGGTTGTAATGAAACTGGCTGTAAAATGAGCAAATATAGGCTGTTTAGGCTGTGAAAAAGTTGGCACGTATCCTGCTTTATTAGATATGACCCTTCTAAGCCGAGGGTCACCTAGCCAACTGACGTTGTTAGTGAACCTTATTTTGTTCACATTTATTAATAGCCAATCACGCTTATTGTGATTGGCTTTTTTTATGCCATTTGCTTAGCATTTTTATTCGCCACACTTATCGTAACAACTTGGCTTTCTTGGACAAACAGCGCCACGAGAGCAGATCAAACGAGCTTGATTTTCTATCCCACGTTCAATCCAATTAATGTTTAGGATTTTCGCGATGGTGGTGAGATCTTTTTTGATATGCCTTGGTATTGCGGTACTCCCTCCTCCACGTACACAAGATGCTTTAAGTTCTTCTGCAATGGAAAGTGCGTCTCCACCTTGCGCATTAATCGCAGGGTTTAAATCAATCCCTGCGCATAACACTCGATTATTTCCAGCAGGGTCAACCATATTGACCGACTCGCAGCAGTAGATTCTAGGCTCATCCCCCACATTTAAAATCGAGATTTGTGCTGAGCTACCCTTTTGAGGTTCTGAGAGGCGTCGAAATACTGCCCAGTGCTGACAAGGGTCATTAACCTTTCGCATATTTCCCCATGGCAGTGGAATACCATTCCCACGGTATACCGCTTTTAGTTTTCCTTCTCCATAGGCATCAAAATAGTGCCAATGTGGGTAAGGGGATACAACGGTCATACGGCGCATTGCAACGGATGGAGATACTCCCGCCTTCAGGTGTACACCAATTTCATAACCACAGCGGTCAAGCAATTGTCGATAAGGTACTTTAGGGCACAATAATGCCCCTGCGAAAAAGCTTGATTCGAAATCTCGCCATGCTTGAAGAATATCTTGTGAATTGAGCTCACAGGTTGCTTTAGCATCGGGGGCTTCTTCCCAGCTATTCGTGTGACCAACCGTTAAAACGCTTTTTAGCCCTTCTTTGCTGTGTAGAATATTGTGACCAATATAGACAGCTAAGTCGTATTTTAGGCGCGTAGGGTATTCTCTGAGTATCTCATTTAGGTAAATCGTACTTGGTGGCTCAAAAAAAGAGGTGATCAGTTGTTTAGCGCTCACGCCTAACTCATCGACCACATCTTGAGGTGTTCTGGTGACCCAACGGATCGATAAACCAAGGCTTTTAGCAATATCAATCAGGTCTTCAACCGCTAAATTTAATCGTTTCAGTCCTACTTCTTCAGCGGCTCGTTCTAGATCTGGAAAATGATTTTGAAGGCTTTCTTGGTGAGCACGGATCAGCAAGTGGGCAAACTGTCGTCCTGTAATCCCAGTTTGCGATAGCATCTCTGGAATAGCGATTTGCAAAATATCATTCGAAAATAAAAAACTAGGCTCAAGCGCCATACCGCTGATACCACCTCGGTTACCTTTGTCGGGGGTAATATCCGTTTGTTCTGGTTCATCATCGAGAAACCAAGCCGGATCTTTTTGGAAAACCTGAGCAATAACTTCCAGCATATCAATACTCGGAACACGTTTCCCTCGTTCAATCATAGATAGATAAGAAACCGACGGTGCATATTCAGGGTTGATACGAATACAGCGTGCAGAAAGGTCTTCCATTGTTAAGTGGTTACGTTTTCTCAGGTTTCGTACTTTGGTACCTAAGAAGTGAGATTGACGAACTAAACTTTTTGACAAGGCCATTTTGTAAAATTCACACTGTAAAATTTTTGTTGTGAAATTGTAGTAAAAAATTGGTTAATCTACCAAGTAAGCAAGGTCACAAATTTGCCGTAAAGTTAAACGCAAGTTTGGAATAATTGCTCTAGAACACAAAATAATGAGTTATCCAAGAGGGAAAGACGATGAATATGCTGACATTCGATAAAACAGAAATCCAAAAACAAAACAAACCCTTTATCGCTGAAGCTGTCTTCGCCGTCGAGACGATCAGTGCTAATCAACAAAACGAAAAACAGATACAAGCAAAACAGCTACTGGATAGGCTTTTCCCGCTTGAAATGGGTTCTCACCAAGATGTGACTAGCTACGTGATAGACTACCGTCATGTATTGGCTTACTTCAAAGATGGGCGACATAGTGGATTAAAGCACCCCAAGCATTTCGTGGCATTCAACGGTGAAAAAGAGTCACCTTGCTCGATACTATTTCGTGATGGCAGCGGAAGTCATGTTGAGGTGATGTTTGGTTGCACTAAAGGTACGGGATGTGTCGAGTTGATAGCCATTGATGATATTCAGTTAGAAACATGCACAACATTCACTCAGTTTGCTGAGGATGTGCCAAGTGCAGCAATGCGTCATTGGATAAGTTTAGTGAAAGGTGATGAACAGGGTAAACCCAAAGCGTGCAGTGAGGATAAAGAGTACAGGGCTAAAAATGGCGAGGATTACTGCTTAAATTACAGTTTTAATATCGCCTAATGAGTTGAACCGTGAAATGAAATATGGGGCTAAAGGCCCCATGTCTTTTATAAGATGTAATATATTAAAGAGGCATCACACGATTACGCCCGAGTTGTTTGGCTTCATAAAGCAAGCTATCGGCTCTTTCTATTAAAGTCTCTGATGTGTCACCAAGTTGCCACTCTGCAACACCAAATGATGCGGTAATATTTCCGACCAGTTTTCCTGAACGTCGATCTTTGACACTCAATTTTTCGAGAGAGCGACGCAGTGACTCTGCAAATTGTCTTGCGATACGCAATGTTTTATTTGGAACAATTAATACAAATTCTTCACCACCAAAGCGGTAGGCTGTTATGCCATCTCGGCTGGTGGATTGTAGTCTTTTAGCAATCCCTTTAATGACAGTATCGCCAAATAAATGCCCGTAGTTGTCATTGAATGACTTAAAGTGGTCAATATCGAGTAAAATCAAACTGATCGGTTGCTGCGCGCTGATGAGAACATTTAGATCATCGTTGAATGAGCGGCGATTATATAAGCCAGACAACCCATCAAATAAAGCCCCTTTTTGTACTTCAGCTAGTTGTTCTTTCAGGCGTTGAATTTCCTGGCTAGCATTGTTTAATTGACCATTTAAAAATCGTGTTGAGTGACGGATATCACGAGATTCTGTCACCAACTGACGCACTAATGTCATCACTTCTTCTATCGATAACTCATCATCTTCAACTCGCTCTAACTCACTAAAGCTTTTGTCTATCACTTTTGCAAATTCACTAGTATCAGTCAGTGTATCAGTCATGGAACTTGCAACTTCATTGACCAATACCTCAATGTTATTGCGCAATTGATTTAAGTTAGTTTCAGAACGGCTAGCCACGTAATTGTTATAGAGCTGCGAGCTTGTCGCTGGAGGGCACAGACCAAAGTTCTCAAGCACAGTATCCAGCTCTTGGTTGAGCTGAGGAATGACATTATCTACATAGGTATACCAAAGGGCATAATTAGAAGGCGTTGCCGCAACATGATTTTTCATCATTAACGGAACTGCTTTTTTTAAATTAGCCGTAGATCTTTTAAAGTCGTCGTTGGTCATTATCGTAAATTTAGTTGCTAGTCACAGAATTCATATTGCTAAGATTAGCGGATATCACAATGATATGCGCTAAAAAAATGCATCTTATGGATCTGTTTGAATTTTTTTAACAATAATTATTGAAAGCTAGTTGATTTTGATCAAATGGATAGCCAGTTAGATGATCTGGATTCAGCTATATTATTAATAATTAAAACCATAAGGAGTTGGCTTAATGTCGATGGTAGAAGTAAGTAAAGAAACACCACCTTCAGGCTGGCGGAAGATATTTTCTTCAGTCAGTGTGCGTTTGAAAACAATTGCTGTGATCACCACCTGCTTTTTTGTCCTTCTCACCTATGAAGGTATCAAGGGTATGCAGATGGCCGCTGATTCCATAGAGGATTTATATAGCGAGGGTATGCAGCATACGATTCGTGCTGGAAAGGTATTGGATGAATTAGGATCGGCACGAAGTCAACTATTACTAGCCTTTCAGCATGAACCCGGCTCTCAGTTTGTCGATATGCATGACCATGTTATTGATCAACATATCGAAAGTATTCAACGCTCTGTCCAAGCATTACACCATATCATTGATAATGAAATTTTATCCTCTCCCCTTAGTGATATGGAAAAAGCGCAGGTCAATCGTCTCGCTGATAAGCTGGATGATATTACCCAAAATGGATTTAATACGGCGTTGCAGTATCTGAAAGAAAATCAGTATACGGAAGCGAATCTAACATTACTTAAAAAAATTAATCCACTATTTAAACAAGTTACCCAAGAAGCGGAAGGTTTTTTATCTATACAAATCGAAGAAGGAGCAAGCAACTTTCAGCAGGCAAACCACAACATTGAGCAATACATGTGGATGGCGACCATCCTTGTGTCGATTGCGGTGTTGACGATAATTGGCTTATCAGTACTGATCGTGAGACGTATTTCTCTCGCCTCTCAGCAGCTGGGAAAATCCTCTGATTTAATCTCGAAAGGAGATTTAACACAGCGAATTCAGTTAACAGGTCAAGATGAGTTTGCTCATATCGCGCAATATGTGAATCGCATTGTAGCCAGTTTTCAACATGTTGTTCAGACCAATAAAGACTCGACCACTCAATTAGCTTTAGCGGCTGAAGAAAGCTCTGCTGTTGCTGTTCAAACCAAGCAAAATGTTATTGATCAACAAACTCAAACTCAGCTTGTTGCTACCGCTATCCATGAATTCACTGCCACAGTAAACGAGGTTGCGCAAAGTGCGAGTAATGCGGCCAGTGCTTCTGAGCAGGCTGATCGAGCGGCAGAGCAAGGGCAAAGCATCGTGCAAGAAACGATTACAATGATCTCTAACCTCTCGCAAGAAATGCAAGAATCTGTGGTTGGGATGCAAAGGCTAGCACGTGAAACTGAGGAAATCGGTAGTGTGGTTGATGTAATTCAAGGGATTTCTGAACAGACGAACTTACTTGCACTGAATGCAGCCATTGAAGCGGCTCGCGCAGGAGAGCAAGGTCGAGGCTTTGCTGTTGTGGCGGATGAAGTGAGAACATTGGCTAGCCGAACTCAGAAATCGACAGAAGAGATTCAACAAACCATTCAAAGGCTACAACAGGGCAGCCGAGAGTCAACCACTCGCTTGGAAAGTGGAGCGGATAATGCGCGCTTGGCGGTTGATAAAGCCCAGCTCGCGGGAGAATCTTTAACTCAAATTACGGCTGCGGTTGATCAAATTAATGCCATGAATGCACAAATTGCAACGGCTGCCGAGCAACAAAGCTTAGTCACAGAAGACATTAACCAAAACATTACCATTATCAGTGATATCGCAAACCAAACGGCATCAGGCGCTGAACAAAGTAGTCAAGCGACATTAGAGCTAGCTCGGTTAGCGGAAACACTGAAAGCCGAAACTGAAACTTATCGAGTGTGATCAAAGAGAGGTAAGCCGTACCGTTGGCTTACCTCTCTCGATCCTTTAGCGGATAATATGTGCTACGCGGCGAGCTTTAATCATGTTCACTATTTGTGGCATCAATGACATCACTATCATCCCCGCCATGTATGTGTATTGCATGGGTGTGTAGGCTTCTCCAAGCAATATCCCGCCACAAATAATGCCAGAAATTGGGTTGGCAATACCGCCAAAGGTGAAATCAACAACGCTCATTCGCTGTAACAACCATACGTAGAGACTATAACCTAATGCTGTATTGAGCACGCATACCCAAACCAGCCCCATTAAGTGAGTGGTATCGAAATGAATAAATGCATCTTGGTAAATTTGCGGTGAGTGCCATGCTTGCATGGAGGCGACCACAGCTAAGGCCAGGCCACCAATGATAAGTTGCCAAGTCAATACGCTCCACCAATCCATTTTGTTGCCTAAGGTTTGAGTAAAGTGGCTACCAATAATGATACAAAAAATAGCGGCCAACATTGCCCCCAAACCGATAGGGCTTAAAGAGAGTGTCTCTGGATTAAATAGTAACCAAGCGAGTAGGAGCAATGCAATGCCACTGAATGCTTGAATAAAACTTGGTTTTTTCTTTTTGACAATCCAATGGAAAACCATGGCAAATACAGGAACAGATATCATCCCAATACCTGAAATCGCAGAGGGAAGTGACAGAGCCATCACAAAGATCAAACTAAAGAAAGCAGCGATATTAATGAGTCCAATCAAGAGCAATGGTCGCCATTCATTTTTCTTTGGCAAGCTAGGTTTGATTAGGAGTAATAGCAGGCCCGCAGGCAAAGCACGAAATACACCAAGTAATAACGGTGGCCAGTCTGGCAACGTGAATTTTGTTACTGCGTAAGTCGTTCCCCAGAAAAAGGCAGGGATCATAGCCAGTAATATGTTCATCATTATTATCTTTATATGAAGTTATTTTGTGTAAAGATAATGGTTATTTTTATTCTTGTAAAGAATCTTTATGTTAAGATAAATACCTTGATGATGAGTGATGGAGTAGGCTGTACGTGGATGCGATTGATCGAGTAGTTGCTCAATGGGATAAAGAAAGACCAGATTTAAACACCCTACCAATGGCGATGATTGGTAGATTATCAAGGCTTTATAAACATTTAGAAATGGCTATTGCAGACGTTCACAAGCGTTACGGATTAAAACTTGGGGAGTTTGATGTGCTTGCAACGCTGCGTCGTGCAGGTAAGCCATTTGAGCTAACACCGTCGGAACTGATTGCTTCGATGATGCTGACTTCCGGTGCAATGACTAATCGATTGGATAAGTTAGAAAATAAAGGGCTCATTACACGTTGTCATAGTACAGCAGACCGTCGTAGTGTGAGTGTCGCGCTGACAGCATCAGGTCTGCAACTCATTGACGAAATAATAGAAGAACACGTTAAAGCTCAACAAAAGTTGGTCAAAAACTTATCATTAGATGAACAAAAAATGATAAACCAAAGCCTTAAAGTATGGTTGAGCCATTTCGAGTAAGCGTAAAGGAGTGCACATGGAACTTGCTGATATTGAATCGTTTTTAGAGGCATTACCGCAAGCACAAAGCAGTTATCCGTTTGGCCCTGATGCTTTGGTGTATAAAATTCGCGGTAAAATGTTTGCTTATACTTCACAATCTTCTAACCAGCCATTTGTGACCTTAAAATGTACTCCTCAAGATGCGGAGGTACTGACCAGTGAATTTTCTTCGATACGCCCTGGCTATCATATGAATAAAAGGCATTGGATCTCCATCACGTTGAATGGAGATGTCGATGACAACATGTTAGAAGAGTTATGTGAATGCTCTTATAAGTTAGTGGTTAGTAAACTGAAAAAAACCGACAGAGTGGCACTACAGCACCTTTTCCAACAAGCTAAACCAAGCTAATCTAAGCGCTTTGGCTGGTTTGCTCTAATTTTTTGGCACCACGCAGCATAGCTTCAATTAACTCTGTCGCGTTAAATTTCTCCAATGCTTCGTGTGCCCCTACTTGGTGAGCCCTATCTAGGCATATTTCACTAGAAAGTGAAGTATGCAGAATACAGTAAGCATGGTTTAGCATGGAGTCATTCTGAACTTCAAATGCTAGCTCGTAACCATCCAAACCTGGCATTTCTATATCACTAACTAAAAGATCGATAGGCTGATGGTTATGTGCGTCTTTCCTCATTAACTCAATGGCATCTAATCCATTCTTACAAATTTGGTAAGGGATATTGATACTGTCTAACGCGTCCGCAAGCTGTTTACGGGCGATAGATGAATCATCAACCAATAAAATTCGTAGTGCTTTTAAACGTTCGCGTTCAATGTCCGTTAGCATTGGAATTTTAGCGGATTCATACTGTGGATAAATTTTCGACAGCAGTAGCTCTACATCAAGGAGTTGGACGATTTGTTCTTTATAACGCGTAATACCAGTAACAAAGACATTCTTACCGGCAGTCGGTGGTGAGGATTCAATAGAACGCCAATCACATTCGATAATTTTTTCAATACTACGCACCATAAAGGCAACAATGGTTCGCAGGCAGTCAGTCACGATGAGGTAGCAACTTTTGTACTCGCTTGGATCTATCGCTCTAAAGCCAATCGCCGCAGCCATATCGATCACAGGGACGGTTAATTCACGAATGGTCACTGTACCGATCACATGGTGATGAGAGTATGGGATTTGTGTCATTGGCATGTAAGGGACGATTTCTCTTACTTTTAGGGTCCCAATCGCAAACAGTTGTTTTTGAGTGTTCAATGTGAACATCAACATACCTTGAGATTGATTTGCCTTACTAGGTGTTTTAGCCATAACGCTTTACTCTAAATCTTGATCTTATGCTTAATACTAAACGATCTCTTACCGACAGCAATCTGTTAAATACAAATTAACCCGTTAACCGCAGGTTTATTGATCTCTTTCATCCAAAGCTGTGGGTGAACTCTTGAAAAGCATCAGTTACACTATTCAGCAGTTTACATTTACTGAGAAAACATGATGGCAAGAACAGCAGCAGCGCTTCATATTTTGGTGAAGCACAAAGAACAAGCTGAAGATATCATTACACAACTTAAAAAAGGCGCGAAGTTTCAAACTTTGGCGCGTAAGTATTCCACCTGTCCGTCGGGTAAAAAAGGGGGCGATTTAGGCGAGTTTCGCCAAGGGCAAATGGTTCCTCAGTTTGATAAAATATGTTTTAGCGGCGAAGTACTTACACCACACCTTGTGAAAACGAAGTTTGGTTGGCACGTTGTTAAAGTGTTATACAGGACATAGGTCGTACCTAGAGATTGTAAGGGACCTTTCGAGCATCGTACGCCTTTCCCCATCAGATGTTGCAGTGGCCTAAGCTGCAACGTATTTCTTCTATCTTCATTTTCCCTTAATCACCCTGTCGGGCAGCTTACTACTAATAAAACTACCACTTCTTCTCACAAATAAGAAATTTAAATAACACATTGAATTTATTGTGGTTATTGGTCATTTTTATCGGGGGAGAGAAGTACGGTTACTTTGGTATATTGACTTATATTGGCTTAACGTTAGTTTTACTAAGTCAGCAGTATGGTCTAGGAGTTTAAAATGAGTGATGACAGAAAAATTAACGTTCGATTGCTATCTGATATTTGTATGCAGTCTCGACTGCTTAAAGATTCTCTAGAGTCAAAATTACCGATCAGTATGGATATCTCGCCATTTTGCGATACTTGGATGCAAGAGAGCAATCAATCATCACAAGACATCCAAATTATCATCATTGATTATTCGCGCGTGGATGCTAATAATTTTGCTGATTATTCTGCTTTTAAACGTTTGTCATGTCCAGATGCTAAAGAGGTGTTGATTAATTGCCCGGCAGATATTGAGCCCAAAATATTATTTAAGTGGCAAAACCTAGTTGGGGTTTTTTATTCACACGATGAGCTTGAATCTCTGGTCAAAGGCATGGAAAAAGTTCTTGATGATGAAATGTGGTTTAATCGGAAGTTAGCCCAAGAATATATTCAACACTATCGGGCTGGTAATTCTTCGGTTACTTCCCAAGCCTATGCGAAGTTGACAAAACGCGAGCAGCAAATCGTTAAACTGTTGGGTAGTGGGGCTTCGAATATTCAAATTGCTGATGAACTATTTGTTAGTGAAAATACAGTGAAGACGCACTTGCATAATGTTTTTAAGAAGATCAATGCCAAAAATAGGTTACAAGCGTTGTTGTGGGCTAAAGAAAATATCGGCATCGAAGAGTTTAGCTAATTTTTTAAGACAGGCCTGACCAATGTGTTAACAACATTTTCTGCTACAAAACGTTCTCACTCTAAGTAAAAATTTTATCTTATAAAAATGAAAATAGCCCCATTCAGGGGCTATTTTCATTTAGCACATTTATTCGAAAGAGACGCCTTTTTCTTTATGAAGGCGACGACAAGCTCGACCGTCGCTATGGAAAAGGTGGCAGCGATGAGCAGGAACGCCGATAGTTAATGTATCACCTGTTTCAACACTTAACGTATCGGGTTGACGATAAATTACATCAGAATCTGAACCTTTCAAGTTCATATACACTTGTGTTTCGTTACCGAGTTTTTCGACAATCATCACTTTGCCTTCGATTTGCGCATCACCATCTTCAGCTTTTAGTAAATGCTCTGGGCGAACCCCTAAAGACATGCGTTCACCACGATTGACAGTTGTGCCATCGACAGGGATCCAGAAAGAAGTGCCATTGGATAATTGAACTTTGACACGCTCTGCTTCCGCTTCTTCAATGAATACGCTCATGAAATTCATCTTTGGTGAGCCGATAAAGCCTGCAACAAAACGATTTTCTGGGTAGTGGTAAAGCTCTAGTGGCTTACCAACCTGAGAAACAAACCCAGCATCAAGTACCACGATTTTGTCGGCCATTGTCATGGCTTCTACTTGGTCGTGTGTTACGTAAATCATGGTACAACCCAGTTTACGTTGTAGCTTGGTAATTTCTGAACGCATTTGTACACGAAGTGCGGCGTCTAGGTTAGAAAGCGGTTCATCCAATAGAAATACATTCGGCTGTGATACAAGCGTTCGACCAATCGCTACACGTTGACGCTGACCGCCAGATAGCGCTTTTGGTTGGCGTTCAAGTAAGTGACTAAGTTGTAGAATTTCAGCAGCATGTTCAACACGTTGTTCGATTTCTTTTTTATCAGCTTTGGCAAGCTTAAGACCAAATGACATGTTATCGAAAAGATTAAGGTGCGGATAAAGTGCGTAAGATTGGAATACCATGCCGACGCCTCGTTTCGAAGGCTCCACATCATTCATTCGTTGATCGCCAATGAACAATTCACCAGAGGTAATGTCTTCTAAACCTGCAATACAACGTAATAAGGTTGACTTACCACAGCCCGATGGACCAACAAAGACAACAAATTCACCTTCTTTAATTTCTAAATCAACATTTTTAGAAATCAGTACATCACCGTATGCTTTACATACATTTTTTAACGTGACACCTGCCATGTAGCTTGTCCTCGATCAATATTTTTATAAATCACTGCCTATCATTATATGAATGTTCTCGCAGGCAATAACAGTAGGAATTCGGTAAGGTGGTTAATAATGTAAGAAAAAAGGGTGATGGCCTCAAAATAAGGGAGTTTGAAGCAAACATCACCCATCAATGCCAACTATTGATTTGCTTCCCCCGCACAGTGAGCGCCTCCCCCGTAATGAATCAATACCACGAACGCTCATTTGTGACAGCAAACCAATCCGGCAATGTAAGCCAGTCAAACTAAGTTAACCTAAGCGTTACTGGAAAGGGTTCTTACTATCCACTCTTGGATGACTGTAGTTTCCGTGAAGTTGAACGGGGATACATCCTCCCAATCCAATTTTTTGTAGGGGGAGTAGAAAAGGATGAGGTGGAGGAGGGGTAAAAAGGCGTAGTTAGATCTAGCTCAAATATTTCGTCGTGCCAAAGTAGAGCCTTGTCACATAAAGGTGCTTTTTTGTGATTTGCCTCTCTAACCTTGGGCGATGGTGATCACGAAAATAGTCCATAATACCAAGGGCGTAGGGCGTAGGAGGATGAGTCTAAATAGGTTTTCTCTGATTATATATGACGAAATACGGCGAAACCTCTCGGTGAGCCCTACAACACAAATATAAAAAGGATATGAACATGAAAAACGCCCTAAGCACTGTAGCACTAAGTACGTTAGTTGCTCTTGGTTCGTTTGGTGCCCATGCTGCTATTGAAGAAGGACAGTTGACCATTTGGATTAATGGTGACAAAGGATATAACGGTCTTGCTGAAGTGGGTAAGAAATTTGAAGCCGATACTGGTATTAAAGTGACCGTCGCTCACCCTGATGGACTTCAAGATAAATTCCCACAGACAGCAGCGACTGGTGATGGTCCTGATATTGTGTTCTGGGCTCATGACCGTTTTGGTGGTTATGCAGAATCAGGTCTACTTGCTGAAATCAAACCTTCACAAGAAGTTAAAGATGGCATTGTTGATTTCGCTTGGGATGCGGTGAAATACAACGGTAAAATTATTGGTTACCCAGTGGCGGTTGAATCTCTATCACTTATCTACAACAAAGATTTAGTGCCAAACCCACCGAAGAGCTGGGAAGAAGTTGAAGCGTTGAACGCGAAACTGAAAAAAGACGGCAAGTCTGCGATCATGTGGAACCTAAAAGAACCATACTTCACGTGGCCTCTAATGGCTGCTGATGGTGGTTATGCATTCAAATACACTGTTGATGGCTATGACGTAAAAGACGCTGGTATTGCTAACCAAGGCGTTAAAGACTCAATGAACTTTGTGAAAAGTTTAGTCGAGAAAGGTGTAATTTCTCCAGATATGGATTACTCAGTATCAGAGTCTGCGTTTAACCAAGGCAAAACGGCGATGACTATCAACGGTCCATGGGCGTGGGGTAACATCGAGAAGTCAGGCATCAATTACGGTGTAACTACATTACCTAAATTTAACGGTCAGTCTTCTAAGCCGTTCGTAGGTGTATTGACTGCTGGTATCAGCACTGCTTCTCCAAACAAAGACCTTGCTGTTGAATTCATTGAAAACTACCTACTAACCAATGATGGCCTACGTATGGTTAACAATGATAAGCCACTAGGCGCGGTTGCTCTTAACTCTTTCCAACGTGAACTTGATGCCGATACTCGTATCGCTGCAACAATGGATAACGCAATGAACGGTGAGATCATGCCAAACATTCCACAGATGAACGCTTTCTGGGGAAGTGCTAAAAACGCAATCATTAACATCGTAGATGGTCGTCAAACAGTTGATGCAGCACTTGCTGATGCTGAGAAACAAATGACTAAATAATTTGGTTTTGGTCAAACCCTTTTAAGGAGGGGGTAACCCCTCCTTCATTTTAAGTTTTATATCGTTAGCAGGTTCTTTCTATGCAGTCAGTTCAAGGTACAGATGCTTTGTCAGCACCAGAAACAACATTACCTACCAGTAAAAATGTCTTTATTAAATGGGCACTACTTGGTTCGGTTGGCGTTGTGAATGGTTATGCCACTATTCTTATGTATTCACGCGGTGAGCTCGCTTTTGCTATGCTTACTCTCATTCTTACCGCTCTGGCACTTTATATTTTCGGTAGTAAAAAAACGTACGCACACCGTTATATTTATCCAGGTATTGCGGGGATGATTCTGTTCATTCTTTTCCCTCTGGCGTACACCGTTGGCCTTGCTTTTACTAACTACAGTGCCAAAAACCAACTTTCTTTAGATCGCGCTCAGTCGGTCCTTTTAGATAGAACCTACCAAAGTGGACAAAGCTATCCATTTACGCTGTACAAAACAGACAATGGTTATCGAATCTCAACCGTGGATGGTGAGCAAACTTTGGCTACACAAGAGTTTTCGCTTGAAGGCATGTCACTTACCGATATGGATCTGCAAATCGTGGATTCTATTGATGGCAAAAAAGAGCCAATCAAAACAATTATTAATAATCGCTCTGCGTTAAGTGGTGTGGATTTGCATTTACCGACAGGTGAAAGCGTGCGCATGAGTGGTCTTCGCAAACTCGCTGCGGTTGCGCCTTTGTACACGATGCAAGCCGATGGTGAGACACTAGTTAACAACCAAACTGGCGATACACTACGACCAAATATGGATGTTGGTTTTTATCAACCCATTGATGAAAAAGGTCAATTTATAGACTCTACGGTTTCTCCTGGTTTTGTCGTGCAAATTGGCACACATAACTTTGAACGAGTCTGGAAAGATGATGGCATCAAAGAGCCTTTCATTAATATCTTTATTTGGACCGTTGTATTCTCAACATTGACCGTTATTTTCACTCTGGTTATCGGTTTAGTACTGGCGAGTGTTGTGCAATGGGAAGAGCTTAAAGGTCGAGCTGTCTATCGAGTACTTTTAATTCTGCCTTATGCGGTCCCGGCTTTCATTTCTATCTTGATCTTTAAAGGTCTCTTCAACCAAAGCTTTGGTGAGATCAACATGGTGTTAAATAGCATCTTCGGCATCAGCCCGAGTTGGTTCTCTGACCCATTCCTAGCTAAATGTATGGTGCTTGTGGTTAATACTTGGTTAGGCTTCCCATACATGATGATCTTATGCATGGGGTTGTTGAAAGCCATTCCAGAGGATTTATTCGAAGCATCTGCGATTGATGGTGCGAACTTTATGCACAATTTTACTAAGATTACGCTGCCGTTAATGATTAAGCCGATGACACCACTGCTTATTGCAAGTTTTGCTTTTAACTTCAATAACTTCGTTATGATTCAGCTATTAACACAAGGTGGTCCAAACATGATCGGTACATCGGAACCTGCTGGTTATACTGACTTACTTGTAAGCTATACCTACCGTATTGCGTTTGAAGGCAGCGGTGGCCAAGACTTTGGTTTGGCAAGTGCGATTGCAACCTTGATCTTCTTGTTGGTGGGCGGTTTGGCGCTACTCAACCTACGTTTCACTAAACTTTCTCAAAATTAAGGAGCAATCATTATGGCTATGGTACAAGGTAACTCATTGAAATACCGCGTATGGGCAACCCATATAGCTCTTTGGGCTTTCTTATCACTGATTATCTTTCCACTTTTGATGGTAATTGCGATTTCATTCCGAGAAGGTAACTTTGCGACAGGCAGCTTGATTCCAGATAACCCATCGTTAGAGCACTGGAAATTGGCATTAGGTTTCTCAGTGACTAACGCTGATGGTTCAGTAACACCGCCTCCATTCCCAGTATTAACTTGGTTATGGAACTCAGTGAAAGTGGCGGGGATTACATCAATACTGATTGTGGCACTTTCAACAACATCGGCTTATGCATTTGCTCGTATGCGCTTTAAGGGTAAAGATACCATCTTGAAAGCGATGATGATTTTCCAAATGTTCCCAGCAGTATTGGCTTTGGTTGCAATGTATGCTCTGTTTGATAAGTTAGGTCAGTACATCCCGTTCTTAGGGTTGAATACTCACGGTGGTCTGATTTTCTCTTATCTTGGTGGTATTGCCCTGCACGTGTGGACGATAAAAGGCTACTTTGAAACCATTGATAACTCGTTGGAAGAAGCTGCAGCACTAGATGGCGCAACACCGTGGCAAGCCTTTAGATTGGTACTGTTGCCACTTTCAGTGCCAATCCTTGCGGTGGTATTCATACTGTCATTTATTGGTGTCGTTGGTGAAGTACCAGTGGCGTCATTACTACTTTCTGATGTAAACTCGTACACATTAGCGGTTGGTATGCAGCAGTATCTATACCCACAGAACTATCTATGGGGTGATTTTGCAGCAGCGGCAGTATTGTCTGCCTTACCTATCACTGTCGTATTTTTACTTGCACAGCGCTGGCTTGTCGGAGGACTTACTGCTGGTGGTGTGAAAGGATAATAACGATAGGGCGATCGTGAGGTCGCCCATTTTGTATATGCTTAACGTCTTTGGTTTGGCCGCCGGTCAGTTAAGTAATATGCAAATCTGGCGTTACGCATAGCTGGCTGTTAGCTCTATTCCTTACTATCAAACGACTAACAGTTTTTGTAACCAAAACCCGAGCATTGCTTGGGTTTTTTTATATGTGTCAATTTGGAAAATACACATGCAGTACTGTTATCCAGAATTCGTAGCGCGAATAAAGTATATTGGGTAATTGTTTTCTCAAAAGTAGTACAGCGCTCAGATGCGACGCATGTCAGATATGTTGCTGCAAAATAAGGTTAGCGGCACAAAAAAATTAGAACTCGCGACTAGAAGGGGCGCAACCTAAGTATTGTAATAAAACATAGAGACTTTCTTGTTGCAGGGCGACCTTACGGAACAGATCGGCAAAGGTGTCATCACCACCAAAACAGGTTCGAATATAGTGATTGATCTCTTGAGCTTGGTAACCTTCGACATAAAGCGTGCGGACCCACTGATATTCTACAGATTTTGGGTCCACGATCGTGGATTCACTCAATGTAATACCTTGCAAGCTCAATGTGTCTTCCATCTTTATTCGCTAATTGCAAAGCGGCAATTTAATCAGATAAAGATGAAAGAAAAATGACAATCTAGGAAACTTGATGAGCAAAGTACAAGATATTATTTGAGATACTCCATCTCTTCACCAATCTCTTTACGCATGTACAGTAACTATGAAATCATTGCAGCAGAGCTAAGTTTATCGACTGCTAGAGATGGAGAAGTACTCCAAACTTACTTGAACAAACATGCCGAAGCATCCTTGAGGTGTTTGATGATGGCGCTTATGGCATGAGAGCCTGTCACGATAAGCAAGCAGTTGCGCTTACTTGCCATGCATAAAAGTTACTTTTATTCATGGACTTTTATTTAGGCTATCGCCTCAAGAAACAAAACCACCGCCTTAGACGGTGGTTTTGAGGAACCAATAAAGTATAAAGAACAAAATACCTTATATTAGTTTTTACTCATCGGTACCACGGTCATTTACCATCGATAACCTAAACTAAGTGTGTAGGCTTCTCTCGTCTCACCTTTATTATAAAGCGCGGTAATATTGTAGTGCTTACCGAGCTGTTTATTAACACCAACTAAATAAGCCCATTGGTTTAAAGAAACATCAACATCGTAACTAAATTCACCTTGTAACGCATCAACATACCCTAGGTTACCCGACAACTTAGAATCTATGCCTTGGTATTCTGCACCGACAAGAATTTGAGCTCTATAATCAACAAATTGATATCCGACCATTGGTTGGGCAACAAATAAAGGTTCGCCCCAACTCGAAGACCCCTCTAATCGTGTTTGGGAGACTGTCATATTTAAAGTAGCGAAAAACTCTTTATATCCGACAGCCAAAGTTGTACCAACACCCAGCAAGTCGTAATCAAGACTTAAAGGAAGATTTAACCTACCGGGGCGACACAAAGGAAGCCCTTGTCCTGTTAACGCATCACATAAGGCGTCACCTAGCCCAGGGCCAATGCCATTTAATTTATCTTTAATCTCATTTACACTTTCTGATGTATATCTTGCATCAATATTTGCTCTAACTTTGACTTTTCCAGCCAATCCGTAAACATTCCAGAAAGGCAAGATATACACATCTCCCCTAACCGTTAAACTCTCAGCATTGACCTTAGCGAAAGTCTGACTCGGATCAAAATCCTTATCTAGATTTTGCAGTCCTAATGCCCCCAGACCTAAGGTAAAAGATCGAAAATCTAAATCCATATCTTGATTACGATACGCGACAGAGAAACCATAGGGAAGAGGAATATCAATCCCTTGCCTACGGACTAAGTCTCCCATTAATGGGAAAAAACTGTCAACCTCGACCTTTGCTTCCCGAATGCGCGGGTCAGAAGCTTCTTCAAGCTTTTGACTATCTAGAACTTCGGCACCATCGACATCGTCATAAAAAGCAACGGGAGTCATGACCACTGAAAGAGTAAGCTTTTCTTTCTTTCTAGTTTCTCCGTTTGCAACAATGGTTTTATTCTTAATATAAAGTGAACCATCATCAAGCTCACTTAATACAGTTTCTTGTCTATAATCCTGAATGCTATAAGTACCGTAGGCAAATGGCTGTGAATTAGTGATCACCATTTTTACAGGCTTGCGATCTTCAACATGTATCTCAACTTTCATGAAACGAAAATAGGCAACATCTTGAGGTAATTGATACTTAGAGTAGTTAAAGCGCACAATTGCGTGACGTTCATCTAATTCTTCAACGGTAACCGACGATCGATCGTAGCTTTCAGCGTAAGTGCGAAGTCGATATTCTGTTTTGGTCAAATATTCAATAGAGTCAATCGCTCCACCATCCTCTGAAAGTGAAGGTTCACCATCGAGTTGAGAAATTTGATCCGAGAAATATTTTATTCTCAAGTCAATGTTTCCCTTTAAATCTGTTGTTTGTACTAGATAAAAAGAGGAAGACTCATCATTAATTGAAGTGACTTTACGAACGTGCTCAACAATATGATCTCCCTGAGATAAAGTGCTAATACCGAACTTAGGTAAATGTTCCGGTATGCCATATTGTTCAAATGTAGAAACTTCTTCAGCATGAGCAATATTAACGAGCGTTAAAGCACACGCTAATATACTGATGCACCAACTAAGATGACGAGTAAAATAAAACCTTATGAGCCGGTTGTTCTTTATTTCAGCCCAGTATGTACCGTTTAACTTATTCAGCATTGTTACTACCTCCACTGTAATTAATAATATTTGCTTTAGTAAAGCGCATCACA
Organism: Vibrio sp. 1180_3; assembly: GCF_029478545.1. Taxonomy (NCBI): domain Bacteria; kingdom Pseudomonadati; phylum Pseudomonadota; class Gammaproteobacteria; order Vibrionales; family Vibrionaceae; genus Vibrio; species Vibrio sp. 1180_3. The sequence goes on from NZ_SJFM01000015.1 coordinate 49,313, forward strand.
AATACCGTCTAGTGTTTCGGTATCAATACCTTTATTCATCGTAGCGTCCCATTCTGTAAGATTGGTGTTTATTTCACCGCCGTCATCTGCGGAATTATTAGATATCATCAAGACATTATCCAAATTTTCTTGATATCGATATTCAGGATTAAATAAATCATCACTAAACCAGAAACGTGACACTTCCCCCATAAGAAGTAGGTCACCTTCATTAGGTGCGATTTTTTTACCATCTTGGTTGTATAACCGGTTGAATATAAATGGTATTTCAGCTTGATTACATGCTTTTCCACCAAAACAAGCTAAGTTGCCTATCGTGTCAAAAATTGAACCATCAAGGAGTTGATTATTAAAACTCGCTTCGTAATCAAAGTGATATAAGGTCGGCGCAACATCATGGGTAACGGTTTTGGCGTAATCACGAACTGCACATTTATACAGCAATTGGTTATTCAGTTGATTAAATTTACCAAGATCTTCCTTAATCCCCTCAAGAGTTGTTGGGGTTGTCGAAGGAGCAAAATCGTCCAGACGTAAAGGTGTATCGGTCAAACGGTCAGCGAATAAAATGGATGAAATTAATGTATATGCTGGAATGTCAGGAATATTTGGCAAGTCTCGAATATCATTACTATCTCCGATGAGGAATAGCACAACATCAATCAGCTTAACCCCAGGTAGTAACTCAACATTAATTAAAAATAGTAATTTTAGTTCTGCAATATAACCGTCAGATTCATTGTTATTGAAACCAATAATAGAAGGCACTTTTAACGGTGCTTCATGCGCAAGAGATGTTATGTGGTAACCCGGGTAGTCTTTATATTCTGTGCAAAGTCCCAAAAACGTTTTTACGCACTCACGGTGTGATTCAATATAGGGAGAGAACGGGAGTAATTTAGCTCTCGGTTCTATAGATGCAATATCTGACGCGTATTTCACACCAAGTTTCGCAACAATGGACTGAGTGCTATCACCATCGTCAATCCAACCCAAAATGTCACTCACCATATTTTCAATCGTTTGGTCAGGTAAACCAAACAAGCGTCCCGTAATTTCTGCTTTCACTTGTTTTTGAAGCTCTAAAACTTGCTCAACAGTTAACTGGTTGATGGTCAGATCTGGATACAGTGTGGCCTTTGCAGTTTTCAACGTATCATACTGGTTTTTGGCCGCCGCGTAGGACTCAAATGAGAGGCCAAGCGGTAAACTTTGCATAATCGCTCTGTTAAAGAAGTTGCCTGCAACATTATCGTTCGTTTCGCGATCTCCAGTCGTTGTTTGTTGAAGAGCATTAATTGATGTAGCACCAGCACCTTGCCCAAACACCGTCACGTTGGCGCTATCGCCACCAAAATCACCTATGTGTTGATTGACCCATTCGAGTGCACGCTTTTGATCACCAATAGCGAAGTTGCCCCCCTTGGTATTGCTCTTATCTTCAACCCAAAGCTTTCCCAATAAACCGAGACGATAATTGAAAGTGACCGCGATAAATGGGTTATTACCCATGCTGCTTTGTGCAACAGCTACATCGGGAATGATATTCGGCAAGTTACCCGATCCCGTTTCAAAAGTACCGCTATGAATATAAACGTACACAGGTAGTTTATCATCTGCAGAGGTGTTATTAGGTCGCCATATATTGAGGTAAAGGCAAGTCTCTGAATATTCTGATGAATCAGGCTGTGGGCATATGTTGCCAAAATCTGTAAAGGAGTTGTCTTCTACCGCAGCCTTTGCAAGCGGCAACATCACGCTGTGCTCAAAGCGGTTTGGTTTACCGAAGAAAAAAGCCTCAGTACTACTATCGCCCGAATAGGCATAAGGCTTTGAACGATTCTATAGTGACTAAGTTGGTGCCTTGTACTGTCTCAGAAAATGAAGAAACAACGGATGAAGCTGCGACAGACGAAGGAACAACGGGGCTTATTGGTTCTTTGAGACCTTGTAAAGTCACCCCGCCAATTTGAGTCTCAAAAATGGTGGGGGTAGGCGATTCTTCTTCGGGATCTGGGGTGAAGCTGAACTCCGTCGTATCATCACGACAGCCGAAAAGGGCAACCCCCAACATAACTGCAAAAATTTTTTTCATCACTCACCTCTTAAACATAGGAATTATAGAGCATGATCATCACAAACACTTTAACGCCAAGATAACAGACTTTAAACAGTATGAGATTTGCAAGATGACCACGGCTTCAACTCAATCTTGCCATAAATGAGAAAATAGCCATTGAGCATGGTTAGGCTAATCAAAATATAGCTGATTGAGCATTCATACATCACATGGTCACTTTGAATCAAGCTCGAACACAAATTTTAACTGTAACTTACTATTGATAGTATATTAAACCTAATCGGTCATGCATTACACGGGCTTTGTTGCTCAAATCGATGAAACTAAATTTATAACCTACGATCTGATCAGCTACATCCACTACCTCTCAGCCTTATGCCTAAGCCTCGCTACAAAACAGCCAACAGGAAGCAATACAACCAATCACTCATTAACCGTGATTCTCTGGCGGTCGAAGACGAGTGTGAGTTGTTCAAGTAAGGATTGACGCTCTTGTTTCCATTGAGATTCACTTTGTCTTTTCGATGACTTCGGTTTTAACGAAACCTTAAGATATTACGGTTTCGTTGAATTGTTAGCGTTTGGCATAAAATGTGTGTGGCCACCCAGCGATTCTGTCGTGCCTTAATTACCAAGAGCCTTTGTCATATGTTTACTATCGATTGAATTTGTCGGTGGAGTGAGGGGAGTTTAGGAGCATTTTGCGTAAGAAATTTCCCGCGTTAATTTACGCTCAAATGTACGGTATCACAAAAATATTAACTTATGGTTGGATCAATACTCATTGGTGGCTACTGGTTTGGTTAAACGTTGCCATTAACCAACAGATAACAAAGCACCAACCAAACTGTAATGATATTTTTAGCAATTAAATTGATGAGATATAAAAAATCCTCCTAGTTGCCTAGGAGGATTTTTAAAGCCGAGCGGTACGAATTATTTAATTTATGTTGTACCTTTATTAAGCCAACTGAGCGTTAGTTGTTCAGTAGAGTTAATAATAGTTTAAACATTATCTTGGTGTAACTGTTCGATCGAACAGGTTTTATATATTTTAATATTGGTTAGCTTGATTTCTCCATCAACCTACGGAGAAATCCCATGACTATTTCAATATATTCACACAATTTTCAAACGGTTCCTCAAGGCGATTACGTCTCCTTACTTAAGCTGCGTTACAAAGTGTTTTCGCAACGTTTGCAGTGGGAGTTAAAAACGAATCAAGGTTTAGAAAGTGATGAATATGATATTCCTGATGCTCATTATCTGTACGCAAAAGAAGATAATGGTCACCTAGTTGGATGTTGGCGTATTTTACCGACCACAACCAACTATATGCTCAAAAATACTTTTCCAGAGCTGATGGGAAGCCAAGTAGCTCCCGTTGATCGCTCTATTTATGAGTTGAGTCGTTTTGCCGTCGATAAGGATTATTCAGCGCAGTTAGGAGGGGTGAGTAATGTTACTTTACAGATGTTTCAATCACTATACCATCACGCGCAGAAGCATCATATCGAGTCGTATGTAACGGTTACGTCTGCCAGTGTTGAAAAGCTGATCAAACGAATGGGAATTCCTTGCGAACGCTTAGGTGATAGAAAGGTTCATATGCTCGGAAGCACCCGATCAGTCGCGCTGCATATCCCAATGAATGAGGTATACCGAGCAAGTGTAAATGCTTAGTGCGTTTTATAAATGAGGGTTAATGTAACCGCCTAAAATGGCTTTAGTAATTGCTTGGTAGCGATTCGTCGCTCCAAGCTTTCTACACGCATTGCTGATATGGAATTTGGCTGTTCGTTCTGAAGTATCAATGATGATTGCAATTTCCCATGCACTTTTTCCTTCAGCTGCCCAAGTTAAGCATTGAATTTCACGGGCTGTTAATTTTGCTCGAGGTTCGGCGTCTTTATGGCAACGGGCAATGTTATAAATATTGTGTGCCAATAGCGGAACGATCAACTGAGAGGTTTGAATGCTTTGTTGGTTAAGTTGATAAGATTTAATGTCAGAGGTTGCAAAGCTGATCATGCCAAATTCCCCACGTAGTCCGTGGATGGGGATACTGAATCCTGCTTTTAGGCCATTAGAGCGTGCTTCTTCAAAAATTGTGCGGCCATCTTTATTAGCATACTTTGCATCATCCCAACTAATGGGTAAGAAGTTGGTCATGCTGTATTTCACTATGGGATCAACGTGCATAAAACCAGATTCATCATATTGCTGGCGCCAACAATTTGGGTAATTGTCAGTTAAGAGTGTTTCACGGCTTCTCAATGTGGGATGCAAAGATAGACCAAATAAAAAGAATTCATGGTCAATCAGGTTATTAAGAGCAAGCAGCACATTTTCCAGTTCCAGGTGGCTGGTAATGTGCTGGTTTTCTTGAATAAGCCGAAGGATCTTATGCATTGACAGTTATTCTTATAGAATGGGGAAGAATAGTGATATTTATACCAAAAAAATTACTAGTAGTACGTTTAAATGATAAAACTATTTATATTAAAATCTAAAAACAGTCATCCCACAGCGTAAAAGAAAAAATCAATAGGTGAAATATTGAGCTATATCACCTGAATAATGACTTCATTCTCACGAGCAAAAGTATCAATTTCTTCAGGGGGTTTGGCATCGGTAATGATCAAATCCACATCAGCAATGGTACCAAGTTTGACCATCGCGTTACGCCCAAACTTACTGTGGTCCACACCTAAATAGACGCATCGGCTATTTTCGATGATTGCTCGTTTTACTCGAACTTCATGATAATCGAAATCAAGTAGTGAACCATCGTAGTCAATACCGCTGATCCCTAAGATGCCGAAATCAAGACGAAATTGTGAGATAAAATCTAGCGTTGCTTCACCCGTAACACCACCATCCTTATTGCGTACTTCTCCACCAGCTAAAATTACGTTGAAATCGGGTTTTGCCATTAGGATGGTTGCTACATTAATGTTGTTGGTCACGATACGTAAGTTTTCGTGATTGAGCATCAAGGCGCGAGCTATTTCTTCTGGTGTGGTTCCGATATCGATAAACAGCGTTGCACCATCAGGTATGTGTTTGACAAGTTCGATGGCAATTTTCTGTTTTTCTTGTTGATATGTTATTTGTCGAGTGTGATAAGAAGAGTTTTCTGAACTGGAAGCAATGGTTGCTCCACCATGATTACGACGTAATTTGTTGGCATCAGCCAACTCATTAAGATCTCGCCGGATGGTTTGCGGGCTAACATTAAAACGTTCGACTAAGTCATCAGTGCTGACAAAACCGTGAGTTTGAACCAATTCGATGATTTCTTGATGGCGTTTAACTGCTTTCACCCTAAATATCCTTATATGCTCGTCTGACTTGATTGTATGCTCCAATCTTGAACAGTGTACGTTTTACTTGAGCAAATTCAATCACTAGAGTGACGTTATTTGCGCGTTTTAAGCGACAATTCACATTAAACGAACATTCTTAGCCAAAGTTTACCTCATAACTTACCGTTGCTTTTAAGGTTGAGTCACGCGTTCGATAGCTGTCGAGCGTTTGTTCTTGAGCTTTACTTGCGAAAGGATAACACCAGAGACAACCATCAATCCGCCGATAAAATGATAGCTTTGCACGGTTTCTCCCAATAGTGTGGCCGCTAGAGAAACAGCAACGACTGGCAGTAAATTCATAAACATGGCACTGGAATCTGCACCGATAATATCTATCGCTTTCACCCACATCCATGGTGCGAGTAGCGAGGCACCGACAGCGGCATAGGCGATTAATGGAAGAGAGCCCTTGGTGGGGAGTAATTGATCACTGCTTAGCCATAATGGGATCAGCATGAAAACAGCAAATAAGCCTTGCATATAAATGAGCGTCCAGTTGCTAAGTGGCATTTTCCAACGCTTAAGAAGAACACAATACAAAGCATAAACGATGGCCGCTGCGACCATTAAAGCGTCACCTTGGGTGATATCTTGGTGTATAAAAAAGCTCATGTCACCCTGGCCAAGCATAAACGTGAGTCCAGAAAGAGAAAGCACTCCACCAACAATGCTTAATCCAGAAATACGCTTATTGAGCAAGGGAACACTGATAAAGACGCTCAGTAGAGGAACCAGTGATGTAATGAGTGACATGTTGGAAGCGGTTGTGGTCAGTCCTGCGTAATAACCTAGCGACTGGTTGAGCACCATACCTAGCATCGCAAGAAAAGCTAGTTTGCTTAGGTATGGCTTGATGATGTTCCACTGACGTATCACCGTCGGCAGGCAAAACGGTGTTAGTATTAACATAGCAACAAACCAACGATAGAAGCTCATTGCGCTTGGCTCAATGGTTTCGGCCGCAAGCTTATTGATGATGGAATTCCCACCCCAAATAAGGACCGTGAAGAGCGGAAGAAGATATACCATGTGAGTCTCGTCGCAAAATGTGGCTAGGAATATAGTGTGGCAGGTCTATATAATTATATATATCTCTAAAACGACATTGCGAGCGATAGGAAGACAAGTTTGAAAAAAGCGGCGCGGAATCTTCACCCTTCTTTATCCATTGATAGAGCACCATCGGACGTGTTTATGAATTTTGAGGCGTTCTTATCGAACACTGAAACCCGTACTCACAGCCACCCTTGGGGTCAGGTACAACTGATTTCAGGTGGAATACTTGAGATGGAAGCGGAAGATACTCGCTTTCTTGCACCACCGCATTTAGCGATTTGGGTCCCAGCTGGAGTGAAACACTGTAGTTATAATCGCAAGCCGATTGAATATTGCTCGTTGAATATCGAACATGCTATGACTCGTCATTTCCCCAAGCAGACTAGCCTTATTAAAGTCACGCCTATCGTTTCTGCCATAATTGAAGATTTTCGTGCACGTGATATCAACGTTGCTCAAACACCAGCAGATAAGAGGTTAGTACAGGTATTGTTGGATCAACTCGCAACTCAAGAAACGCAGCATCACTTTTTGCCATCGACAGACAATAAATATTTGGCACCAATTTTAGCTGCGGTTGAAGAAAACCCCACCGATGATACCACTCTCTCTCAATGGGCCGAGAAAGTGCACACTACAGAAAGGACTTTGGCAAGGCATTGCCAGACAGAGTTAGGTATGAGTTTTACTGAATGGCGTTTAAGAGTGCGTTATTTATATTCAATGGATTTATTGCGCACCGGTCATTCAGTGAAAGAAGTGGCGCTGACCTTAGGCTACAACCAAGCCAGCCCTTTTATTGCAATGTTTAAAAAATACTCCGGCCAGACACCGGAGCAGTATAAAAATCGACTGCTATAGCCATCGTTTATGCCATCAATAATTTATGTCTTTGAGTTAGATGCCAATTTGTTGTTTCCATAGTTTGGCATAAAGTCCTTCTTTCGCAACCAGCTCATGGTGAGTTCCTCTTTCACATACTTGGCCTTTGTCTAAGACAAGAATATTGTCAGCATGACGAATTGTGTTTAGGCGATGTGCGATACTAATTACGGTGCGGCCTCGACAAATTTCCTCCATATTGCTCATGATGGCAGCCTCAGAGTTATAGTCGAGTGCAGACGTTGCTTCATCGAGCAGCAAAATTCGAGGATTCACCAGCAGTGCTCTTGCCAAGGCAATACGCTGACGCTGACCACCGGATAGAGCCGATCCTTTCTCACCCACTGGCTGATTAAATCCGTGGGGAAGCCCCTCAATGAATTCCAAAGCGCCAGCTAGTTGTGCTGCATGGCGAATTTCCTCATCAGAAGCTTGGGGCTTACTTAGCCTGATGTTATCTGCCACGCTACCGGAGAAAAGAATACTTTCTTGCAAGACCACACTCATATTACGACGCAGAGAAACAGGATCAGCTATGGCGAGATCCATTCCATCGACCAATACTTGCCCATGTTGAGGAATATACAAGCGTTGCAGTAGGCGGGTAAGTGTACTTTTACCTGAGCCAGATGGCCCTGTGATGCCGATAAATTGCCCCGGTTTAATCTCCAGAGATAGGTTGGCTAACACTTCAGGAGCATCTTCATGGTAACGGAAACGAATGTTATTAAATTCTATGCCGCCATTGAGTTCAGGGACGGAGGCTAACCCTTGCTTGCTATTTTCTCTTGGCTCGTCAAGAATATCGCCCACTCTCCTTAACGCAATGAGAGTATGCTGAAAGTCTTGCCAAATTTGCGCAAGTCGAAGTACGGGTTGAGTAACATGGCCAGCTAACATGTTGAAAGCGACCAGTTGTCCTGGTGTTAGCTCACCATTTAACACTTCGTTGACTCCCCACCACAGTAATAATGCAGCCGTGAGTTTTTGAACAAGTGCGATGCCTTGTCCTGCAATTAATCCTGATTTTTGAGCATCAAAACTGCGGTTAAGTTGTTGGCTGAGTATCCGTTGCCATTGATGTAGGAACCTATGTTCAGTTGCAGTGGTTTTAATGGTTTCAATGCCTGTGACAGCTTCAGTAAGAAAGGTTGTGGCATCGGCATCTGATTCATATTCAGACTCAACTTTTTTCCTTATTAAGGGACCTGCTATAAGCCACAGTAAGAAATAGATTACTAGTGATCCGATAACCAACCAAGTCAGAGTACTGGCATAGTGAAACATGACAGCGATAAAGACTGTAACAAAAATCAAATCGAGCAACAGCATTAGTGTCGAACCAGTCAAAAACTGGCGGATCTGTGCCATTTCACGCACTCGTGCGATGATTTGCCCTGTCTGGCGCTGTTTAAAGTAAGTGAGGGGTAAGCCAACCAAGTGACGATAAAGGCGACCTGATAGCTCGGCATTAACTTGGCTAGCAAGATGGCCAAAAACGGTGTTTCGTAAGTAGCTATAGGCAGGTTCAGCCAAGGCCAGTGCGAGCATAGCTATTGCAAGCACATGTAAACTTGAGAGACTGCGGCCTACCAGTACCTTGTCGATAACATTCTCAAACAGCATGGGGCTGACTAATGCGAATATTTGTAGCGCAATAGCATAGAAGAAGACATCGCGCATTTGGCTCTTTTGTCGTAAGATTGACGGCGCAAACCAACTAAGGCCAAATTTGACTTCTTTGCTGCTTAGTCTCTCATCGGCTACTAATATCACCTTATAATTCAATAATAAGTGGTTCTCTGAATGGAGTTCTCTATGCTGCTCTGATTGAGTCGCTGGGTCGTACAAAAAACATGATCCATCAGTGGCCTTTGTGACTACTTTCCAATGATTGTCGATTTCAATCAAAACGGGCAGAGGAAGGGTATTTAGATCCTTTGCTTGTATCTTTGTGACCTGGCTTTTTAAGCCAATATAGTCTGCTGCTTCCCTTATTTGCATATCACTTAAGTTGGAATGATTTACACCTAATGCATGCTTAAGCTGTGTGCAGGTCGACTTTTTATGAAAATGGTTACCTGCATAAACTATAGCTTCTATTGCGTAGTTATCTTGAGTGATAGAAGCCCCGTTTTTTTGGGGTGATATATTCATACTTATCTCTCCCTTAGTGCTTCAGCTTGGTATTCGCGAATTGGGCTGAGTAGGTAGTCGATAATGCGGCGTTTATCTGTTTTAATCTCGGCAACAACGGACATTCCCGGTGTAAGTTCAACGCGTTGACCATCAATCAAAATATTGTTTTGTTTCAGTTGAACTTGTGCAGGGAAAACAAGCCCTAAGCGTTCATCTGTGGTTGAATCACGCGAAATACTTAACAGTTCTGCTTCGATAGTGCCGTAACGAGTATACGGAAATGCATCTACCTTCACCGTTACTGACTGTCCAGGATAAACAAAGCCTACATCTTTATTGAGGATCTGTACTTCGGCTTGCTGTACCGCATTTTCAGGTACAATAATCATCAAGTTTTGCGCAGGTTGAAGCACTGCTCCTAAAGTGTAGATACTGAGTTGCTGCACTGTACCATCGACAGGTGAACGGATGATCTCTAGTTGCTCACGCTCACGAAACTTAGAAAGTTCCTGATCCAATGCCACTAATTGCAACTTAGCTTGCTTACGTTTTTCGAACCATTCTCTTTGTTTTTGTGCTTTGAAACCGGTAAACCTCTCTTCGAGGCTGTGATATTGCGACTTTAGAACTTCTAACTCAGCTCGTTGCTGAGAGACTTGGCGTTGTACTTCCAATAACTCTTTCTCTTGTTCGAGATATTCGACATGTCCAATCACCTTAATCGTGTTTAGTGTTTTTCGTGCGGCAAGTCGTTGACTAATATTTTCGGTCAACAGAGTTAGGGCGTTGATATCGCTTTGGCGAGCCGCCTGCGATGTTTTATTCACTTGCATTTCAGCGTTGATGCTGGCGATAGTTGATTCAAATTCTCGTTTTTCACTGAGATAATTTTCATTGATCAACGTCTGCTGTTCCTGTGGTAATACTGTAAACATGGGATCTTGAGAGAGCTGTTTATTATTGATTAAGGCACGGTAGCGGATGAGCTCATTAGTTTGAAATTCAGATTGGGTGATCAAACGCGTAATGTCTTGATTCACGCCTAAGGTATCAAGAGTAAGAAGTGGTGCGCCCTTTTTAACACGTTGACCGTCTCTAACATGAATGATGAGCACTCGACTTTGTTCATAAGATTGAATAACTTGAGAACGACCAGACACAACGAAACGGCCAGTTGCTGTAGCTTGTACATCCAACTTCCCCCAATAAGCCCAAAGCAATACAGCAAGGACTCCTAGACTGAGAGTGATTGCCGTTATACGAGCAAACGGTGAAGGAGGGCGCTGTGATAGAGCAAGATGTGCAGGTAAAAACTCGTAATGGTTTTCTGTTGTTTGGTTTATCTTAAACTTGTTCAAGAAGAACTTGATTACGTTTATCATGTATTAGGTTCCTCTTGTTTGAACTCTTGCTGAAGCTGCCATAATTGTTTGTATTGTTTACCAAGCTCTAATAAGTGCTGATGGCAACCTTCTTCGACGATACTTCCCTGATGAAGAACGATAATTCGGTCGCAATCTCGTACGGTAGATAATCGATGAGCGATAGTGATAACCGTACGTCCTTTAGCAATGCTCGCCATGTTAGATTGAATCAATGCCTGTGACTCATCATCAAGGGCGCTGGTGGCTTCATCTAAAATGATAATTTTTGGGTCAGAAAGGAGCGTTCGCGCAATCGCAAGTCGCTGCCTTTGCCCACCAGAAAGAGACTGACCACCTTCTGCCAATATCGTGTCATAGCCGATTGGGAGTTTCATTATAAATTCGTGGGCTCCAGAAAGTTTTGCCGCTTCGATAACCTCTTCTAAGCTAGCTTCAGGTTTTGATTGAGCAATATTTTCGCAAACACTTTTATTAAATAAGTAGTTTTCTTGCAGTACGATGCCGATTTGTTGGCGCAGTTGCTGGATGCCAATTTGATTTAGTGGTGTGTCATCAACCGTTATCAGTCCTTTCTCTGGACTATAGAGTCGTAGTAACAATCGGGCTAGGGTACTTTTCCCAGAACCTGATGTTCCCACAACGCCTAATGTTTCACCTGCTTGGATATCTAGTGATAAGTTGCTAAGAGTCGGAGGGGTATCTGGTTGATAACGGAATAGGATATTTTTGAACGAAATAGCCCCTTGTAGTGCAACCGTATCGTTACCTGTGTGCTGCTCCACAGGTAAATTGAGCATGTCTCCAAGCTTTTCTAATGCCACGCGTGTTTGAATGAACTGTCCCCATAACTCAACCATGCGTGATAAAGGTTGGGCTATGTGGTTTGTCATCATATTAAAAGCGATCAGTTGGCCGATAGTCATCTCTAATGACAGCACTTCTGTTGCCCCTAGCCACAGAACTCCAATACTTGTTACTTTCTGGATGAGTTGAACGACATGGTTGGATCGGTTGTTGAGTTGTTGAACTACGTATCCAGTAGAAACCATTTTTTCTGTTTGCTCGTCCCAACGACGAACAAAGCGTGGCTCTACGGCTAAGCTTTTTAGAGTTTCACTACCGGCAACGGTTTCTGTTAGAAATGAGGTATTCGCCGCAGCATGTGTAAATTGCTCTTCTATCGCCGTTTGCATTCGAGGTGTGAGCCACCAAGCGAGCAATATATAAAGAGGAATAGTTGCAATAAATAACCATGTAAGGGTCGACGAAAGTAAACTCATTACGTAGAGAAAGACAAACATGAACAAGAATTCGACTGTTAAAGTGAACATTGAGCCTGTTAAGAACTCGCGTACTGTATCGAGCTCACGTACTCGAGTTACGATGGCACCCACTTGCCGTGACTTGAAAAACATCAGTGGCAGACCAAATAAGTGTTTTACCAGCTTTAATCCAAGTTGAATATCAATCCGATTGGCGGTATGCGCATATTGATATTCGCGTAATCCGCGCAGTACCACCTCGAGAATACCAGTAATAACAAGGCCAAAAACGAGCACATCAAGAGTTGACCAAGCCTGATGTACCAGAACTTTGTCCATGACAACCTGGAAAAAAAGAGGTGAAATTAAGGCGAGGATTTGCAACACAAAAGAAAATAATAAAATTTCGCTCAATACTTTTTTATGTTGAAGAAATTCAGGAATGAACCATGTGATATCGAAACGCGACTGGGACTGTTTAATTTCAATCCATTTTTTATTCCAAATTGAGTTTAGTTGAGCATAGGTAACGACTTCTGGATTTTCTTTATTAGGGTTTTGTATTAAAAACACCCCTTTATTAGCTTTAGCTAAAATAAATGGTAGTCCTTGAGTGTTAAATAAAATTGATGGTGTTTTGATTTTATCAATTCTATTGGACATTGAATCTCTTATATGGATTCTAACATTATTTTTGTTTTTTATTATTTCTAGTTCATCTTCAAAGTTATTATTTTTATCAAAACTAGTGTTGTCTGTTATTTCTTTTCTGTTACCACTAATAATACTTAAACAAAACTGTATGCATATCAGCGTTAAACTTTCATTATTAGTCATAGTTATATTACTTAGTCGATTTTTTACAGCATATTTCAAAGCTCGGCATGCTATCACCGCTTGTTATAAGATTCAATAAATAGTGCAAAATGCAACCTGATTAAAAAACAACCGCATATGTTTCCAATTAGTTACTAGCTGGTTTCACTGTTGTTTGTGGTTTGTTTTATTTTGTTGATGTTCAATCACCATAATTATGCTTTGTGTTGCTAATGATGTAATTAAGTTATTATGCAAGTTGGTGGGTATTTTCGCCTGAAAATAGAGTAATTGATAAATTTTAGTGTGAATAATAATATCGATAGCCGTTGATAGTCATTGTTTTTGGATATATCATATAAATAATAAAATTATTAGTATGATTTTATTGTTGGCTGAAGTTCTTGTTTTTAGCCATTTTCTTATTGTTGGGACTATTTTTACAGGGAGTAGTTCCTATTATAAAATAATTTAGGTGTATTTATGACTGAGAAGTTTGTTCAAACAGTATCTAGTGTTAACTATAATAAAGGTGTTTTTTCTCTTTATTTTGTAGGTCAAGATCAAAAAAACATGGCTAGTGGCGTAATGGCTGAAAGCGATAGTGATCTTGAGCTTAAACAAGTGGTTCATATGCCAGCTTCTGGCTTTATGTATATGGTTTCAATGGTTAAAAATATGCTTGAAGATCCTCGTATGTCGGCAGAATTTGACAAGCTAGTTGCAGCTGGTTTTTTACCTTCAAACGAGCCTAATATTGATCAAGCTGAAGAAGTCAAAACAGAAGAAAAACCTGCGCAAAAGAATCGATCTTCTAAAGCCAAATAATAGCTGTATTCGGTGATATAGAACATATGTCTATTACACATCAATCAGCAAATCTTACTTTAGCGCAAATTCAAAAAATAATAGGGGGGGTGATGTTGTTAAGTCAGCATTCGCCTCTTCACCGCAGATATGTTGTTGCTGAGTGGCAGCAGCGTATTTTGCCTGCTTTTGAGCTAAACCAGTTTTGTTACTACGAAGATGAGCACGGACGCCCAATTGCATTTTGTAATTGGGCGTTTGTCTCTGAGCAGATCCGAGATGAGCTGTTATCTGGAGTGCGTGAAATATCTCCATCTGACTGGTGTTCAGGCCAGCATATCTACATTCCAGAGATGATAGCGCCATTCGGTCATGGCCGCGAAGTTGTCAATGACCTTCGTCGCCGTGTATTCCTTCCGTGGCAGGGGCAGAAAGTTTGTACGGTCCGCGGCAAGGTCAATGTTCAAAGTGATCGCTGTATCAGAAAGGTACAGTGGTTTTCTATTTAATCCGAAATTAGAGTTTATTTTATGGGAAAACCATTTTGGAGAAGTGTTGAATACTTCTTTACAGGGAGCTATACCGCTGACGATGGGGACAATAATATTGTTGCGACTAGTCTTATTGGCGGCGATATTCGAGCTTACGGCGGTGATGATCATATCACCGTCGCTTCAATTACTGCCACAGTTTATACGGGTAGTGGTAATGATACAGTCGTAGGCGGTGCGGCCCATCTAAAGGTAGAGGATTCTATTGGTAACCTTAGTGTAAAAGGTGCGGCTGGGTATGTTGATATCAATAAAAGTGGGGGTGGTGATGTCTCATTTGCCGGCCTTGCTGGTGGAGTTACTATTGACCACTTAGGTAATCGCGGTGACGTAAATTATGGAGGTGCAGCTGCATACAACGGTATAACCCGTAAAGGTCTAAGTGGTAATGTGACATTTGGTGGTGTTGGTGGTTACAACAGTCTTTGGCATGAAACAAACCAGGGTAACTTATCCTTTACGGGGGCAGGGGCCGGAAACAAACTCGACCGAACTTGGTTCAATAAATACCAGGGTTCACGTGGTGATGTGACATTCGATGGGGGCGGTGCGGCTAACAGCATTAGTTCACGAGTGGAAACTGGCAATATCACTTTCCGTGGTGTTGGTGCCGATAATCATCTGGTTCGAAAAGGTAAAGTTGGAGATATAACCCTACAGGGTGCAGGCGCATCAAATCGAATTGAACGTACACGCCAAGCTAATGACGTTTATGCTGAAACACGAGGGAACGTTACATTTGAAGGGGTTGGAGGGTACAACAGCCTTTACTCTGATGTCGCCCACGGAAATGTCAGTTTTTCCGGGGGGGGAGCCTACAATAATATTACCCGTAAAGGGATAGGTAAAGACTTCGACGGCGAAGGGATGGCGCATGTCAATGCCGATGAAATCGTGCTTACTCAAGCGGTACTAAGTGGAACTTGGATTGGCCAGGATCATCAAGTTACGGGTATAAAATCGACACGTGAGCCGAATACTTATCTGTTTGCTTTCTCGGATTCTAAGTACACCAAAATAAATAAAATTCAGCTGAGTAACGATCCTGAAACTGGAGAGCTTAAGTATTATTCTACCGCTTGGTACAAAGAAGGCGATCATTTAAGTAACTTAACGAGCCAGGATATTTCCTCTGAGAGCGGGTTTAACCCCGTTAAAGTCTATGGCGCATATACGCTGTCGGATTTGAAAGTTGAACACCAGAAAGCGGTGACTATTCACGCCGTTGAAAAAGACCTTACAGAATATGAGTGGGTGACCTACGCTAACGGTGCGGTGATTGATGCTAAAGACGTGTCATTATCTGATGCAAAAATGGGTGGCCATGCTATTTCTACAAATGGCACCACAGTTGATGTTAAAGGTGTTAAGTCAAATCGTAAATCAAACACGTATGTATATGCGAAAGTGCTTGGCCCTTATACAAAAATTGTGGTGGTTGAATTAGCGAATGATTCAGAAACTGGCGAGTTAAAGTACCAGGCCCGTTCTTGGTACAAAGAAGGTAATTACACCGGAAATTTGGCCAATGAAGATATTTCGTCAGCAAATGGTTATCACTCAATGGGTCGAGGTGGATATTCGCTGAGTGATCTTCAGTACAGTGTAAATGCGGTAAGAAGTACTAGCGAAACGGTCGCAGATATTGACGAGTACAATGAACAAGCATTGATCAAACCTGCTACAGATACCGGTGAAAGCTCAGGAGATGTGCGTTTTAATGGTGTTGGTGGTGGTAACGTCATCAAATCCAATGTTACCCGCGGTGATGTTCATTTTAATGGTGGAGGGATTGCCAACGTTATCCTTCACAGCTCTAAGTTTGGTGATACTGAATTTATTGGTGGTGGCGCGGCTAACGTTATTGTTAAAAGTGGCGATGAAGGCGATCTCACTTTCCGTGGTGCTGGTTTGGCTAACGTATTAGTCCATCAGAGCAAGCAAGGCAAAATGGATGTCTACGCAGGCGGTGCGGTCAATGTATTGGTTCGTATTGGTGATGGCGAATATTTAGCTCACTTACTTGCTTATGGCAATATTTCAGTTCACAAAGGTAACGGTAATAGTCGTTTGACTATGCTAGGCGGCTACAACACGCACACCCAAATTGGTTCTGGCAACGGGCTGTGGTTAGCGGTCGGTGGCTTTAATGTCATGACACAGGTTGGTAAGGGTGACATCGCATCTGTACTTGTCGGTGGCGCGAATGTCATGACTAAAGTGGGTGACGGTGACCTCACGGCAGGTATGCTTGGTGGTGCCAATATCATTACTCATATTAGCGGTGATGATACGGCCTCAAATACGACCGCAGTCGCACTTGGTGGTGCAAACATCCTAACCAAAAAAGGCAATGGCAATGCGCTTGCCGTTATGGGAGGAGGCGCTAACGTACTTACACATGTTGGTGATGGCTCGACAACTGGCGTCATGGTTGGTGGGGCGAACATTCTAACCAAGGTGGGCGATGGTGATACCACTGGCATTATGTTGGGTATTGGTAACGTACTGACTCATGTCGGCGATGGCCAAACAATTGGCGTAATGGGTGCTGCGGGTAATATCTTCACCAAAGTAGGCGACGGCACTTCAATAGCCGCTATGATCGGCGTAGGCAATATCTTCACTCACGTTGGTGAAGGGAACGCATGGGCGCTAATGGGTGGCCTAGGCAATGTATTTACCAAGGTTGGTCATGGTGATGCATTAGCGCTTATGGTCGCGGAAGCCAATGTCTTTACGCACATTGGTGACGGTACAACAGTCGCATTAATGGTGGCGAAAGGTAATATCGCAACCAAAGTGGGCAATGGTACTTCGATAGCCGCGATGGTAGGTAACGCAAATATATTCACTCAGGTGGGTAATGGCAGCACGTTTGCTGCAATGCTTGGCCAAGCCAATATCATGACGAAAGTGGGTAATGACCTAACTGCTGCATTAATGATCGGTAAAGCGAATATCTATACTCACGTTGGTGATGGCACAAGCTTAGGTTTATTTGCTGGCGAACTAAATGTGATGACGAAAGTGGGTAATGGCACAACCTTAGCCGCGATGTTTGGTAAAGCAAACATTATGACTCACGTAGGAGATGGTCTTACTGGCGTACTAGCCCTTGGTGAAGCGAATATCATAACGAAAGTCGGTGATGACTTCATGGGTGTTGTCGCAGCTGCGAAAGCAAACGTCGTGACTCATGTGGGCGATGCAACAACTGCGGCGGTCTTGGCTGGTAAAGGCAATATCCTAACCAAAGTGGGCGAAGGCACCACGGTAGGGTTGTTGATTTCCGATATCGGCAACGTGATGACTCATGTCGGAGATGGCACGACCATTGGTATTGCCAAGGGCAAGGCAAACATCATCACAAAAGTGGGCGATGGATTAGGCGTTAACGTGGCCTGGGGACAAGCAAATATCTTCACTCACGTTGGTGACGGTGATCGATACAACTTCGCCAAAGGTGAAGCGAACATCATCACCAAAATCGGTGATGGCCAAGAAGTTTCTGTGGTTCAAGGTAAGGCGAATGTCATTACTCACGTCGGTAATGGCGATGATTACACGGGAGCTTGGGGCAAAGCGAATATCATTACGAAAGTGGGTGATGGCCGTAATGTTGTTTTAGCGAAAGGTGAAGCGAACATCGTTACTCAAGTGGGTGACGGAGATAGCTTCAACGCACTTTGGAGCAAAGGCAATATCGTCACTAAAGTCGGTGATGGTATGCAGGTCACGGCGGCAAAAGGTAAAGCCAATATTACGACAACCGTGGGTAATGGCCTGAGTGTAACGGCGGCCTATGGTGATGCGAATATCAACACCAAAATTGGTGACGGTATTTCAGTGAACGTTGCATGGGGCAAATATAACGTTAACACCAAAGTGGGTGACGGTCTCAATGTTGCGGTGATGAAAGGCAAAGCAAACGTGAATATTCACGTAGGTGATGGCTTAGGGATTAACGCTTCTTATGCCAGAAATAACGTTGCTATCAAAGTGGGTAACGGTGATTTCTATAGCCTAGCCGTCGCGTCAAGTAACACGAGCAGCAATAAGCTTTCCGCACTGTTTGATAATATTAAACAAACTCTTCTTGGAGTGGGTGGCAGCCAAGCGATTAATTACCTAGTTCAAGGTGATGAAGCTTCTTCATCAGGAATTCAGAAAGGACGAGGTGCTATTTCAACGCCTGAAATCACTAAACTTGATGGTTTCGACTTAGATGAAATCGAAGAAGTGGGTTCCGATCTAGGAGACGGTTTAAGTGGAAGCGTGACCAACGTTGAAACGCCTGATCTCAGCAACATGGAAAATGAACTCAACATCGAAGAATCTTCAAATCAAACGCAAACACCTAACTTGATCGTCAATGGTGATTTTGAGCAAGGTGGTCTGGGATGGGAATCGACTCACGGTGTTGAAGTTGCCTCTTCAAGTAAGGATTATGGCGTAAGTGGTGATGGTCATGGTTCACTTGTTACAGAGCTAGATACTTATACTAATACAAGTCTTTCTCAAGATTTAACGGATTTAGCGGAAGGTGAAGTCATTGCGGTTAGCTTTGATTTTGCAAAACGTGCAGGTATTTCAAGCAACGAAGGCATAGAAGTTCTCTGGAACGGTAATGTTGTATTCTCAACTTCTGGCGATGAAGCAGCTTGGCAACAAAAAACACTTAAGTTGACTGCGAATTCTGGCAGTAACCGAATAGAATTTAAAGGCACAGGCCATGATGATGGGTTGGGCTATGTTTTAGATAATGTTGTGGCGAAATCTGAAACATCACACCAAGCTAATGCTGTTGCCGATAATGCGGAACAAAATCAAGCTGCGCAAAATGCAATGTCTGACAAAGAACGAGCGGAAGCCGATCGTCAACGCTTAGAGCAAGAAAAGCAGAAACAACTTGAAGCCGTATCGGGTTCTCAGGCTCAATTAGAATCCACCGATCAAGAAGCATTAAAGAGCAATGGGCAAGCGCAGCGCGACGCTGTGAACGAAGAGTCTGAAGCGGTAACTAAAGACCTGACGACATTGGCCCAGGGACTTGATGTGCTGGATAACAAAGCGGTTTATGTAGGTGAATCTGGTGAGCATTGGCGCAACCATTTCGCAGACGGTCTTTTAGAGGATGCTCAAACCAAATTAGGTCAGGCTAAAGATGTTGCTGGGGAAAGCATCATCGCTGCGAAAAAAGCGCACGTAGACAACCAAAAAAGTGTCAACGATTCTGTGGCGAAATCAGAAGCAGGCGTTGCGAAAGGCGAACAGAATCGCTCTGGTGCAGAGAAAGATATTGCGAATACTAAAGCCGACGCTGATGCGCGTAAAACAGACGCCACTACGAAAGCTAATGAAGCTAAACAAGCTGAATCGAATGCGAATAATTCAGCTAGAGACGCTGAAGAACGTGGTAATCGTGATGCAAGAAATGCTGAAAACAAAGCGGATCAAGCACAAGCGGATGCGAAAGGTTCAAAGCAGAACGAAGAGGATCGTCCTGATCGTCAAGGTGCTGTGGGCAGTGGACTTTCGGGTAAAGCACGCAGAATAGAAGGTGCAGGCGTCACGGGTAACCATGTGAATGCCAACAACAAGTCAAGCGCCGATGGCCGATTCAGTGAAGGATTGAGCGAGCAAGAGCAAGAAGCGTTAAACGATGCTGTTCAAGCCGTAAACCGACTACAAATCAATGCAGGTATTCGCTCTAAAAATACCGGAAGAGCTATCACTTCCATGTTCACTGAGAGCAATACCGACAGTATCAGAGTTGTAAATCGAGCATCACAAGATGTAAACCGAAAAGATATTCGCATTTCAGGTGTCAATCTTCACGGGCTGGGTGAAGCGGCTGACACTTCTTTAGCTGTAAGAAAAGGCGTAGATGGTTTTGACTTCTCATTGCTTGGCTCTAATGATGCAAGATTTGTCGATTCGACTAAGCGACACATTGGCAAGCTTTTAACGGATTTACCTAGTAAAGAGTTGAAAGTGGTAAGAAGTAACATTCAGTCAATTCAGCGTACCCCATCTGAAAAGAATCTTGCTGCCTTAGAGTTGGCTCTTCACCAGTGGCAGAAAAAAAATCCAAAAGAGTTCGCTCAACGTGGTGAGTTAGTTAAGACACTCCAATTTGAAATGGTGTCGCTGCAAAGCCATATTCAGAGGAACCGTTCGAAGGACGCCAATGTCTTTGGTATTGCAATTGATCCGAAAGCTGTTGAAGCGTTTGAGTCTAAGCTCGTGTTTGACGGTATTGGTCGTGTGGTTGGTTTGGTTGAACCTTTGACCGAGCACGAAATCAATAGCTTAAAGTCGTTCGGAGTGGTTTCACCGACTCTGACGAATTCAACTTCAGAGAGAGATGCGCCAAAAACTGAAAATGAGAGCCTTATTGAATTTATTTATAAGCTAGGTCAGATAGAGACTACTGAAACTTATGCGAATGAAATACATGAGTTAGTAGAGCAAGCTAAAACGCTATGGATGAGCGGAAGTGTGACTCAAGAGAAAGCGGTTAAGCTGTTTAGCGAGGCTCATGAAAAGTTAGCAGAACACCCTAAACTGCAAACGCTGGCAAATAAATTACTGGCTGATGCAAAGAAAGATAAAGCGACAGGTCAATATCTTGATAATTTGTTTGGCCGTCGTTTTGACTCTGAAATAGCTCATGAGTTGGTGAAAACACCGACAGAACAAGCGATTAATACTTCAGTTCAAATCGGAACCAGTTTAGTTAATGATTTTGACGAATGGATACATGGCTTGCTGCCGGATGCGGGAGACGATGTGTTGCGCGCTGAGCGAATCCAGACAAAAATGGAAGCGTTTGCAGAAGAGATCGCTAAAGACAAGCGTCCATGGTTTAGTCGCGTCCCGACCTTAACTCAATTCCTTGAAACACCGAATTATGACAACTTCAAAACTATGATGACACAAGTTGATGATGGTTTCGGTGTTATAAAAGTTCCTTTCCTGGCTGTGAAAATGGCAATTACCCCTGGTTTGGGAATGGAAATGGCCCCGTGGAAAGCTGAAGGGGACCGTTTCTATCGGAATGTTATCACCAAGGCTCGTTCAACTGATGCGGTAATATCATCAGGGGTTGAAGGTGAAAACAAAGTTACCCTTATTGAAAAGAAAACCAGTGATTATGGTACGGCGCTTCAATATCAACCGAAAGGTGATAACTACGATGACTTTATAGAAGGCCGCAGTGTCGCAGATGGTCGAATTCTTACTCCGGGTAAAAAGACAACATTCGAAAGTAATGCCTTGAATAATGGTCTGCCGGTAGTGACGGGCGCGTCGGGTTCAACCAATATCATGACGCACCTGAACCAACATATTGCGAGTAAGAATCCAGGATTCTCTGTTGATCAAGCTTACCTAAACACCTTGTCTTTCTTAGTTTTTGACGGCGGTCACTCAGTCAACGAAAGCCTTGCTGTGTACAAAGCTTTGCAGGAAACGGGAGAGGATCGCAAAAAAGTATTGGAAAGCTACACCGCCAACTATCAGGATCTGATAGACCTAGTTGATGATAGCTCAAAGGGCACAGTGCGCGATGCGCTGGACAAGGCATTGGATAAAACGCTTAAGTTCTACAAAGAGCATGCTAATTCTGCATCAGATGAACCAGGGGAAGTGTTACCAGTTAAGAGGGCGACAAGTGACAAAGTTGCGGATCTTGAATCATTAGGAAAAAAGACCGGATTAAAAGTAGATTTATCTCAAGTATTTACGAAGCAAGAGCTGAAAGATAGAGCGAAAATTTTTGCTAAACCGATTGGTGCTTCTTATCAAAGTATCTTAGACCAAGTTGATTTGGTGCATCATTCCAATGGTCAAGAGCAGATGAGCGCGAGCTTTGAACTTTGCAATAAGATTAACGCTTATTTAGCTGAACATCCAACCTCCGGTCGTAATCATGCACTAACGCAATTGAAAGAACAGGTAAGTACTGAGTTATTTAAAGGGGAAATGAAAGTTACCCAAAAGGCCATTGACGCTATTGCAAAGACACGCCCCGAACTTGCCGCTGACATTTATATGGTGGCGATCGAGGAAGCCAATGGTGAACATGCGGGTCTAACCGAAATGATGGTCCGTTGGGCAAATGAAGACCCGTATTTATCGCCAAAGCAAGGATATAATGGAGAGACTCCGAAGGATTTGGGCTTTGACGCTAAATATCACATCGAACTTGGCGAACATTATTCAGACTTCAAACAATGGTTGGAAAAATCACAGGCGAACGATTTACTAAGCAAAGCTGTCTTGGATGAAGCGACGAAAACTGTCCACTTGGGTTACAGTTACCAAGAGCTTCAAGACTTGACCGGGGTTGAGTCTGTTCAGATGGCTTTCTATTTCTTGAAAGAAGCAGCTAAGTCGTCGGATCGGAGCTCTGGCGATTCAGCTGAAATGATCTTGCTAAAGAAATTCGCAGACAGAAACTATGTTTCTCAAGTTGAAGCCGGTCGAATGGATCAAATTAAAGGTATTTACCACAGTAGTCATGAGACAGATGTTGAGAGCTGGGATCGCCAATATTCTGGTATTGGATACGAAGACCTAAGTAAGAAACTTGCCGAAAAGAAGAATGTCGAAGAGCAGCTTTCTCTACTTCTAAATGACCGTAAAGGTCTTTTAATTGGCGAAGTACATGGCAGCGATGTTAATGGTTTGCGCTTTGTTAATGAGCAAATGGATGTACTCAAGAAGCAAGGTATCACTGTCATTGGTCTAGAGCACCTGCGTTCGGATCTTGCGCAGCCACTGATTGACAATTATCTGGCTACTGGTGTGATGTCCAATGAATTAAGTGCAATGCTCAAAACTAAGCATATAGACGTTACTTTGTTTGAAAATGCACGTTCAAATGGTATGCGCATTGTTGCTCTTGATGCGAATATTACGGCTCGCCCTAACATTCAAGGGACAGAGCATGGGTTGATGTATCGGGCTGGAGCTGCAAATAATATAGCGGTAGACACGTTGCAAAAATTGCCAGCGGGTGAAAAATTTGTTGCTATCTATGGGAGAGCACATTTGCAATCTCACAAAGGCATTGAAGGGTTTGTTCCTGGCATTACCCATCGTTTAGGTTTACCGGCACTTAAAGTGAGTGAAACGAACCAATTCAAGATTGAGAAGGATGATGTGAGTCTACGTGCTGTTTACGAAGATGTCGTGAATAAACCAAAGATTGTTTTCACTAGCTCCTTAAGTGGAGAGGACGGTCATGTTAATAATAAACATGTTGATAGTTGGAAGCGTGTTGAAGTTCTACCTCAAACGGGTGGCGGGGAAACTCGATTTGATGGACAAGTTATTGTTCAAATGGAGAACGACCCTGTGGTGGCTAAAGCTGCGGGGAACTTAGCAGGTAAACATCCTGATAAGAGTGTGGTAGTTCAACTTGATTCAGACGGAAACTATCGAGTGGTGTTTGGTGACCCCTCGAAGCTTGATGGAAAGGTTAGATGGCAATTAGTTGGTCATGGCCGTGGTGATTCAGAAAACAATAATATGCGCATGAGTGGTTATAGTGCTGATGAATTAGCAGTCAAGCTTGCTAAATTGAATCAAGCCTTCAGTGGATCAGGAAGCATCACCACTCAACCTGATCATATTAGCGTCGTGGGCTGTTCTTTAATTAGTGATGACAAACAGAAAGGCTTTGGTAAGCAGCTTATTAAAGCGATGGATATAAATGGAATTCGTAGCGATGTTTCAGTCCGGAGCTCAGAGGTTGCGGTTGACTCAACTGGTCGTAAACACACTCGTGATGCTAATGGCGACTGGGTACAAAAAGCGCCACAACACAAAGTTACATTTAGTTTGGATGCTCAAGGTGAAGTGACGACGAAAGAAGAGCGTATTCGAAATGGCATTGCTGAAGGAAACATTAATCTTTCTCACGTTGGTATGAGCAAGACGGACGAGTCTGTCCGTGGGGCTATTGGTGAAAACAACAATGTTTTTGAGGCACCAGAAAAAAGAAAAATAAATCAAGGAACCTCCTCAACTTCAGGAAACAGCAATCAGCTCAGCTACTCTGGGAACATTCAAGTGAATGTGGGCGATGGCGAGTTTACCGCGGTGAATTGGGGCACATCTAACGTTAGCATTAAAGTGGGCACTGGTGGCTTTAAGTCATTGGCATTTGGTGATAACAATGTGATGGTTCATATCGGTAATGGTCAGAGCAAACACAGCTTCGATATCGGTGGCTATCAGGCTCTGGAAGGTGCGCAGATGTTTATCGGAAATCGCAACGTGAGCTTCAACTTAGGACGAAGCAATGATTTGATTGTGATGCTGGATAAATCGATCCCAACCCCACCACTTGTTAACCCGTTTGATGGGGCCGCTCGTATTTCTGGAGTTCTGCAAGGTATAGCAAATTCGGGCAAAGGCAAAGATTGGGTTTCTGCTCAAAATCAACAGTGGACATTGTCAGGCGCGAAGAAGTTCGTTAAAGATATGTCTGGTTTAGATCAAAGTAGCAGTGTTGACTATGACACTCTTGTGAGTTTGGATTCGCAAAATGGACGTAGTAGCCGAGGTTTGAAGAATGACACTGAAGCTGTTCTGAACAAGAAGTTCAACAAATGGTTAGGTGGTAATGACACCAGTGCAAACAAACTAAGTCGCGCAGATAAGTTTCGTCAAGCGAATGAGAAGTTAGCATTTAACTTCGCTGTTGGTGGTCAAGGTGCGGATATTCAGGTCACGTCGGGCAATTGGAATTTTATGTTTGGTGACAATATCCAGTCTATCCTTGATACCAATCTAGGTTCTTTGTTTGGCTTAATGACACAGCAGTTCTCTGCAACAGGTCAAGCGAAAACAACCTTCACATATAACCCTAAAGATTTACCCCGACAGTTAAAGAATAAACTACTTGGCCAGTTGTCTGGTGTGGGTGCGGATACGACACTTGGGGACATCTTCGGTGTGGATTACACCGCATCTGGGCAAATTCTTGCTCGTAATGGTAAGCCGGTAGACGGGGTTGCAATCCTCAAAGATATGCTGGAAGTGATTGGTGAGTTTAGTGGTGATCAACTTCAAGCTTTCGTCGATCCTACTAAGCTGTTAGACGATTTGAAATCGGGAATTGATATGGGCGCAGATGGCCTTAAGTCGTTCGCAGAAACTCATGGTTTGAAAGAAAAAACGCCAGAAGAGAAAGAGGATAAAGCATCAGTTTCCGTTAATGGGACCAACGTAAATGGTGTTCAAAAAAGTCGCGATGAGGCTACAACGCCTGAAAAAACCCCGAAAAAAGATCGTGCATTTGGTTTTAATTCGTTCAGTCTACCTAACTTGTTTACGACTATCTTTAGCCAAGATAAGCAAAAAGAGATGAAATCGTTGGTAGAAAACCTGAAAGGGAACCTAACGAAAGATCTACTGAATATGAAAGAAAAAACATTCGATTTCTTAAGTAAGAGTGGTCATTTAAAAGGGGATGGTGATGTCCATGTTTCTCTAGGAAACTATAACTTCAACTGGGGTGGCGACGGCAAAGATTTAGGGGCTTATCTAGGGGATAACAACAACTTCTGGGGCGGTCGAGGTGACGATGTGTATTACGCAACTGGTACATCCAATATTTTTACCGGCGGTGAAGGTAATGATATGGGCGTTCTTATGGGGCGTGAAAATATGATGTTTGGTGGTGAAGGTAATGATACTGCTGTGGTCGCTGGACGAATTAACCATGTTTTCCTTGGTGCTGGTAATGATCAAGCATTTGTCTTTGGGGAAGGTGGACAAATTGATACCGGAACAGGGCGAGATTATGTTGTGACTTCTGGTAATTATAACCGCGTGGATACAGGTGATGAGCAAGATTACTCAGTTACGATCGGTAATAACAACCAAGTAGAGTTAGGTTCGGGGAACGACTTTGCCAATGTCTTTGGAAACTATAATCGTATCAATGCTGACACTGGTAACGATGTGGTCAAGCTGTTGGGTTATCACGCAGTGTTGAACGGCGAGGAAGGGGACGATCACTTGATTGCAGCGGCCATGTCAAAGTTCAGTCAGTTCAATGGCGGTGAAGGACATGATTTGATGGTACTTGGTGGATACCAAAATACATTCAAAGGTGGGACTGGTGTCGACAGTTTTGTCGTGAGCGGTGATGTTATCGACAACCTTGTTGAAGACATCCGTAGTGAAGATAAGATTGTGTTCAATGGCATTGATTGGAATAAACTGTGGTTTGAGCGTAGTGGTTATGATTTAAAACTTTCTATATTACGTGATCCTGAAAGCGATACTAACCAAGCGAAGTTTGAACATATTGGTTCTGTCACTTTCGCTGATTACTTCAATGGTAATCGTGCACAAGTTGTTGTTGCGATGGGGGAGCAAGGCACACCGCAAGAGCATACAGTGTTATCCAATAATGCGGTTGATGCATTGGTTCAAGCTATGAGCGCCTTTGAGCCTCAGGCTGGTGATAATGGCTTTATCGATAACCTTGATAGTAAATCTCGCGTTGCGATTACAACGGCATGGTCTGATGTGTCTCAAGTAAAAAACGCTATAGCGTAACTAGTCGTATTGAATTTTAAACAATAATGCGAGCCGTCTTCTTTTTTGAAGACGGCTTTTTAATTTGAAGCTAAAGGTTTAAGTAACTAGTTGTTTTTGCTTAAGGGGCTATTACTGCAATGCCTAGTATTGAAAGGACAACTGAACGACGGATACTATATGCCTTTAACTGCAAGCACATAATCTAGCGCACCGATAATGGCAGCTACTTGTGCATTGTTACACTCTTCATCAGTGACGGTTGGGCTATCTGGGTATACTTCAGTTGTAGTCCCATATTGGCAATTGGTCATGCCGCCACATAACCCTAATGCTTTCATTGGGTAGTTGATAACACCTTCTTGTACCACTGGTGACCCAATAATGTCGCCATGCTCATCGGCTGGCGCAATATGAGTGACTTTTTTTACTGATTCAATCACTGCTGCTTGAAACTCTGCTACTGGGTTTTCACTATCACCAACGGTGTAGAAGCCATCTGGAATAGAGTCTTCAACATATTCAATACCATCACGTGCTGCGAGTGCTGGGCGAAATTCACTTTCATCAGTATTGGTGGTTTCGTGTAAATCGATATGAACCAAGACCTCTCCGATGTTTTCAACCAATGCAATTAGGTTGGCGGATTCTTCTGCGGGGCTATTAGCATAAAATGAGCGATTTGGATCCAGTGCATTGGGGTTCCAACGGTTGATGGTTTCGTATCCCCAAGGGCTTACGCAAGGCGCGCAAGCAATATTAAAATGAGTTAAGTAGCGCTTGGCTTGAGTGGCTAAAAATTTCAATGCACCATGAACACCGCTAGTCTCATAACCGTGAACACCACCCGTAATCAAGACAGTGGGTTTATCATTGCTCCAGTCTCGGCTTTTGACACAAAACAGTGGGTAACGAACTGTGTCATAAGAAAGAGCGCCGTACTGCTCAACATCAAAGTCGTTTTGAAGGGCGAGAATTTTAGGGACGACTTCGTGTTGGTATTCACGTTTAATGGTGGTTTGTGCTCGCCACGCTTGACGCTCTGCATCACCCCATTTTTGTCCTGGGGTGCCAATCGGGTAGTGGGTGTTAATTTGCATGACATTCCTTACGGTCATTGTAATTCAGCTTTGAGCTTAATAGCCGAACTCAGTGGATGCAACCTTATTGATACTTGCGCTATCAACGATTTCTGGACTGGTGCTGAATGTGCAATTTTTTGCATTGTTATGGTTTATCACGCCCTTATATTGGTGTTACATTTCGTTACTTCATAGCATTAAGTGAGAACAAAACATGGCAGGCGCAAGTTTATTAACCTTGTTGGATGATATTGCTACCGTATTGGACGACGTGGCGCTGATGTCAAAAATGGCCGCGAAGAAAACGGCGGGCGTATTAGGTGACGATTTAGCATTAAATGCCCAGCAAGTATCTGGTGTATCGGCTGAACGTGAAATACCCGTTGTATGGGCGGTTGCAAAAGGTTCATTTCGCAACAAGCTGATATTGGTTCCCGCGGCACTGTTGATGAGCTCGTTAATCCCGTGGCTAATTATGCCCTTGCTGTTATTGGGTGGGCTGTTTCTCTGCTTTGAAGGTGCTGAAAAGATTTTGGAGACGTTTTTTCATTCCCATCACAGTCATCAGCCAAGTTCTGATGAGGCGGAATTGGGTAGCACCTCCATTGAAGAGTATGAGAAACGAAAAATCGCTGGTGCAATTCGTACGGACTTCATCTTGTCGGCTGAGATCATCGTGATAGCGCTGGGTACAGTACAAGGGCACGATATGATCACTCAGATCTTAGTGGTGAGCTTAATTGCCGTCATCATGACAATCGGCGTGTATGGGCTGGTTGCTGCCATCGTTAAGCTTGATGACTTGGGGTTTTATTTAGAACGCATTTCAAACGGTAGCGGGTTAAAGTTTCGTCTTGGCAAAGGGTTAATTAGTTTTGCACCAAAACTAATGAAAGGACTGACCATTGTTGGAACTGCCGCGATGTTTTTAGTCGGTGGTGGTATTGTGGTGCACAATGTGCCGTGGGTGCACCATGCGCTGGAACCGATAGTTTCTGCATTACCCAATATTTCTTTATTAACCGCAATTGTCCCAGTAGTGCTGAATGGCGTTGTCGGTTTGTTGGCGGGTTTAGCGGTGGTTGTGGTGTGGAGTATTGCCAACCAATTAAGACCTTCACGCTAAAATATTTTTGTGGTGAAGATAATGAACCTAAATGGTGATTTGCTATTAGATGAATAAACTAGCGTTTTTCTTTTTTTGGCAATCACTACCATGCAGTGTGAATTCTATAATCAGCACCAGTGCCGCTCTTGCACTTATTGTCCGCTGCCTTACGCCACTCAAATTGCTAACAAAGATTTCGCACTGAAATCATTATTTTCTGCAAACATGCCAGAGCAATGGCTTGAACCTGTCACGAGCCAAGACACAGCTTTTCGTAATAAAGCGAAAATGGTTGTGCTTGGCGCCGCGCATGCGCCGATTCTCGGTGTAGAAACGTTATCCAAAGGTGAGCTAATCCCCGTTTCACTGGTTAATTGCCCGCTTTATCCTCAAGATATGCAAGCCTTATTGGTGTACTTGCAAGACTGGATTCGAACATCGGGTATCCCTCCTTACAATAAAACAAAGAAGAAAGGAGAGCTGAAATTCGTCTTGTTAACTCGTAGCGCACACTGCGGTGAATTTATGCTGCGTTTTGTGCTTCGAAGTCGAACTGCGATGGCACGAATTGAGAATAACTTAGCGCGCCTTATCGCTGATTTTCCATCAGTGAAAGTGGTTTCGGTCAATTTTCAACCGATCCATATGGCGCGACTTGAAGGTGAAGAAGAGATCTTTTTGACAGCTAGTGAGCACCTTGTTGAGCAATTTAACCAGGTCCCAATGGTAATTCGTCCCAAGAGCTTTTTTCAAACTAATCCGCAGGTTGCTGAGCAATTGTACGCAACGGCAAGGGAGTGGGTTAGGGACATTAAACCCGCCTACATGTGGGATCTCTTTTGTGGTGTGGGTGGGTTTGCCCTGCACTGCGCGAGTTCCGAGACGGCTGTTACTGGAATTGAGATAGAACCAGAAGCGATAGCCAGTGCCAAGCGTTCGGCGCAGGCAATGGGGGTCACCAATTTAGATTTTGCAGCACTGGACTCAGCGCAGTATTCATTAACTCAATCACACGCGCCAGAATTGGTGTTGGTTAACCCTCCACGGCGTGGCTTAGGAATACAATTAGTTGAGCAGTTGGTTGCTTTATCACCAAAACATATTATCTACTCAAGCTGTAACCCGGAGACGTTATTAGCGGATATGCAGGGCATGCCTGATTATGTGCCAAAAAAATTGCAATGGTTTGATATGTTTCCACATACCGACCACAGTGAAGTGATGGTGTTACTTGAGTCTCAACCTAAACTCACAGCCTGATCGTCGAGGCAAAGTGGTAGAGAAAAGGGAAGCTGTTGCTTCCCTTTTTCGTCTTTGTAATGTTATTTAACCGTCCATGCGACGGTTTCACCGCCTCGAATCGGCACTACAGTGTCTGAGCCAAAAGGCATGCTGTCAGCCACAGACCATGGTTCGTTGACTAGCGTTACGGTATCGCTATTGCGTGGTAGGCCGTAAAAATCAGGGCCATTATGGCTGGCAAACGCCTCAAGATGACCAAGCTGATTCACTTGCTCAAAAACTTCCGCATAGAGCTCAAGTGCAGCGTGGGCAGTATAGGAACCTGCGCAACCACAAGCCGCTTCTTTTTTGCCTTTTGCATGTGGCGCTGAATCGGTACCAAGGAAAAATTTCTTACTGCCAGATGTTGCTGCTTGAATTAATGCAAGCTGGTGAGTATTACGTTTTAAAATCGGTAAGCAGTAGAAATGAGGACGAATACCACCGGCAAGCATGTGATTGCGGTTATACATTAGATGGTGCGCGGTGATCGTTGCTGCCACATTGTCGTTCGCATTTTTCACAAACTCTACCGCTTCGGCAGTCGTGATATGTTCCAACACAATTTTGAGCTTAGGGAAATCATTAACGATAGGAGCAAGAACTGTATCGAGGAAGGCTTTTTCTCGGTCAAAAATATCCACATCGTGAGCTGTCACTTCTCCATGGTTCAGTAATAGCATGCCAACATCTTGCATCGCTTCTAACACCGGATAAATGTTTTTCGCACAAGTGACACCAGAGTCTGAGTTTGTCGTAGCACCTGCAGGGTAGAGTTTAGCGGCGACAATGGCACCGGAGGCTTTCGCTTTACGGATTTCATCGGGAGTGGTGTTATCGGTGAGATAAAGCGCCATCAGTGGTTTGAAAGAATCGCGTGGTTTTTGCGCCATAATGCGTTCTTGGTAGGATAACGCTAATTCAGTGGTAGTAATTGGTGGGACGGTATTTGGCATTATCAGTGCGCGGCCATTGTAACGGCTGATATCTCGAACGGTATCTGTCAGTACATCACCATCACGTAAGTGTACATGCCAGTCATCAGGACGAGTGATCGTAATTGTTTTCATTGAATGCTCCCACCGGAAAAATTGGTTGATTGGAGCCTAAACATATTCTTCATTACTGTGCGCGCAATCGCTTACGTTTAGGCGACAGGATGATAGAGGAAAAGGGGAGGGATTTCATCTTTTTATTTCCAGCCAGAGGAATCACATCTCTTTAGTAGAGTTAGTCACGTTGACGGTTTTGCATTATCATCACCGCATAAAATAGAAATAAAAAACGTATAAGGATCAGCCATGTCGTCAGCGCAACTCTCTCAAATCAATATCTACCCTGTTAAATCGGTGGCTGGAATTTCGCAATCAACCGCTTGGGTTGAAAAGCAAGGTCTCGCTTTCGATCGACGTTTCATGGTGGCATTGGCTGACGGCTCAATGGTCACCGCTCGCAAATATCCGAGTATGGTAAAAATCAGTTCAACGCTGGTGGCTGATGGTTTGATTTTTACTGCGGCTAACCAATCTCCGTTAAAGCTGCGTTACGTAGACTTTAAAATGCAGCCTGCTTCAGCGCAGGTGTGGAGCGATAACTTTACTGCTTATACCACTACCGACGATGCCGACGATTGGTTTAGTGAGGCTTTAGGCCAGCGAGTAGAGTTGTTGTTT
Organism: Vibrio sp. 1180_3; assembly: GCF_029478545.1. Classification (NCBI taxonomy): domain Bacteria; kingdom Pseudomonadati; phylum Pseudomonadota; class Gammaproteobacteria; order Vibrionales; family Vibrionaceae; genus Vibrio; species Vibrio sp. 1180_3. The sequence goes on from NZ_SJFM01000015.1 coordinate 81,370, forward strand.
ACTGGTGAACAGTCTAATCGAGTACGAGAAAAAATTGGCCATAACGTCAGTTTTGCTGACGGTTATCCAGTTTTGGTGATTAGCCAAGCATCATTGGATGAGCTAAACCGTCGTAGCCCCGAACAGCATAGTATGGATCAATTTCGGACTAACCTCGTGGTGACGGCCAATGAGCCGTTTGCGGAAGATGGATGGAAACGAATTCGTATCGGAGATGTTGAATTTGAATCCGTAAAGCCTTGTGAACGATGTATTTTGACGACAGTTGATGTCAATAAGGGTGAATTCCGACCAACCAAAGAGCCGCTCAGAACCTTATCTCAATTTCGTGCCAATGAACGCGGTGGCGTGTTTTTTGGCCAAAATTTAGTGGCGAAAAATGAGGGGATGGTTCGGGTTGGTGATACTGTTGAAGTACTTGAATATAAAGAAAAAGAAATTTATCTCGATCACGGTATGACTCATCATCTTATGACATGTGTTGAGCGTGAAGAGATCGCCCGTGACTTCATAACCTTCTGGCTTGAGCCTAAGCAGGGTGATGTTCCTCATTATCAACCCGGTCAGCATTTACCGATCGAAGTGGTGATTGATGGTGAAAATGTGGCACGACGCTATACGTTGTCTTCTAGTCCATCGCGTCCCGGGCGCTTAGCTATCTCTGTGAAGCGTATTGATGGTGGACGAGTTTCTAATTGGTTGATTGATCATTTACAAGTGGGTAGTACGCTAAGCACCCAGTATCCAGATGGATCATTTCATTTATCTGGCCATCAACAGCAGCCATTATTACTGCTTTCCGCAGGAAGTGGTGTTACGCCAATGCTTTCCATGTTGCGTTACCTTGCGGATCATCAAAAAATTCAAGATGTAGTCTTTTATCATCAATGTCGTAGTGTTGAAGATATTCCATGCCGCGAAGAGCTCGAGTTATTGAACCAACAACATGATGGACTAAAAGTACTCCTTTCATTGACCCAAGCCCCGCAAGATTGGTTTGGGTTAAAAGGACGACTCTCTTTATCTCATATCAAGCAGCTCAAAGATGTGGCTGAGCGTCAGGTATTTGTGTGTGGGCCGGATGGTTTTATGCAAAAAGCGAAAAACTTGTTATTGAAGAGAGGGGTAGCGGAAGAGTCTTATCACCAAGAAGCATTTGGTGTGGCGCAAAAGGTGACGGCTGAATTTAAAACGTTGCAGCTAAGTGTTAATGGCAATCTGTTTGAAGGCAACAACCAAACGACTCTGCTTGAGCAAGCCGAAGCGGCCGGTATCCCAATTGCGAATAGCTGTCGAGCTGGTTTTTGTGGAGCCTGTAAGGTAACGGTTGAGTCAGGCAAAGTGCATCAGCCAGAAGTACCAGCATTACAAGATCATGAACGTCATATGGGCATCGCGTTAGCGTGCTGCTGTGTGCCTGAAACTGATTTGGAAGTCGTAAACTAACCCTTTTGCTGCTTGCAGTAGCTGCGGTATTACCTACGTTCGCTTATCTGCAACGCTACGTCGTTTGGTATGAATACGCCTAACCAACTTGATTTATAAAAATGCCTCTTGGGTCAAATGACCACAAGAGGCGCGACGTTGCTAGTGATTTTTATTTAGAGCATGTTAGGAGACCTAAATAAAGTTAGTCACAAAATCGGATAAGTACGAATTAATTGCCGAACACTCAGTGAATTTCGCGTCAATGTGTGAAGCTCATTCCAATTTATTTAGTGCGGTTTTATCCTTAAACCTACCTTAGATTAAGTTTTTTGAGCTTGATCGACGAATAAATAAACGCTTGAACGTTTGCGTAAAAATATGTGATGAAACTCTCATTTTGTTGTTTATACTTTCCGCCCGGTTATGAGCCGGTGCTCAACCCATACAAGCCGTCACATGGATATGTGAATGACCCCAAGGACTGGACCAGCTAAGTTTCTCTGCTTGTATAAGGTTATTTAAAATGAACAATGTTTTTACCAGCCACTCTTTTCCCTACTTCTTTGTAGTGAACGAGAGTCATGATTCATCCTTTGCCAAGTTATTTGGTCCTGCCCTTATCTCCCAATTTCACACTAGGTAAATACAATGAATATTCTTTTTGGTCTTGTCGGCGTGATTGTGCTGATGGCTTGCGCGTATCTGTTATCTGAGAGCCGATCTTCCATTAATTGGAAAACCGTTTTACGTGCTTTATTGCTGCAAGTGGGCTTTGCTGCTTTGGTTCTTTATTTCCCGTGGGGACAAACTGCATTAGCAAGTATGAGTAATGGTGTTGCTAGCTTGTTGGGATTTGCAGACGCAGGGATCAGTTTTTTGTTTGGTGATTTAGCTAATTCTGGGTTTATTTTTGCGGTTCGTGTTCTGCCCATTATCATTTTCTTCAGCGCTCTTATCTCAGCCCTTTACTATCTTGGTATCATGCAAAAAGTCATCGAGTTCATTGGTGGTGGTATCCAAAAATTTTTAGGTACGAGCAAAGCGGAATCTTTAGTTGCTACAGGCAATATATTCCTTTCACAAGGCGAATCCCCGTTACTCGTTCGCCCATTTTTATCGCGTATGACCCGTTCGGAATTGTTTGCTGTGATGGCTGGCGGTATGGCATCGGTTGCTGGTAGCGTGTTGGGGGGGTATGCGGGTTTAGGGGTTGAACTTAAGTACCTAATCGCCGCAAGTTTCATGGCTGCTCCTGGCAGTTTGATGATGGCGAAAATCATTGTTCCTGAGCGTGATGTTCCTCTTGACCAATCGAATATAGAGATGGATAAAGCGCAAGACAGTAATGTTATCGATGCGCTTGCAAGCGGTGCAATGAACGGAATGAAAGTGGCAGTAGCGGTTGGAACCATGCTGGTCGCTTTTGTGAGTGTCATTGCAATGGTCAATACAGGGTTAGAAAGCTTCGGTGAACTCTTTGGCTTTAGCGGCATTACCTTACAAGTGTTATTTGGCTATCTATTTTCGCCGTTAGCATGGGTTATTGGTGTGCCAAGTAACGAAGTATTAATGGCGGGTTCTTATATTGGTCAAAAAGTGGTGATGAACGAATTTGTCGCGTTTATCGATTTTGTTGAGCATAAGGCCTTGTTGTCCGAACATACGCAAGTCATTGTTACTTTCGCATTGTGTGGGTTTGCCAACATAGGATCGATCGCGATTCAATTGGGTTCCATCGGTGTGATTGCACCGGAACGTCGTGCAGAAGTGGCAAACTTAGGGATTAAAGCGGTTGCTGCGGGCACATTGGCAAACTTAATGAGTGCGTGTTTAGCCAGTATGTTCATTTTATTGTAAAAATACATTCTCGTTATGTGAATGCCTGCTTCGGTGGGCATTTTTTATCAACTGTTATTTGGGCTGTGTTGTACAACGCAGTAATCGTAAAAAAACTGATTTATAGCAAATACTGTTTCAAATGAGCGCGTAGTATAGGGTGCAATTAACTGCGTATATCATTATTGAAATACGCGGATGTTTTCACTTCTTGAGTATTTGCTATGGAAAATCTTGTCGACCGTTTTCTGCGTTATGTTGCTTTTGATACACAATCAAATCCTGCCAATTCACAATGTCCAAGCTCGTCAGGTCAAAAGCCTTTCGCTCATAAGTTGTGTGATGAGTTGATAGATTTAGGTCTAACTGAAGTGAGTGTAGACGATCACGGCTATGTGATGGCTAAGTTAGAATCAAACGTGGATTATCCCGTTCCTGCCATTGGTTTTATTGCGCATATGGACACTGCTCCTGATGCTTCTGGAAAAAATGTTAAACCACAACTTGTTGAAAATTATCAAGGTGGCGATATCGCGCTTGGAAAAGGTGATGAAGTGTTGTCGCCTATTCAGTACCCAGACTTGCACCAATTGCATGGTCATAACTTAATTACGACCGATGGCACCACACTGCTTGGCGCAGACAATAAAGCCGGTATTGCCGAAATTATGACCGCGCTAGAGGTGTTGATTGCGGATCCGAGTATTGTTCATGGTGATATTTGTATTGGTTTTACACCAGACGAAGAAATTGGTCGCGGTGCTGATTTATTTAATGTGGAAAAATTTGGGGCGCAATGGGCTTACACCATTGATGGTGGGCCAGTTGGTGAGCTTGAATACGAAAACTTTAATGCAACCAGTGCCGATGTGATTTGTCACGGTATTAATGTGCATCCGGGAACTGCAAAAGACAAAATGGTCAATTCGATGAACATTGCTGCGCAATTTCAGTTGATGATGCCAATGGATGAAACACCAGAAACAACCGAAGGTTACCAAGGTTTTTACCATCTGAAATCAGCGGAGATGAGTGTTGCTCGTTCAGAGTTGGGTTATATTATTCGAGACTTCGACCGTGAAGGTTTGGATGCTCGTAAAACATTCATGCAACAAAAAGTAGCAGAACTGAATGCTCGTCTTGAAAAAGGTCGTGTTGAACTGGTGTTAACGGACAGCTATTTCAACATGAAAGAGATGGTCGAGCCTCATCCACAAGTGATTGAACTTGCAAAACAAGCGATGATTGAGTGCGATATTGAACCATTGATTAAACCAATCCGTGGCGGTACTGATGGCGCAAGACTCTCATTTATGGGACTACCATGTCCGAACATCTTTACTGGTGGCTATAATTTCCACGGCATCCATGAATTTATCAGCGTAGAAGGAATGGAAAAGGCGGTTAATGTGATCGTTAAACTGTCGGAAAAAACAGCACTAACCAGTCAACCAAATTAAAACATACCCTCTTTAGCGTTTCCGAACGAGCATTAAAGAGGGGTATTCCATTACAAAGCTTTGACAGGGCGCATATTAATTGTGCCCATATCCTTTTTTAGCCTTTCATTCAGTTACAATGTAAATCAATAATAAGCGAAATAACGCCAACAGATGGTCGTCGTTCGATACAGTAATGAAGGGGATTAGTATGGAGAAAGCAGTCGCGGTTTGGGACTTTCTTCTCACGCATAAATTGATATTCACCACGTTAATAATGGTGCTGATCATTTTGATTCGTCGTTTGGTGCTATCACAGATTCGAGGTGATGTCGCTTTCATTACAGAGAAACAACGTAAATGGATGTCACGAACCAAGAATGGAATATTTGGTTTGACGATCGTCATCTTGTTTGTGTTATGGCAGTCCGAGATCAACGAATTTGCATTGTCAGTGACCGCTATTGCAGTTGCGATTGTTGTGGCATCGAAAGAGATTATTCTCTGTTTTACAGGCTCAATTCAGCGTGCGAGTTCTCGCTCATTTCGTATTGGGGATTGGATTGAAGTGGGAAAATTAAGTGGTGAGGTGATCGAGCACAACTTAATGGCAACGGTGATTCAAGAAATTGACCTTAACCATGGTCAATATCACTATACGGGCAAAACTGCGACTCTTCCTAATAGCATGTTTTTTACTTTCCCAGTCAAAAACCTTAATTTTATGAAGCGTTATGTGTTTCATAATTTCTCGATTGTGGTGCCAAACTTCGCTAACTTGTTTCCGCTACTGCCAATCATGCATGAGAGGATCGAAGCGCATTTTGCTCATTTTATTGATGTTGCACGGCGCTACAATAATATGATCGAAAAACACGCGGGTGTGGATTTGCCCAATGCAGAGCCCCATATTCAGATCAGCAGCACTGCTGCAGGTGAACAAGTCGTTCACTTTATGATTTTCTGCCCAACCGAAAGAGCTAACCATCTTGAGCAGTTGATCCGTGAAGACTTCATGCAAGAGTACGAAAAAGCTTTTCCTCGTGAATTGAATGGCGCGGCTAATACACTGGTGAATTAACCACACCATAATTGTATCGATTGAAGCGAGTCATATGACTCGCTTTATTTAATGTTTAATTGAATGTGTTTTGGTCACTGAGATACCAAGTCTTTTTGCGAGTCGAGTTAAATTAGCTCGGTCGATTTGTAGCTGTCTTCCGGCTTCTGCCCAGTTAAAATCGGCTCGGGTTAACGCTTCACTGATTACCTTTCTTTGGAATTCATCTGTGGCTTCACGTAAGCCTATGCGCCAGTTAATGTTGGCCTCTTCTGTCTGCGATATTTGTTCATTTGAAGTGTTGAACGAGATGCCATTATCCAGTTCACCAATATCGTGGCAGGTTACAGTAACTAGGTTAGATGCAGTTTTCTTAGCACGAGCTTTTAGTGCTGCACGATTAATAACATGCTCAAGCTCTCGGACATTACCCGGCCAGAAGTAATGCAGCAGCGACTCCAAAGCCAGCGGGTCAATTTTAAGTTGTACAATGCCAAGTTTTCGTCGAGCCTGCTCTAAGAAATAACCGGCGAGTAATGTGACATCTCCATCGCGTTCGCGCAGCGATGGCACATGGATTGGGTAAACACTGAGCCTATGATAAAGGTCAGCACGAAAGCGTCCGGCTTCGACTTCTACTTTTAGATCTCGGTTTGTCGCAGCCAATATTCGTACATCAATGGTTTGTACGTGATCTTTTCCGACCGGTTGAATCTCATTATTTTGTAACGCTCTTAGGATCTTGCTTTGCGCGGTAAGTGGAAGTTCGCCGATCTCATCTAAAAACAGGGTACCACCATCAGCTAAGGCAAATTTGCCTAAACGATGTCGATCTGCACCCGTAAATGCACCTTTTACATGGCCAAATAGTTCACTTTCTACTAAGTTTTCAGGAATAGCGGCGCAGTTTACGTAGATCAAAGGCTGACGTTTTCGAGATGAAAGATGATGAATGGTACGCGCCACTAATTCTTTACCAACCCCTGTTTCGCCGTGAATCAAAATGTTGAAATTGGAAGGAGCAACCACTTCGAGGTCGGCTTTCATTATTTGCATCGCCGTACTAGAACCGATGATTTCACCGCCGTCTCTGTCCCATACTTCTTCATTGAGTTCTTCGAAGCGTTGTTGAGATTGTTTAGCTTGGGCTTCTAATTGTGAAAAAGTCAGTGCCATTTTTAGTGTCGAGGCGGCAATAGCCGATAACACTTCAAGGCTTCTTGTTGGTATGTGGTCAAACACATTTGGTGTCAGGCTATCGAGCGTCAGAATTCCTAGCAATTCGTCGCCAAAGAGTAGTGGTAAGCCCATGCAAGAATGCATCGGTAGATCGCCATCATGCTCCATTAACAGGCCATCAAAAGGATCTGGTAGCGGAGAGTGCGCATCAAACCTTATCGGCGATTTGGCTTGGCAGATTTGTGTGAAACGAGGATGCTCTTCGATTAAAAATCGGCGACCTAATGTATCTCTAGTTAGACCTTGCATAGCAAGAGGAATAAGTAACTCCCCTTGGCGAGAAAGGAGTACCACACAGTCACACTGGATGGTTTTGCGGATCGCATCAAGTAAGCGACTGAATCGATCGTGATCATTTGAGCCACTGGCTAACCCAATCGTCATTTCGACTAGAGTGGAGATAGAGATATCTTGCATAGAAATAATATTCGTGATGTTTTTCTGATATTGTAGTGTCAATATGACCTATTTAAAAGGGTTTTATTGACCTGTTTGCTTAAGGTTTTTGGTGCTATTTTTATTAAAATCAATGATATATGATTTGGCACGTGTTGTGCAGTTAGATGAAAGTGAAAAACATCATCTTATAAATAACAAAAAATAAAATCTGAGGAGAATTTCAGTCATGCTCAACGACCATCACATCGGCATTATCAAAAGTACCATACCACTGCTTGAATCAGCAGGCCCTTCCTTAACCAAACATTTCTATGAACGAATGTTTTCACATAACCCTGAGCTAAAAGATATTTTTAATATGTCGCATCAACAAACGGGTCGTCAGAGCGTCGCTTTGTTTGAGGCCATTGCCGCTTATGCAAAAAACATTGATAACCTAGCAGTGCTGACCAGCGCAGTTGAGCGAATTGCCCACAAGCACACCAGCTTTAACATTCAACCCGATCATTACCAAATTGTTGGTCTTCACCTGATCGAAACATTACGAGAACTTGCCAGTGAAGCTTTTACGAGTGAAGTTGAAGAGGCTTGGACTGCTGCCTACCTGTTTTTAGCTCAAGTATTTATTTCTCGGGAAGGCGAGTTGTACTTACAACGTAAACAAGCGTTAGGTGGTTGGGAAAATGCACGCGAGTTTATCGTTCAAGAGAAAGTAAAAGAATCGGAATTGGTGACGAGTTTTATCTTTGCCCCTACCGATAAAGAAAGCGTATTAGATTACCAAGCGGGGCAGTACATAGGTATAGAAGTGAAACCGGAGTCATCTCAATATAAGGAAATCCGCCAGTATTCGTTGTCACAAAAATCAAATGGTAAGAACTACCGAATTTCAGTCAAGCGAGAAGGCTTTGATACGCAACATGCTGGTATTGTATCGAATTATTTGCACGATGAATTGTGTGTGGGAGATTGTGTGAAATTGTATGCGCCAGCGGGAGACTTTTTCTACGTAGAACGTGAAGCACCTGTGGTGTTGATTTCTGCGGGAATTGGCGCGACGCCAATGCAAGCGATGTTGCAACACTTTGCTCAGGTCAAAAAGCGTGACGTAACCTATTTACATGCTTGCAACAGCCCTGAGCAACACTCGTTTATTAGCGAGACGGCAAAGTTGATCGAGGCCAATGATTGGAAACAAAAGGTTTGGTATCTAAATAGCGATTTATCGACTGAAGGAAATGGGCACATGCAGTTGGATAAAGTGCCGTTGCCACTACGAAATGGTGATTTCTATGTTTGTGGGCCAATTGGATTTATGCAGTTTATTGTTGAGCAGTTAGAAAGCCTAGGTGTTGATAAATCTCGTATTCACTATGAAGTTTTTGGCCCTCACGCTAACTTGTAAATCACCATAATGTTCAAGGCTCGAAAGAGCCTTGATATCACAGATAATGAGCGTCAATAGACGCCATCAAGCGTTCTTAATTTGTAATTCTTGCCACACAATTTCATGTGAGCCGTTTTCTCCATCGACGAAAATGGAAGATCCGCTGATCATCACAGAGAGTTCCATTCCTCGTGTGAGAGTTGATGCCAGTTTTTCAATTGATTCTGCTTCAAAGCGAATAACATCGACGTTGAGATAACCAAATTTGCCTTTGTTTTGTTCCCACCAAACATTCGATTTAGTGTTGAAGCTATAGATTTTTACTTGCTTGGCTAGGCGAGTTGCTTTTTTGACGCGATCGGCATCAGGTTCACCGACTTCTAGCCATAACTGGATTTGGTCATCTAAAGACTTTAGCCAGATATCGGGTTCTTCGATGGATGATAAACCTTTAGTAAACATCAACTCTGGCGTGGCATTGAGGCAAAAAGCCAAAATGCGTGCGATCATACGCTCGTTATTTTCTGAAGGATGCTGAGCAATCGTCAGATTGAGAGAATCATAGTGATCACGGTTGATATCAGTGAGCGAGATACGAAATTTATAGATAGTTGGTTTGAGGGCCATGGTAATGATTTCTGAGAGACAAAAACGAAAATAGCCAGCAAGATGCTGGCTATTAGAATACTTAGTAAGAAATTATACTAGGCGGATGTTGTCAGCTTGAGGGCCTTTTTGACCTTGAGATACTTCAAACTCAACTTTTTGACCTTCAGCAAGAGTACGGAAACCGTCACCTTTGATTGCGCTGAAGTGAGCGAAAACGTCTGGGCCGTTTTCTTGTTGAATGAAGCCGAAGCCTTTAGTTTCGTTGAACCATTTTACTGTACCAGTAACTGTGTTAGACATTTTAATATCCTAATGAAAAATTTTTACAGCCGATTACGGCGCGGATAGCGTGGAAAAGTAGATTGCTATTGCGTACGACACGACGGGGGAGTTACAAGTAATCCAACGAAACGTATTTGTATACAACGAACTGCTTTCTAGCTACGGCAAAGTCTAGTTTAAACTTTTATCTTGTCAATCATAACTAGACAAATCTCGAAAAACTTTCCAAAAAATAGTCATGTTTTATGCTCCATTTGGCATTTTACTGCAACCGTATTTGAAATGGACTCAATTATTCAAATCGTCAGCAACAAAATTTGTGATTGACAGTGGTGGTTTTTAGAGCAAAATCGCCACCACTATCGTTCACTCTTTGTCTTTAATGGAGGCAATATGGAAAACAAAAAAAACAAACGAATGAGTTGCAAAACCAATCAGTTATGTTTTGAAGATAATCAAATTTCGGACGCAGAGCTCGGCCGTGGACAGATTAAAGATAATGCGCTCAAAGCCGTGGTCACAAGCCAGCTATTTAGAATGCGAGTTGAAAAAGCGAAGAAAGGCAAAGGAAGCTACAGCCGTAAAGGAAAGTACTCGGGTAGAGAGCTTTACTCAAAAGTTGCTTGAAGTTATTTTTGAATAAGGTTCTGCTTACGGCTCCACGCTCCCGCTGAAAAACGCAAATCAGTTGAACACATCAATGATTGATTATGTACTTTGTTATTTATGTGTTTGTCTCACAAAATTCTAATTTTAGCGAAAAAATCTCAATGGTTAATAGTTTGTTACCATTTGTTCCATTTTGATGCTTTTATCTATGTAATGCATTGTTATACCTAATTTCGCGTGCATTTGATCGTTAACTATTGATTAACAATTGTATTTTGTCGCCCGTCACAAGCAAAATTGTTCAATATTTGAACTTGATATTATTGGTGAATAGAGGAAAATATACGCAAAATGAGATTTCAAAAATGAATGGATGCTTTTTTATTAAAAAGAGGTTTATAGCATGAAACTGATATTAATTTTGATAGCGTCTGTATCTGCAGGTGTTGCTTCTGCGGAACACTTCCACTCCTTTTTACTCGGCTTGTATGTATCTTCCTTAGCGATAGGCACCTGTTACTGGTTTGCCTTCAGAAGCACTAGAGTGCCAGAATTCGCGCTATTTCTATTAATTTGCGGCCTATTCGCCAAACTTTCCGTCACTGTTGTGGGTGTAATGTGGGGAGTGTCGGCTGATTTGATAACGTCTCCTATCGTGTTTGCTTTGTCATACATGTTTTTCTCTATCGTTGTAACTTATATTTGGTTCAGCTATCGAGATAAAAAGACGCCAACACCTAAGCTTTCTACTCAGGTATAATCGTCACTGTTTAAGATTTGAGTATCAATGTAGAACAAGGGCTTTTTCAGTAAAGCCCTTTTTTATCGCCATTATTCGACTTTTGTCCAACAGAGCTTTGGTTGTTTTACGTATAAACTCATTATCATTGTGAGTTACCAATGAGTGAGGGAAGCTAAATGGAAGTTGGATTGTTCTGGGCGGAAAAAGGGATATTGCTGCTTGGTATTATTTTTGTTTTAACCAGTATCACTCAGTATGGCAAGCGCAGCCATGATTGGAAGGGGGTGGTGACGATGTTCTATCGACGCATACCGATGACCATCGCAGAATATAAATGGTACCGATTGGGTGTTTCATTTATCGTCTTTGCTGTTGTATTACGTATCATCATTCTGACTCTGTGGCCGTCACTTTAATGTGGTGGTTTCTGTCCTAAGGCTCCAACCGGCACACTTCCTCATTTTGAATTAAATTTTTGCGCAACTCGCATATACCTAAGGTTTAGGTATACACTCTATTCATTGAATTAATAGACATTAAGGTGATTACATGTCTTTCCCCGTACTCATCTGTGATGACTCTGCATTAGCACGTAAGCAGATGGCGCGTTCACTCCCAGCGTCTCTTAACGCTGATATCACCTTCGCAGTAGATGGTATAGATGGAATCAAGAATCTTGAAGAACATGACTTCAAATTAATGTTCCTAGATTTAACAATGCCAGAACTCGATGGCTATGGCACGCTTGAGGAAATGCAGCGCAGAGGTATGACAACGCCAGTCGTGGTTGTTTCTGGTGATATTCAGCCTAAAGCCAAAGAGCGAGTTATGGCGTTAGGCGCTCGCGCTTTTATCCAAAAGCCAATCGATAAAAATGCGCTTAATGATGTATTGAGAGAGCTAGTAGAGCCAGCAACACAGCCACGTATTGTAACCCCTGTTTCTGTTGATCTACCGATATTGAAGCGACGAGATATCTATATGGAAGTCGCTAACGTTTCGATTGGACGAGCCGCAGATGCATTAGCTCGACATTTTGATGTTTTTGTCCATTTACCGTTGCCAAACGTCAATATTTTTGAAGTCAGCGAATTGCACATGGCATTACGTGACTTAGCAGAAAATGACCAGGTATCAGGTGTTTGTCAGGGGTTTAGTGGCGAAGGCATTGCTGGTGAGGCATTAGTTTTGCTTAGTGATTCTAGTGTTTCTGACCTCAAAAAATTAATGAAAGTGCCTGCTGATAGTGAAGAACTTGAAGAGCTAGAATTGTTAATGGACGTGTCGAATATATTGGTCGGTTCTTTCTTAAATGGATTGGGCGAACAATCAGAGGTGCGATTCTTCCAAAGTTCTCCTGTGCTGCTTGGACAGCATATCTCCATTGATTCAGTCATCCAATCTACCGCGGGAACGTTCAAGAAGACTATGACATTTGAAGTCAGTTATAATATTGATCAGACATCGATTCGTTGCGATTTATTGTTTATGTTTGTCGATGAGTCACTTCCACTGCTAGACAACAAACTCGCTTATCTTATGGAGGACTTTTAGCGATGAATCTTCCTGCTGAATTTGAGCAATTCCACTGGATGGTGGACATGGTACAGAATGTCGATATGGGCTTAGTGGTCATAGATCGAGATTATCAAGTACAAGTCTGGAATGGCTTTATGACACACCACAGCGGTGTACAGTCTCATGATGCTATTGGTAAATCGATATTTGAATTATTTCCAGAGATCCCCTGTGAGTGGTTTAAACTAAAAACAAAACCGGTATATGACCTTGGTTGTCGCAGTTTTATCACGTGGCAGCAACGCCCCTATTTATTTAAATGTCGCAATGTTCGCCCTGTAACCCAGCAAGCAGAATTTATGTATCAGAGCATTACACTAAATCCTATGCGCACACCAACAGGGAAAATCAACTCTCTTTTTCTCTCGATACAAGATGCAACAGCAGAAGCACTAGCGTCATTGAAAGTTAATCATTGACTAACTATAACCTTGTTGAATGAGTAATGCGTTTTATGGGGGGTTATTAATGGATGGGTGGGTGTTAGTACGTTTTCTAGACTGGGCTTTAAATTTTTATACTATTTTTTGAAAAAAATAACGTTAAAAGTGTCTATTAAAATCCCATTTGGGGGTGATATTGGTCACATATTTTTAGTTGAATACTGTTTGGTAATCGATTGCTTAGCTGGTGGGATTCGATGGTGGAGTGAGTTTTTTATTTAACTTTATGAAAAATAAGGGGATATATTTTATGGTTTTTGCTAGGGAGTATTCAAATCTACCGGATATGAAAGTTTCGATATAGTACCATAAAAAAAAATAAAATATCAGACTTGCCGAGAAGAAATCCCAACCTATAATGCTGAAAACCGGAGCGTCTGCCAACGCTCCGGTTTTTTTGTGTCCGAAAGCCAGTAATCTCGTCTGCCAACATGATTACTACGCACTTTGCGAAAGTGACACACAGTTTATGAATCAAGGAAATGCACAATGCGTATCGAACAAGAACTTAAGTTAGGTTTCAAAGATGTACTGTTTCGCCCTAAGCGTTCAACACTAAAAAGCCGTTCTCAAGTAAATTTAACCCGCGATTTTACATTCAAGCATAGTGGGCGTCAATGGTCTGGCGTGCCCGTGATTGCTGCGAACATGGACTCTGTTGGTAGCTTTGCTATGGCAAAAGCGTTGGCTGAACACGATGTAATGACAGCGGTTCATAAACACTATTCTGTTGAGGACTGGGCTGAGTTTGTCAAAGGTGCTGATCAAGCCACGCTTAAGCATGTGATGGTATCAACAGGAACCTCGGATAATGATTTCCAAAAAACTAAAGACATCATGGCATTAAGTGATGACCTTATTTTCATCTGTATCGATATTGCCAACGGTTACTCAGAACACTTGGTAGATTATGTACAACGTGTTCGTGCTCAATTCCCAGATAAAGTGATCTCAGCAGGTAATGTTGTAACTGGGGATATGGTTGAAGAACTGATCCTTGCCGGTGCAGATATTGTTAAAGTAGGAATTGGCCCTGGTTCTGTGTGTACTACTCGCGTGAAGACCGGTGTTGGCTACCCACAGTTGTCTGCGATCATTGAATGTGCTGATGCAGCTCATGGTTTAGGTGGCTGCATTATTGGCGACGGTGGTTGTACTTGCGCCGGTGATGTATCGAAAGCGTTCGGTGGCGGTGCTGATTTCGTTATGCTTGGCGGTATGCTAGCAGGGCATGAGCAATCTGGCGGTGAAGTTATTGAAAAAGATGGCGTAAGCTACATGAAGTTCTACGGCATGTCTTCACAATCAGCCATGGCGAAGCACTCTGGTGGTGTTGCAAAATACCGTGCAGCTGAAGGAAAAACCGTGCTATTGCCATTCCGTGGCAGTGTTCACGATACGATTTCAGATGTGCTGGGTGGCGTGCGTTCTACCTGTACATATGTAGGCGCTGCAAAGCTTAAAGAGCTAACGAAGAGAACGACGTTTATTCGCGTGAGAGAACAAGAGAACAACTTGTTCGGTAAAGAGTAAGTTTCTAATACCTCGGAAAATACGAATAGTTTAGGGCCGCTTTTAGCGGCCTTTTTTATTGCTGAAAAATAGAAAGTGGCGACAAAGTGGCGACACTCACGCAAAAAAAATTTGAGGTGACCGCTATAAATCAGCCAATGGGTTCTTGGTGATCGCATCAGAGAGGTGATCGGGAGCGAAGTGCGCATATCGCATTGTCATGCTGATATCGGCATGGCCAAGTATATCCCGCAGTACCAGTATATTCCCGCCATTCATCATAAAGTGGCTAGCGAACGTGTGGCGGAGAACATGCGATGCTTGCCCGGAAGGTAAACTGATGCCGAGTTTTTTTTTCAGAATGTAGCAAAATGGCGTGTAGCACTGCACAAACAATTCACCTGAGATTGGTTTATAGATCTCTTCGTACAACTCATTAGAAATTGGTACAGAGCGATTCTTCTTGGTTTTAGTCTTAGTGAAGGTCACTTTATATGGCGTTAATTGAGAGCCCTTTAGCTTTGCAGCTTCGTTCCATCTTGCCCCAGTAGAGAGACACAACTTTACTATTCTAAGCATATCGTCGCGCTCGTGTTGCCCAACAAGGTTGAGTAAAAGAGCAATTTGGTCGGTTGTTAAGAATGCCATTTCTCTTTCTGAGTCTTTAAATGGCTTAACGTCTTCTAAAGGGTTAGGGGCTTTCCACTCGCCAATTTCTTTAAGCTTGTTAAATACAGCCTTAAACCTAGCAAGCTCGGAATTCATAGTTGAAATACTTGGCTTACCTCTGTTCCAACGTTCTTCGTCTACAAACATTAGCGAACCAGCCATACGCTGGCTTCTGTATTCAGAATAGCTTTTGGCAGTAAATACCGAAGCCACAGGGTTGCCCATAGCTTTCACCATGTGACGAAACTTTTGAACAATGACATCACCATTAACCAGTGTTCGACCATAGTGATCATACCAAGTCGTAACTAGGTCGGTTAGCCGACGGTGATCGGGTTTGTCACCAAGCCAAGGTTTACTTTCGGTTTGCTGCAATAGATGACGTTCATAAGCAGCGGCTTCACCTTTAGTGGTAAAGCGTTTTCGAATGCGGTTCTTGTCCCGACCATTTGGATATGTTTCAAGTTGCCAGGGCTTTTTCGAACCATCTTTTAAGTTTCTTATAGACATGATAAAGCTTAATGATGTTGTATGTACAAACAGTGTGTTTTGTTCTAAAACGTAGAGCAATGTTTTAAATTTCAGAAAGGGCACATGAGTAAAATAGTATTATGCCTGATCCAATTATTGATGGGTATAATATGATTAATCATCAAGATACATACTTATTATTTGTTCTGGAGCTAGAATAGTAGAGCGTTTTTAAGATAAGATAATTCGCTATTATTGGGTCGCGCGATTAATAAAACCGAAGGTGGGTATGGATAAAATTCTTCGAGAGTCAGATCTAGAAGACGTAGCTAAGATTGTTAAGAATCTTATCTTTGTCCCGAGAAGTGAGACTAAAGTTACAGTTTTTTTATGTGGTGGTGAAGTTTCAGATAATACTTATGCTAGATCAAAAATGGCGAAAGTATTTCAAGAATACCCACGGTATGAGCTCTTGTATCCGGAGGACCTTTTTGATGACTTATTAGCTGGACATGGACAGCATAGTTTACTCACACTAGAAAATATTCTGGCAGATAGTGTCGATTCAATTGTGATTTTTCCAGAAAGTCCGGGCTCATTTGCTGAGTTAGGAGCTTTTTCCAACAATGAAAAACTCGCAAGAAAAATGATTGTTGTGTCAAATAAAAAGTATAAAAGTAATAAGAGTTTTATTAACTATGGACCTTATAGATTAGTTAAAGCTTCGAAATCAGGAAAAGTTACTCATATAAACTATGAACATTTAGTGGATAAGCATGAAAAGTTTAAAATTTATAGACGTATTAATGATTACATAACTGGTATCCGTAAACTCCACCCTGTTGCAAAAGATGTGGCGAACATACTCGAAGCAGAACATTTTATTCTTCCATGTATCTTTCTCATGGATGGTGTAAATAATGCAAACTTGTACAAGTTAATGAAGTTTGCGACTGAACGTAGTGATAGTTTATGTGAAATCGCTACTCGATCTGCTTTGGGGCGTTTAACTCAGAAGCAGTACATTGCGAGGACGTCTACGGGCTATTTAGTAACCGCTCTTGGTAGTGAATATGTGAGTAAAACATTTAAGTCTACGTATTTAGATCAAGCTAGAGTTGAACTGATAAACGCAGAAAATCGTAGTAATTCAAAGGTTAATTATGATAGAGTCAAGTCGGCGCTCACCTTTAGCGAGTAAGTTTAGACTTACTGGATAGTGTTTCTGCTGTCCTGCAATAAATCTAGTACAATGCCGAAGTAAATTTTGCCTTGCTAGAAAAGCTTTTTCTAGCCAGGCATAATCTACCCCGATACTTAAGACGTAAAGGTGATGCGCCATATGCCTTCAGATAATATTTATCGATTGAAAATTTTAGGGCTTCCTGCCCTTAAAAACATTCAAGATTTAGCTTCAGAAGTACGTTTGTCAGAAGACAAAATGAAGTACCTTGCTTATCGAACTGAGCATCTATATATACCCGTGATCATTGAAGATGCTTGATTTTCAATAGAATCAGGATCATGCTACAAACCATGAAAATCACACTGACTCCTCAACAGAAACTGCAACTCGAACAGATGCACGACATTGAGCGTGA
>NZ_SJFM01000160.1:0-564 GCF_029478545.1 Vibrio sp. 1180_3
CTTCTGGTCAACGTGTTCATAAGCCATTCAAATTTACCGTAGCGCTAAATAAAGCGGTTCCGCTTCTTTATAACGCATTGGCGTCTGGCGAGAAGATGAAATCGGTTGAGCTAAAATGGTACCGCACCTCTATCGAAGGTAAGCAAGAAAACTTCTTCACCACCAAACTGGAAAGCGCGTCTATCGTGGACATTCAATGTGAAATGCCACACTGCCAAGATCCAACTAACTCTGATTTCACGCAAAACGTTACAGTATCAATGTCTTACCGTAAAATCCTGTGGGATCACATCAACGCTGGTACTTCAGGCTCAGACGATTGGCGCAAGCCTGTTGAAGCGTAATCACGCTTAGTTTTTTGGGTCGCTCGTTCGTGTTTCATGTCCTTGGGGCGGGCGACCCATATTGGAACCTTAAGCTCAGTACATAGCATTTTTTTGTGTATTGAGCTTAAGGTTTTTCGACATTCAAATGTGGAAGGGAAGAGAAATGGCGACGTTAAGTTTTAGGCTCAAAGTGGATGGGTTGGCAGACGACACCTTAGTGGTGCGTGAATATCAAGGG
>NZ_SJFM01000161.1:0-551 GCF_029478545.1 Vibrio sp. 1180_3
GGCGTTATGTGTTTGATGAGTTTTTAAGGTCAAAACTACGATTTCATTGAGAATTTGTTCCGTGTTTTCGGCAAGTTGGCTTGGTCGAAATGGATTCTTGAACAACCTGAGATTGATCGTTTTGAAGGTTCTTGGGTTGCCTCAATTTAGTTTTGGCTCTGGTTTGTGTTGAGTTTCGGTGGTTTCAAATCGTTTTAATTGAAATGTCTTTTTGACTGACTCTCTTGCTGAAGTTCAGCTCTGAAAGTCTGATGAAGCAAAAGGTTTTATTATGGCTGAAAGGGCGCTTTCTTTGTTGTTGATTCGCAAGTGGCTCTCTTTGGCTCAGATCGCTGTGAAATTTAGGTTGTGGTAAGCATCGTTTTTGCACGTAACTTATTCAAATTCCTTCGTTTCTACGGTGGTTTACTTTGAATGCATAGTGAAATTCACATAACAAACAATTCAAGTGGATTCTCAACGCGTGGCAGTTTTACTATGCGTCAGGTAAAGTGTTTACGGTGTTATGCAGCGGCTTGGTCAGTGCGTTGTTCACCACTTAATTGGGCGTT
>NZ_SJFM01000162.1:0-539 GCF_029478545.1 Vibrio sp. 1180_3
ACGCTCAATGTCGTGCATCTGTTCGAGTTGCAGTTTCTGTTGAGGAGTCAGTGTGATTTTCATGGTTTGTAGCATGATCCTGATTCTATTGAAAATCAAGCATCTTCAATGATCACGGGTATATACCTACAAAAAGGACCAATAATGGTCCTTTTTGTATAATAAATGCTTACTTTGATTGTTTAATGAGCAAGCGAACGGCTTGTTAGAAAAAAATGCGTTTTATCGCTTGTATCATTGTCCAAACTGCCTATAATGCGCCTCGTTGTCACGGCAGACCAACTAGGCCAGCCAGCAACATGACGGAAACTTATCAAAGATAAGTGCAAGAGAAATAACTAATAAAGTGTTTGACACTTGAAGTTAAATCGCTAGAATTGCCGTCCGCTTTGAGAGGAATGCCTCGCAAAGTAACGCTCTTTAACAATATAAACCTATCAATCTGTGTGGGCACTCGTTGATGATAATCGAAAAAGATTTATCAATGAACTGAGTGACCAATCAGAATCAAGTTTACTTGATTTTGGCACAGTCAATTC
>NZ_SJFM01000163.1:0-524 GCF_029478545.1 Vibrio sp. 1180_3
AAGCTACGATTTCATTGAGAATTCGTTTCGTGTTTTCGGCAAGTTGGCTTGGTCGAAATGGATTCGTGAACAACCTGAGATTGATCGTTTTCAAGGTTCTTGGGTTGCCTCAATTAAGTTTTGGATCTGGTTTGTGTTGAGTTTCGTCAGTTTCAAATCGCTTTAATTGAAATGTCTTTTTGACTGATTTTCTTGCTGACATTCAGCTCTGAAAATCTGGTGACGCAAAAAATTTAGCGGTTGCTGAAAGGGCGCTTTCTTTGTTGTTGATTCTGTAAGTGGCTCTCTTTGGCTCAGAACGCTGTGAAATTTAGGTTTTGGTAAGCATCGTTTTTGTACGTAACTTATTCAAATATCTTCATTTCTACGGTGGTTTACTTTGAATTCATAGCTAAATTCACATAACAATCAATTCAAGTGGATTCTCAACGCGTGGCAGTTTTACTATGCGTCAGGTAAAGTGTTTTACGGTGCAATGCAGCGACTTGGTCAGTGCGTTGTTCACCACTTAATTGGGCGTTATG
>NZ_SJFM01000164.1:0-510 GCF_029478545.1 Vibrio sp. 1180_3
AGAAAAAGACGGTAATCTGACCGCACGAGTGTCGTTGCGCCCTTGGATTTATCCTGCTGATTCTATGGAACCGCAACTAGCTTTTCTAAAGAAAATCCAATCAAGTGATACATCGAGTTTGCTATTAATTGATCAAGTAAAAATGTATAGCGATGGTATTACAATAAACGGTACAGCAAAAACGCTGGCACCATATTTAGATACTTACATTCCAGACGAACCTTACGGAATTAATTATATTCCACCCAGCCAAATGAAAACTTGGTTAGATGCTCTGGATAAGGTTGGTTACAGCGCGCATATTCATGCTATTGGTGATGGAGCGGTTCGCGAATCACTTAATGCAGTTGAACATGCACGTAATAATGGCTCAACTAAGCCGTACACACTCACCCACGTTGAACTTGTCGATCCAGAAGATGTAGGTCGGTTCACTAAATTGAATGTTACAGCTGACTTTCAAGTAGGCTCTGAATACGTTGTTGAGCATGACCATTCATGGGCTAAACT
>NZ_SJFM01000165.1:0-510 GCF_029478545.1 Vibrio sp. 1180_3
AATCATCAAACTCACCATAGAGGCCAGCTTACCTGTTTGCTAAGCCAGTTTGGTTTAGACTTTGGCTGTACAGACCTGCCTATGATCGTGCCAGAGGGAGCACGTACATAACAATAAATTTAAGAGTGATTCACAACGCTCGGCGCTTTCACTTCAAGCAAGTTTAGTGTTTATGGCACAATGCGTTAGGTAAGGTGGTGGCATTGTTCACACCTTAATTTGGCGTTAGCTGGGGTTAAGAAAAACGGTGAATTTAAGGTGGAAAGGCTTTGGGTTTTCTAGCTACACACCGGACAAATCTCAGCTTCTCAACTATCTCGCCAGTGGCACTTTTCGGGAAGTGTTTGAACTTAACGAAGGCTGCTTACGGGAAGTATTGTTTTTGTTAAGTTCGTTGGCGCGGCTTCTTTGGTGTTGAATTTTATGCATTCTTAAATTCGTTTCGTGTGCTCTGTCGTTGGCTTTTTCGATAGAATTCTTTGCAAATTACCATGCTCAGGAATGGTGATT
>NZ_SJFM01000166.1:0-510 GCF_029478545.1 Vibrio sp. 1180_3
ATAACAAACAATTTAAGAGGGATTCCCAACGCTTGGCATTTTTTCTTCTACTTCACTTTTAGTGGTTACGGTGTAATGCTTTAGGTTGGGTGGTAGCGTTGCTCACCCCTTAATTGGGCGTTATGTGTTTGATGAGTTTTTAAGGTCAAAGCTACGATTTCATTGATAATTCGTTCCGTGTTTTCGGCAAGTTGGCTTTGTCGAAATGGATTCTTGAAAGAGCTTTAATTGGTCACGTCCAAGGTTCTTGGATGGCCTCAATTAAGTTTTGGCTCTGGTTTGTGTTGAGTTTCGCCAGTTCAAATCGCTTTAATTGAAATGTCTTTTTGACTGATTCTCTTGCTGAAGCTCAGCTTTGAAAGTCTGGTGAAGCAAAAGGTTTGGTTGTGGCTGAAAGGGCGCTTTCTTTGTTGTTGATTCTGTAAGTGGCTCTCTTTGGCTAAGATCTCTGTGAAATTTAGGTTTTGGTAAGCATCGTTTTTGTACGTAACTTATTCAAATCTCTTCATT
>NZ_SJFM01000167.1:0-509 GCF_029478545.1 Vibrio sp. 1180_3
ATTGCGCCTTAAACACAAAACTCAACCTAGAGCCGAAACTCCCAAGCGTTGGGAATCCGTCTTAAACGCCTAGTTAGCTGCTGCACTTTCGCTAGCAAATTACGCCAAACTGCCTAATTTGAAACACATTATTGCTTTCAAACGGCAAAGTAAAACGGACAGCTGTGAAATTAAAACCCAATCCACGAAATGCGCTTGGCAAAGAAGAAATGGCCGAATAAATCACCATTCCTAAGCATGGTAATTTGCAAAAAATTCTATCGAAAAAGCCAACGACAGAGCACACGAAACGAATTTAGACATTCATGAATTTCAACACCAAAGAAACCGCGCCAACGAACTTAACAAACACAACACTTCCCGTAAGCAGACTTCGTTAAGTTCAAACTCTTCCCGAAAAGTGCCACTGGCGAGATAGTTGAGAAGCAGAGATTTGTCCGGTGTGTAGCTAGAAAACCCAAAGCCTTTCCACCCTAAATTCACCGTTTTTCTTAACCCCAGCTAACGCC
>NZ_SJFM01000168.1:0-508 GCF_029478545.1 Vibrio sp. 1180_3
TGACTATATCTGCAATGGTTCTCGCTCCCGCAGAGCCATTGCTTGCGGCATGAGCCTCACTGACCAAGCTGCGCAGTTTTATTGTTTCCGCATTAATTAACGCTGGGCGTTTAAGCCAATAGTGATAACTACTTCGATGAACATTGAAGACTTCGCATAATATTTTTACGCTGTGGCTCTGCTTGAGTTTCTTGATTGTCAAGAATTGTTCAGTGAGTCCGACATCAAGAGAGCCGTGGCTTTTTTTAGTATTTCATTATGCTCTTCAAGGCGAGCCAGCTTCTTTTTCAATTCCCGAATTTCTATTTGCTCAGGGGTCATAGGTGAAGCTTTCGGTGTTTTCCCTTGGCGTTCTTCTCTAAGCTGGCGAACCCATTTATCCATCGTGGACTTGCCCACATTCATGGCTTGGGCTGCTTCAGTCACTGAGTAATTTTGGTCTAAGACTAGCTGCGCTGCTTCTAACTTAAATTCTGCGCTAAATAGTCGTCTTGTACGTTTTGTCATA
>NZ_SJFM01000169.1:0-501 GCF_029478545.1 Vibrio sp. 1180_3
CACGCTCAATGTCGTGCATCTGTTCGAGTTGCAGTTTCTGTTGAGGAGTCAGTGTGATTTTCATGGTTTGTAGCATGATCCTGATTCTATTGAAAATCAAGCATCTTCAATGATCACGGGTATATATTATTTTACCATCTAAGTTAGGCAAATATGTAGATACGGTCTCTCGTGCACAATAGTCTAAAGATGAACGAAGATGGTCGAATATTTCTTTTACCATAATCTTCAACCCAACTGTCACTTCACCTTTTAATAATGATTCTTCATATGGATCACCATGATCCCCTAAATTAGAGCGAATCTCCATAGCTCTTTCATGAAGAGCTTTACTCATTTCAAACATAAGATATTGATATTTTCCTTTAAAAACCTAACGCCCAATTAAGGGGTGAGCAACGCTACCACCGTACCTAACGCATTGTACCGTAAACACTAAAATTGAAGTAGAAGCAAAATGCCAAGCGTTGGGAATCCCTCTTAAATTGTTTGTTATACCCG
>NZ_SJFM01000016.1:0-95348 GCF_029478545.1 Vibrio sp. 1180_3
ACTTCAAGGCGGCAATAGACCAATTTTTTTCTGTGACTCTTCCAGAGATCGCAGGCTCTTTGACATCTCGAATTAATGATCATTTTCAGGTTCTCAAGCCTGCATCTTCAAGTTGATTCGGTATAGAACAGTTTCGGCAAAATGACCCAAGTATTAAAAAATCTAAACTTAAACAATTAAATAAACTATCGGATAAGTTGACTGAGCGTTGGAATTCGTCAAGTGAAAAAGTGATCAATAGAAGTTATCATTTAACAAGTACAAGACCTGAACAGCCACTTGACATATATGGTAAGGATACCTATTCAAATACTTATTGGAATAAAACTGATCATGATAATGCCATGTTACTTGTGAGTGATCCTAGGCTACTTTGTAATGGTGCCAAGTCACTTTTGGATCGAGCTAAGTTAATTTCGTGTAAAGCCAAGTTAATTTTGCATACAGACAAATCACTTTCGCACGATGACTTATCATCTCAACAAAAGGACCTAAGTATTGAACGTGAACAATTCAGTAAACTATCGAATGATTTGCATACAGCCAAATCACTTTCGCACGATGACTTATCATCTCTACAAGAGGACCTAAGTATTGAACGTAAACAATTCAGTGAACTATCGAATGAGTTGGCCGAGGATTGGGGTTCGTTAAATGAAGATTGGGGTTCGTTAAATGAAAAGGTGTTCGAAAGAAGTTGTCGTAACTCAACAAATACAATACCTGAAAAGCCACTTGACAGACGTGATAAGAATATCTATACGAATAATACTGGGTTAGTTTTGGATGAAGCTAGGTCAGCTTTGAATGAAGTCAAGTTACTTTTGGATGAAGCCAAGTTACGTGCGCCAACTTCTTAACTAGCATCAAGTAGAAATACTGGGTATTACTCTAAACAAGCGCTTTTACGGCACTTTATGGAACGCTACGAAACCGTAACTCATTGATTTTTATAATCTTTATATAAGAAAAAAGACGTCCTGAGACGTCTTTTTTCTTGAATGTGGCGGTGAGCAAGAGATTCGAACTCTCGATACGTTGCCGTATACACACTTTCCAGGCGTGCTCCTTAAGCCACTCGGACAACTCACCGTATTTGATTGTGTCAACTGCATCAGTTAACGAGGCGCTAATTTAATGATTATGGAGAGGTAGGTCAAGCCAAAATCTTAAAAAAGTCCACACTATCAGCGCGTTTGGTTACTTATTAGCTTATTAGTTGAAATCAACGACAATAGCTGCGTGCTAAATATGCAGTTACATACTTTGGTAATAGCCTGGCACACGGAACCATCGACGGCACATATCCAAGAAATAACCATATAACACACCCATTCCACATGAAACGATAGCGTTACTTGAAACAGCCGTAATAATTTGTTCTGTTGATGCCCCAACAACCAAAAGAATGGCCGCATAAACAGGTGATTGGAACAAAACGAATGCAATTAAATCTGAAATGTTCTTCATCAGGTTTGAATTCGACCACTTCCGCCCTAAACGTAAAACGAAATCTCGAAACACGCCATAAGGCCATGCGATAGCAATGTTGACAGGAATCGATAATGTTCGAGATGCTAACGATTGTTCAAAAGTCATCCCAGAGATAAAAATCTCAATGATCATCCCAGAAACAAAGCAAAAAACGACCATTGCAAATGTGTCAGCAGCAGCATGACGAATACAAAATGGGCCACGAGCTTTCATTACCTTCCTCAACAACATATATATCTACAAAAATCACCCACAGGCAATACATAAAACCAGGTCATAGAAAAAGACCAGCTGATAAGGTAATTAGAACATATAAATTGTAGATTTAATCTCCAATTTTAATTGAGTTAGGTAAATTTATAACCAGTTTTGAAATTAAAACTAGAATCTAACGCTAATTTTTAAATAAATGTTAAATTAAACAATATTTAAGTCACTTATTAGTAAGTTAATTACAAAAATCAGCAAGTAAAACGGTTAAGACATCCACTTGTTGTGTATTGGGTAGCTTATCGTTTTCTAAGCTAATTTGGATACTCTGCAAAGCATCATGTAATGGCGATGACTCAGCAACGCAAACGTGCGCGGCTAACTTTTTGACGGTGGTTAATGCCAACTCAATTTCTTGATTTTCAATCGCCATATGAAAAGTAACCAGTGACTCTTCTATCGAACCAACAGCCATCTGCATTGAGGATTTTGGCTGAAATTGGTACAGCTTTTCAGCGTATTGATAAAGTGCGTCATCAAGTTCATTTTCATGAACTGGCTTAGCGATAATATAGTCTGCACCAGCTGCTAGCATTCGCTCTCGAGTTTCTTTGAATACATCAGCGGTACAACCAAAAATTAATACATTATGATTATTTTCTGATAGAGACCTGATACAAGAAATGGCTTCGATACCATCCATTACTGGCATATGGTTATCCATTAAAACAAGATCGAATCGCTCTTCAGTGAGTGCCTGTACGCCCATCTCACCATTTTCAACACAGCGGCAAATAAAACCCTTATTTTTCATAAAAGTCTCAATGATGATCGAATTCGTTCGATTATCTTCGACGATTAATGCTTTAAGGCCTTGATAATCAAGTTTACGATGAGTTTTAACTTCGGTTGGGCCTGCAGAAGCCTCTTCGATAGCGAGCATGACATGAAAACTACTACCGATACCAACCTCACTCGCTACCGTTATATTACCGTTCATAAGCTCTGTTATCTGTTTGACAATTGCCAGCCCTAAACCTGTACCACCAAAGCGCCTTGTGGTTGACGATTCAGCTTGTTCAAAGGGTCGAAATATCTTTTCTTGCGCTTCTTTAGCAATACCAATCCCAGAGTCTCTAACACGGATAGATAAATAGAGTTGCTCATCGACCCACTCTTCTTTTAAGTAGACATCAATGAAACCACTTGATGTGAATTTAACGGCGTTGTTCAGTAAGTTAAATAAGATTTGTCTCAGTCTAGCTTTATCCGAGAAGTACCAGCGATCGCTCGCTACCTCGTTGTGTATATTAAATTGAAGCCCTTTTTCATTACACAAGGTGTGATAGACACTTTTGATACTGCCAATCAATGAATCAAGTGGGAAACGACTATTATCGAGTTCTAAATGACCTTGCTCGATCTTTGAAAAATCAAGGATCTCATTCAATAAGGTCATCATATGCTCACCTGACTCATACAAACTATTCAAGTTCTGTCGTTGTTGAGTCGAAAGTTGAGTTTTCAATAATATTTGCGCTGTTCCGAGTACACCATTCATTGGGGTTCGAATTTCATGAGACAACGTCGCTAAAAATGCGCTTTTAGCTCGGGTTGATGCTTGAGCTTTCACCTTTTCCGCTTCAAGGTAGACCGTTTTCTGATTAAAAGTATCAACTAACTGCCGTATTTCATCATTACTGCGGTAAGGTATCTCGATAATGCCGCCTTCTTTTGAGTCAGCAACTTTTTTCGCAATAACGACGATTGGTGTAATCAAATATTTGTTTAACAAGTAATAACCAATCATTACACAGGCTAAAAGAAAGGGAATAATACGCGCTTCTACATTAGTGACCAGCTCATAAACCTCATCATTCACTAAACGGTTAGCGTTTATCACGTCAACTTGCCACTGAAAATCACCAAAATCAAAACGACTGATATATGCTCCATTGCGAATATTGAAGTTATGTTCAGAGATGATGGATCCATCAGAATCACTAAGCGACATACCGAGGTCATATCGCTCAGCTTGAGCAGCAAGAAGCTTAGTCAAGCCATGTAACGAGATATCAACAGTAGCGACACCAGCGAACTCTCCGTTGACATAGTATGGCGAAGAAGCGGTGATCATTTGAATATGGGTATAAGAATCAACGTAAACTTGTGACCACGCCACACTTCCTAATGGCTGCCCTTTTACCTCGGTATACCATGTCTCTTTATCGTACCCGCTCACTGCTGGATTATTCCAAGAGAGTAACTTGTCGACTTGACCATCAGATGCTCGGTTATAAAACAGGCTACTATATTGTTGAGCGGGATCGACACTATAAGGTTTTGGCCATAGCCCGCCACTCACAACGATATTATCAAGTATCGAGAACAGTGAATGTAGCAGACGGTCTTGCTCTGCTTGGCCGTTTGCAGACTGTCCAATGCTGACGACACTTTGCAGTATGCCTATTGAATTATTTAGTGGTTCTCTAATTTGTGCAGACAATATTTCAGCACGTAAATCTAAATTTTGTTTGAGTTCAGCACGCAGAGGAGATTCGACAACCCAGTAGGTAATCGTTCCGATGGTTGCAATAAAAAAGCAAAGATAAAACGCCAATGCGGTGATGCTTTTCTTTCTAAGTGAGCTACGTACTTTCATAAGCCTTTGAACTTTTTCTTTTGTACAAATTATAGTGAAGAATCCTGCCAAGCAAGATATTGATTGTATGAAACAAGTCTTTACCGCAATAACTTTTGTTAAATTGGCATACAACGACTATTTAGAGTTAAGATACTGCTAATTATCTAACAACTCATGGACTTTGTTTTGACCTTACAAACACTCCTATCGCAACCTGAATTAGAAGATAAGCTATTAAACGAAGCGAAAACACGTGGTTTTGTGACAGCAATGGCTTCTGCTCCTAATATTCTACCTCCTGAAGAATGGTTACCCTTTTTGTGGGGAGGTGAAGAAGTTGCACCTTTTACAGATGGTGAACAGCTAGAAACGTATTTTCAGCTTGTTATTGATATATGGAACTTATATCGCCCTGCTTTATTGAACGCCAATTGGGCATGGCCAGAAGGCTGTTCCTTAGATGAAGAAGAAATTGTTACGGATGACGTCCGTGATTTCTGTGAAGGCTTTTTACAAGGTTGGCAACTGGCACGAGACGACTGGGAAACCTTGATGCCTGAAGATAGCCAAGACAATGCACTACTTGGTGGCGTACTACTGTCTTTAAGCATGCTGTATGACCCAGAAACATCATTAGTAACGCTTGCCGAACAAGGCCTACAAGGGTTAGATCAATTTGAAGAGATCTACAATGCAATACCTGTAATGTTGTGCGGCTTAACCCAACGCGGTGTACAGTTAGCTGAAAACCAATAACGGTAGCTTTAATTAACTTCGTTAATGGTACTCACATAAAAAGGCTCCAAGGAGCCTTTTTTGTATTGCTTCAAGTTAAAACTAAGCATTACCTTTAACTTGAAGGTTTAACTGTTCAGCGAAATCCAACATGCGATTAAGTGGGATCAGTGATTTTAATCGCAGTGCTTCATCGACAAAAATTTCGTGATCATCACCACCTTCTTTGAGCGCAGCTTCAATGGCTTTAAGGCCATTCATTGCCATCCAAGGGCAATGCGCACAACTACGACAAGTCGCCCCCGCTCCTGCGGTTGGTGCTTCAATAAGCTCTTTCTCAGGCACTAACTGCTGCATTTTAAAGAAAATGCCTTTATCCGTTGCTACTATCATCTTTTGCTGAGGAAGCGATTTTGCCGCTTTGATCAATTGGCTTGTCGAACCGACAGCATCCGCTAATTCAACCACGCTGGCTGGCGACTCTGGGTGCACCAATACGGCCGCATCAGGATATAGAGATTTCATTTTGCGTAAAGCGTCTGCGGAGAATTCATCGTGGACCACGCATTCGCCTTGCCAAAGCAGCATCTCTGCACCGGTTTTATTAGCAATGTATGACCCCAAATGGCGGTCTGGTCCCCAGATAATCGGCTTATCTTCTGCATCTAGGTGTTCTACAATTTCAAGAGCAATACTCGATGTCACCACCCAATCAGCTCTTGCTTTTACAGCAGCAGATGTATTGGCATAAACCACGACGGTATGATCAGGATGAGCATCGCAGAACTCAGTAAATTTATCAGCAGGACAACCCAAATCAAGAGAACATTCAGCTTTTAGTGTTGGCATAAGAATGCGTTTTTCTGGGGTTAAAATTTTCGCAGATTCTCCCATAAAACGAACACCAGCAATGATTAGCGTACTTGCTGGGTGACGGTTGCCAAACTTCGCCATTTCTAATGAATCACCGACAAATCCCCCCGTTTCTTCTGCCAATGCTTGAATTTCAGGATCGGTATAATAGTGTGCAATTAGCACTGCATCTTTTTCTTTTAATAACTGTTTGATGCTAGCGGTATAAGTTTGCTTTTCTTCAACCGTCAAAGGAATAGGTTTAGGTGGAAAAGGATATACAGTTTCAATGGTGTCTAAAATGTGGCTCATTGCTCTTGCTCTATGCAACTTCCAAGAATTCGAGCATTGTACACCCGAACCTAAGTGTGAATCAAAAGTGATTCTTGTAACAATAAGCAAAAAAAAGAGGCCTTCACGACCTCTTATTATTAATTCAAATTCTCTTTTGCAACATTTGCCGAAGCACTGGTCGGGTATTCATCAATAACTTGTTGATAATACTTGTTCGCTTGGGCTGAATTATTGTTACGTTTAGCAATATCACCTAACTTCACCAATGCATCTGCACGTTTATTGGATTCGCTATAGGTAAGCACGGCTATAAAGCTTTGCGCTGCTTCCTTGTCTTGCTTTTTCGCAAAATAAAGCTGTCCTAACCAATAATGTGCATTAGGGGCAAAGTTTGAATCAGGATAATCTTTTTGGAACTGTTGGAACGCCGCAATGGCACCGCTGTAGTCACGCTTCTTCAGAATCAAATCAACTGCATTCTGATACGCTGTTTGTTCGTCCACATTGCTGCTGAATGTACCTTCCACTGCCGCATCAGGTGATGTAGTAGGAGGTGCACTACCCGTAGTTTTCATTTCACTACGAACACGGTCTAGTTCAATGAACAATTCACGTTGGCGCTCTAGCATTTGCTGCATATCATAGCTATTGCGCTCAAGCTGCCCACGTAATTCACTGATTTCTAAGGTCATATCGTCAAGCTGCTGCTGCATTTTCAACTGCACACGATTGCGGTTTTCAAGCAAGCGTTCAAGACGCTGTACATCCGTTTCAGACGAAGAGTTTTGAGCGCGAGTGGCGCTAGAAGAAGAGCTATTGCTGAGGTCAGATACTGGAGCTGGTGCAGCGAGCGTAGTGCTCGCCGCACTTGCCAGTAACGTAAGCGTAACAATGCGCTTTAAGTTACTGAACATGAGGCAATCCTCGATTAGTACACTAGAACAGCGCGGCGGTTCTTCGCGTATACATCTTCAGATTGACCTAGAAGAAGCGGTTTTTCTTCGCCGTAGCTGACAATAGCGATTTGATCAGCTTGAACACCTAGCGCTTGCAAGTATTTAGCAACAGCTTGTGCACGACGCTCGCCTAGTGCGATGTTGTACTCAGGAGTACCACGCTCATCAGCATGACCTTCGATAGTCACTTGCATCGCTGGGTTTTTGCTTAGGTAAGCCGCATGTGCAGCTAACATGTCTTCGTAGTCGCCAACAATTGTCGCGTTATCAAATGCGAAATAGATGGTTTGAGTTTCACGAAGAGCTTGCTCTTTTAACTCTTGTTCAGAAAGTTGTGCATTCTCATCGATCGGAGAAACAACCGTTGTATCAACGTTGTTTGCTGAACCTGAAGTAGACTGGTTAGTTTCAGAACCAGAAGCGTTAGTTGCTTCATCGCTTGAACTACATGCAGTTACTGCAAGTACTGGTAGCGCAATTAGTAGCCCTTTAAGAACTTTGTTAAGTTGCATCTTATTTTCCTTACTTTTTATTACTTACTTGCTATAAAAACGGAGACCACGCAGGAGCTCTAACGCGCCCATTTGTTGCCGGTAATCTAGCTTTGAAACGCCCATCTATAGACACCATCGAAAGTACATTCGTTTGGTTATAAATTGAGCTGTATATGACCATGCCGCCATTGGGTGCAATACTTGGAGACTCATCGAGCAAAGTCTTGGTAAGAATTTGCACTGAACCTGTTTCCAAGTCTTGTTTTGCCAGATTAAAACCAGAATTACTTCGATTCACCATCACTAAGAACCGACCATCAGGCGTAATTTGACCACCTAAATTTTGGCTGCCTTGCCACGTAATACGGTTGGTCGAGCCATTGGTCAAATTTACTTGATATATCTGTGGTTTACCACCCCGATCCGAAGTAAATATTAGAGATTTACCATCAGGATGCCAGAATGGTTCCGTATTATTTGATCTGCCACTCGTTATTGGTTTCAGTTTACGAGTAGCCAAATCCAAAGTGTAAACCTGCAAGCTGCCGGTTTTTGAAAGCACAAGAGCTAAACTCTTACCATCAGGTGAGAATCTTGGAGCGCCATTATGACGAGGATAAGACGTAATTTTTTCTCGTTCGCCAGTGTAGATATTCATTAAGAATATTTCTGCTTGGCCATTTTGAAAACTGACATAGGCTAATTGCTTGCCATCTGGTGACCATGCAGGAGACATTAGAGGTTGCTTAGAACGTAAAACCAATCGCTCGTTATAACCATCATAATCGGCAACCCTTAGCTGATAAGGGTACTGCTCTTTATCGTTTACCACGACGTAAGCGATACGCGTTAAAAATGCACCTTTATCGCCAGTTAACTCTTCATAGACAAGATCTGAAATTCTATGCGCGTACTCGCGCATGCGGTTCGCAGGAACTGTCGCGATTTTATTAAATAGCACATGATCTTTAGAAAGTACTAGCTGCCCGTCATTGCTCAGAGCTTTGCTTTGACCTTGGGTCAATTGACCGCGCACTACGTCAACTAACTGATAGTTAATGACGTATTGACCATCCGCATTTTGCGTAATGCTGCCAGTCAATAGTGCATCCACCCCAATGCGGCTCCAAGCATCGAATTTGATATCTGTTTCGCTGTATGGGGTTTGCGGCATTTTACTGGTCGCAACAGGGCTAAATTTACCACTGCGTTGTAGATCAGAAGCGATAACTCCTGAAATATCTTGAGGAAGTTTTGTTTTACCTTCCCACTTAAACGGTACTATCGCAATTGGCCTTGCCGAGTTGATACCATCGGTAATAACAAGCTCCAATGCTGCGTTAGCAAGCTGTATATTACTTGTCAGTACAAGTAAGCACCCTAACATCAATCGCTTTAACACAAGCTCTTCCTTATTTACTCTGGTTCTACAGTTAAATTAATGTTCTTTAATTTCTCGACTACATCGGGATCATCTTTTGGTAATGGAAACGTCCCCACTTGGGCAACTGCACGCTTTGTTGCAGCGCACAATCGTGAGTCTCCACCAACAATGCTTAAGTTACCAACAATCGCCCCTGCTCCTGTTGGAATTAGGCGTAAATTCACCTTGCACTGTTTACCTTTAAAGCTATCTTCTAGTAGTAAGTTTTGCTGGATAAGCTGAGTGTATATTGCTCCATAGCGTTGCGTTTCACTCATTACAAACTGAGAACGTGCTGAGCTATTTAGCTCGGTCTCCGTTTCTAAACCTGAGAAAATACTATTTAAAGCCGCTTCTTGCTCTTTACGTTCACGCTCTAGGCGTTCTAGACGTGCTTTTTCTTTGAGGGCTTTTTCTTGAGCCTCTTTAGCGGCTTTCTCTTTAGCTATACGCTCCTTCTCGGCTCGCTCTGCCGCTTCACGTTCTTTGCGCGCTTTCTCTTTAGCTTCAGCGGCCGCTTTTTCTTTCGCTATACGTTCTTGTTCCGCTTGTGCAATTGCGGCCTGCTTCGCTAGGCGTTCTTGCTCGACCTTCTTGACCGCCTCTTCTTTGGTTTTTCGTTCTATTTCAGCTTTAGCAGCTCGTTCCTTTTCTTTGCGTACTCGCTCTTCTTCAAGTTTACGCTCTTGCTCTTTTTGAACACGCTGCTTTTCTGCTTCTCTCACCGCTTTTGCTTCTTTCGCTTGCTGCTCTTTGAGCTTTCTAATCCGCTCTTCTTCTGCCTTGCGATTTTTTTCCAATTGTTCACTTTCTCGGCGTAATTTATCGAGTCGGTCTTGCTCTTTTTTCGCTGCGGCTTCACGTTGACTACGAATTTGCTGAGCTTGCTTTTGAACCAATTGAGGATCAATCACAACAGCCTGCACCATTTGTCCCGTTGGTTCAGGTTTCGATAATGTGAAATCAGTGCCCCACAACAAAACAACAATCAGAACCACATGCAAAATAGTGGAAATGATGATTGGCTTTTTGTAGTCGTTGTTTTTGGACTTATTATCTTTCATGAACGGTACGAACTATCCCTTTATATCGGTTAGTAGACCCACTTTCGGAATACCTGCGCGACTCAATTCATCTAAAACTAGTACGACTTCCGCATAGGGCGTTGCTGCATCACCGCCCACAGCAACAGGTGAGTTTGGTTTTAGTGAGAGTTCAGCTTTGACTCGAACAATAACGTCCTGCAATGACAAGCCTCTTTGAACCTCTTCATCATTGACGCTAAGCCCTAAATTACCTTCTTTATCTATCTCTACGATAATAAAGCTGCTATCGCTATCCCCAGCAAGTTCGGATGCTGGCTTTGCAGCAGAGGTTTTAGGTAGCTCGACATCGACACCTTGTGTCACAAAAGGCGAGGTCACCATAAAAATAATCAGTAACACCAACATCACGTCGATGTATGGCACAACATTAATTTCTGCGGTCAATTTGCGTTTTTTACGCTGATAACCCACCATGGTTTATTCCCTACCCGCCATAGCTTGGCGATGAAGAATACTGTGAAACTCTTCTGAAAATGTCGCGTAGTTATGCTCTAACTTACTCACTTTATTGCTTAATCGGTTGTAAGCCATCACCGCAGGTATTGCAGCAAATAGGCCCATAGCGGTTGCGATCAGAGCTTCAGCGATACCAGGGGCAACCATAGCAAGTGTCGCCTGCTTAACTTCACCTAACGCAATGAATGAGTGCATAATTCCCCATACCGTACCAAAAAGGCCAATGTATGGGCTGATAGAGCCAACGGTGGCTAAAAATGGCAAGCTCGTTTCCAATTCATCCACTTCACGTGCAACAGCAACGCGCATTGCTCGACCAGTTCCTTCCATAATGAAGTCTGGTGAGGTCGCATTGGTTTTCCGTAATCGCGCAAATTCAGTGAAACCTGAATAGAAAATTTCTTCAGTACCTGAAATTTCATCTTTGCGCTTCTTCACATCTTGGTAAATTGCAGATAAATCGGTTCCAGACCAAAACTTATCTTCAAACGAATCTGCACTTTTCTCTGCTTGAGAAAGAATTTTGCTGCGCTTGATGATCATCGCCCATGAGACAATAGACATGCCTAAAAGGATAAGCATCACCATTTTTACTAATATGCTGGCTTGCAAAAACAGATCAAGAATTGAAATATCAGCGGTCACTAGGGGTTAACTCCAAAATTATTGATTGAGGCATCGCCTTGGGCCTCATGCTCTGATTGTCGACACATGCTACCTTAACCACGGCTTTACACAACACTTTACCTTCAGGATTGACGAGCTCTTGACAGAATGTCAGAGACGCTTTTTTCAGCTCAGAAATGTTCGTTACAACATTCAGCATCTCATCTAAACGAGCCACTCGTAGAAAATCGATGTCGATATGTCTGACGACAAAACCAA
The DNA here is from genome assembly GCF_029478545.1 of Vibrio sp. 1180_3. NCBI lineage: Bacteria > Pseudomonadati > Pseudomonadota > Gammaproteobacteria > Vibrionales > Vibrionaceae > Vibrio > Vibrio sp. 1180_3. The sequence goes on from NZ_SJFM01000016.1 coordinate 11,550, forward strand.
TATTCTGAGTAAGAAGAGTATGCTGAGAGACACCAATAGAACGAAGCAGTTCGGTTCTCGCCCGTTCAAAGAACTTAAGATAGTTTGAGTGATACACAACACCACCGGCATCAGTATCTTCATAATAAATGGTTACAGGCCAATGAAAGGCCGAGGCTGTATTTTGCACAAACATTCCAATACATATACAGATTGAGTTCGTTACTATAACGCAACTCGTTACTGTTAGTACAAGGATTGAATAGACTTTTCTTAGAATGGATACAAAAAATTAGTGCTGCCTCAAAGAGACAGCACTAATGTGGATATTTAATCGGCACTGAATCAATGCCGAGACATAAGTAACATCTGCTCTGCTATCCTCTTCCGACCTGAAACTACAGTTTTAAGTTGGAAAAGGCTCAATCAAACCAGTCTAACAACCGTTAGGTAGGTTAATATTGAAAGAGAGATATAAGGGCTAAACAACAGTTGCCAAACCCATTTACGAGGCTTAAAGCCAACCCCAAAAACCATGCTTGAGCACAATGCCCAAATCAGCAAGGGGCTGATGATGGTGTTGAACCCACCAATACTATGAGAATATTGTTCCGGGTCCCACATCACCATCGCAACATGATAAAAGCCTAACACCAATGACAAGACCCTTAATGAGGTCTTGTTAGTTGGCTGATGAAGTTGAGCCACTTGCAAAGCAAGTTTACTCACTGTCTTTATCCATCATTTCTGTATGCTCTAACCAAAGAGCGTTGATGATACCGAATGCACAAGCTAGCAGTACACCTAGAATCCATGCGAAATACCACATATCTATCGCTCCTTAGTAAAGTGAGTTTTTGTTTTCTTCGATGAACTTGCTGTCAAGACGACCAAACATCTTGTAGTAAGTCCATGTCGTATAACCCAGGATGATCGGAACCATCACAAAAGCGACCACAGTCATCAAGTTCAGTGTTAGCTCACTTGATGTCGAATCCCACATCGTCAAACTATTACTTGGTACTAAGATTGAAGGCATAATGAACGGGAACATAGCAAAACCAGCGGTGAAAATAACACCCGCATTCGCCAAGCTAGAAGCCAAGAAGGCAATACCACCTTTTTCAAAGCGAGAAGCCAGCACGGCAATTAATGGCATCACAACACCTAAAGCAGGCGCAGCCCACAACAATGGATAAGCTTCAAAATTAGCCATCCATGCGCCAGCTTCACGAATCACTTCTTTGTTTAAAGGATTCGATGCAGCACTGGTGTCAATCACGCTTGTGATCACATAGCCATCGATATTTTGAATCCAAAAACCCGCTGCAACAAAAGTAGCTACAACGAGTAAACCCATGAGCTGTGCAACATTACGTGCACGCACATGAACTGCATCGGTCGTTTTCATCTGTAACCACGTTGCACCTTGTAGCACAATCATGAATAAGCTAACCAAGCCACAAAGCAGTGCGAATGGGTTCAACAAACCAAAGAATGATCCATGGTATGTCGGCATCAAGAAATCATTCAATTGGAATGGTACACCTTGAAGTAGGTTACCAAACGCTACACCAAAGATAATTGGCGGAACGAAACCACTGATTGAAATACAAATATCCCAAGTGCTGCGCCATTTTGGATCTTCAATTTTTGAACGGTAGTCCAAACCAATCGGACGCAACCATAACGCTGCTAGGGTTACGATCATCGCTAAGTAGAACCCAGAGAATGATGTTGCATAAACCAAAGGCCAAGCTGCAAACAGCGCACCACCAGCAGTGATAAGCCAAACTTGGTTACCATCCCAGTGTGGAGCAATAGAGTTAATCATTACTCGGCGTTCGCTATCATTTTTACCGATAATTGGTACAAGAGCGCCAACGCCCATATCAAAACCATCGGTAATCGCAAAACCAACAAGCAGCACGCCAATAAGCACCCACCAGATTAGTCGCAAAATTTCGTAATCAAACATAATCGTATCTCCCTGCCTATGCTTCTACTTGGCGGCTAACTTTGTCTTCAACAGAGTTTGCATTTTGCTCAAAATGGTAACGGCCAGTTTTTAGGCTGCTAGGCCCTTTACGAGCAAATTTCACCATCAGGTAGACTTCGGCAATCAAGAACACTGTGTAAAGTGCAAGAATAGCAAACAGTGAAGTCCATAATTCGCCAAGAGTCAGCGCTGAAGCAGCGACATTGGTCGGTAATATTTCACCAACAGCCCATGGCTGACGGCCATATTCAGCAACAAACCAACCCGCTTCAATCGCAATCCACGGTAGAGGAATACTGAACAGCGCCGCTTTAAGTACCCATTGTTTTTGTTCGATTTTTTGACGACATGTTTGAACAAATGCCGCACCAAACACAAACAACATCACAAAACCAACACCGACCATCAGGCGGAATGACCAGAATAGAGGCCACACAGTCGGAATTGAGTCATCGGCGGCCGCTTGGATTTGCTCTTCAGTCGCATCAGTCACTTTGTCGGTATAACGCTTAAGAAGTAAGCCGTAACCCAAGTCACCTTTAACTTCATCAAACGCATCCATATTCGCTTGAGATTTTTCACCCGCACGCAGCTTTTCAAGTAGCTCATAGGCATACATACCATTACGGATGCGATCAACGTGTTCGTCGCGCAAGTCACGTAAGCCAGTGACTTCCGTATCAAGCGAACGGGTGGCGATAATACCCATCACATAAGGAATTTTAATCGCATAGTCGGTGTGCATTTCGTCTTGATTTGGTAAACCAAATAAAGTGAAAGCCGCTGGCGCAGGTTCAGTGTGCCACTCAGCTTCAATAGCAGCGAGTTTCACTTTTTGCACTTCGCCTACTTCGTAACCTGATTCATCACCAAGCACGATAACAGACAAGATAGCCGCCATACCAAATGAGGCTGCGATAGCAAATGAACGACGAGCAAACGCAACATCACGACCTTTTAATAGGTAGTAAGAGCTGATACCTAGAATGAACATTGCACCCGTGGTGTAACCAGAAGCAACCGTGTGAACAAATTTCACCTGTGCAACAGGGTTAAATACAACTTCCGCAAAGCTCACCATTTCCATGCGCATGGTTTCGAAGTTAAACTCAGCACCAACAGGGTTTTGCATCCATCCGTTAGCAATTAGAATCCAAAGCGCGGAGAAGTTAGAGCCCAGCGCAACCAACCAGGTCACGGCTAAGTGTTGGCGTTTTGAAAGTCTATCCCACCCGAAGAAGAACAACCCAACAAAGGTTGATTCCAAGAAGAAGGCTACAAGTGCTTCAATTGCAAGAGGGGCGCCAAAAATGTCACCTACATAGTGGGAATAGTACGACCAGTTCGTACCAAACTGAAACTCCATCGTAAGGCCGGTGGCCACACCTAGAGCGAAGTTAATACCAAAAAGCTTACCCCAGAACTTTGTCATGTCCTTATAGATTTGCTTATCGGTCATTACATACAAAGATTCCATGATGGCTAAAAGAAAAGCCATACCTAGAGTCAATGGAACGAACAGGAAGTGATACATCGCTGTGAGTGCAAACTGCAACCGCGATAGATCAACTACGTCAATCATGGTAACTCCTTTGTGCCGGCTGAATGACACTTTTGACATACTTTGCAAAAACAAACGCCATAATATTAAACAACCTCAGTAAGTGTTGAAAAGTGACGCCAATTTGTTACAAATATGTACCGTTATGGTTAGTTAATTGTTAAGCATCAGCTAATATAGCTGCAACTAATATTACTGCTAAACAGTGATTGTTTCAAAAAATTTATAGGAGAAAAAATCCTTGATTTACATCAATTTTTACAATGCAAACCTGCGCAGAAAACAAACAACCTGATCTAAATCAATCAAATATCACATGCGTTGTTTTTTTTAGGTAAAAACCACAATGGAATGGCAATAATGATTTAACAAATTGGTACGTATATTAACGCTTGCAAGAAATATGGCTTTTGATAAATGAGATGCATGTCACAATTTAACTTTCGAAAATAAAAAGAAAATAAAACTGTAAACTTATTTCTCAATTCCGAAATGTAGATAAGCGCGATCGGTTGCAATTCGTCCTCTCGGTGTCCGCTGCAAATAACCTTGCTGAATGAGAAAAGGCTCAAGCACATCTTCAATCGTATCTTTTTCCTCACCGATTGCAGCAGCCAGGTTATCTAGACCAACTGGGCCACCACCGAACTTATCCATAATTGCAAGAAGAAGCTTACGGTCCATATAGTCAAAACCTTGGCTATCCACATCCAGCATATTCAGGGCTTTGTCAGCCGTATCGACACAGATGTGACCATTGCCTTTAACTTCAGCATAATCACGGACACGTCTTAACAAACGGTTAGCAATACGAGGTGTGCCACGAGCACGTCTTGCGACTTCAAGCGCCCCCTCTGCTTCCATCGATAGCCCTAAACAATCGGCACTTCGCTGAACAATATGTTGTAAATCTGCGATATTGTAATACTCAAGCCGCTGAACAATGCCAAAACGGTCACGCAGCGGTGAAGTGAGTGAACCGGCCCGCGTTGTCGCGCCGATTAAAGTAAAAGGAGGGAGATCGATTTTTATGGAGCGTGCAGCCGGGCCTTCACCGATCATGATGTCGAGTTGGTAGTCTTCCATTGCCGGATACAATACTTCCTCAACCATAGGACTCAAGCGATGGATTTCATCAATGAATAGTACATCGTTCTCTTCAAGATTGGTCAACAAAGCCGCTAAATCACCCGCTTTCTCTAACACTGGACCCGAGGTAGTACGAATATTCACTTCCATCTCGTTTGCCACAATATTAGCTAATGTAGTTTTACCAAGACCAGGAGGGCCAAAAATTAGTAGGTGATCTAATGCTTCACTACGCAATTGTGCAGCTTTGATAAAAATTTCCATTTGATCACGCACGTGGTCTTGGCCACGATAATCCGCCAGTCTTTTAGGACGTATTGCGCGATCAATAATTTCTTCGTCTTTTGGAATAGGGCTATTTGGAGCAATCAAGCGATCAGCTTCAATCATACCATTGCTCTCAAGGCTTCTTTAATCAACGCTTCACTTGTCATATCAGGCTTGGCCACTTGTGAAACAACCTTCGAAGCTTGTTGTGGCTTATATCCCAAAGAAAGTAGCGCACTAACCGCCTCTTCTTCTGCATGTTGAGTCACAGATTCAAGGTGATGGACATCCATTGGTGCAGCATCGGTTGCCGGTGTGAAAAGATCTCCCGCTCCCCAACCTTTAAGACGGTCTTTCATTTCAACAACTAAACGTTCTGCCGTTTTCTTACCGACCCCAGGCAATTTCACTAATGTGGATATATCTTCACGTTCAACACAAGCAACAAACTGGCTCGCCGTCATGCCTGAAAGTATGCCTAAACCCAATTTGGGTCCTACGCCATTGGCTTTAATGACTTCTCTAAATAAAGCACGTTCTTTCACTGTGTTAAATCCATACAAAAGTTGTGCATCTTCACGTACGACAAAGTGAGTATAGATGATCGCTTCATCACCGACTTGAGGCAATTCGTAGAAGCAACTCATGGGCATTTGAACTTCATAGCCGATACCAGCAACTTCAATCAGTAACTCGGGGGGCTGCTTTTCAATTAGAATGCCGCGAAGACGTCCAATCACAGGAAATTCCTTTGAGAATAGGGTTAATGAACTGAGATAATAATAAATAACTGGATGGATAGCCAGTAGAAAAACCACCCTGGAATGCACTGAGTTATCAGCGATAACGGCCTTTTTTAGCGCTAGTTGCTTGGCCTGCTAATGCTATCAGCGTTTTATTAGTGTTGGCATGACAGATAGCAACCCCAAGCGCATCGGCCGCATCCGCTTGCGGCTTCGCTGATAATTTCAACATATGTTGAACCATGTGTTGGACTTGAGATTTATCTGCCCCACCCGTGCCAACGACCGCTTGCTTAATAAGCCTTGCGGCATATTCATAGACCGGTAGATCGGCATTCACCGCGGCAACAATGGCGCTTCCTCTGGCTTGCCCTAGTTTAAGCGCTGAATCTGCGTTTTTTGCCATAAAGACTTGTTCAATAGCGAATACATCAGGTTGAAACTGCGTGATAATTTCACTGACACCTGCATAAATTTGTTTTAAACGTCCGGGAAGTTGTTTTTCAGAGGTACGGATACAGCCACTACCTAAATAGTATAAGTGGCGACCTTGCTGCTGAATCACTCCGTAACCCGTAATACGAGAACCTGGGTCTATCCCCAAAATAATTGACATGAATACCTTTTTTCGTAAACAACGATTGCTGCTACTAACAATAAAAATGGGCTTAACTTACGAAGTTTAAGCCCATTTTCAATACATTAACGAACGTAATTATTTACGGCGCCACGTTGTACCACTTGGCCCATCTTCAAGGATGACACCCAGCTCATTGAGTTTATCGCGCGCTAAGTCTGCGTTTGCCCAATCTTTAGCAGCGCGAGAGTCGTTACGTAATTTGATCAAGGCTTCGATCTCAGCCGCTTGTTCATCATCACCGGCATCCCCTTTAAGGAAAACCTCAGGGTCTTGATGCAAAATACCTATTACGTCAGCCAACTCACGCATTAATGCACCTAGTTGGCTTGCTTGATGAAGATCTTCCGTTTTGAGCTTGTTGATATCGCGTGCCATATCGAACAACACTGAATAAGCCTCAGGCGTATTAAAGTCATCATTCATCGCGGTGGCGAAGCGGCTAACATACTCATCACCACCAGCAACAGCGACCGAAAGGTCAAGGCCTCTTAACGCGGTATATAGGCGTTCTAATGACGCTCGCGCTTGTTTCAAGTTGTCTTCGCTGTAGTTGAGTTGACTGCGGTAGTGGCCAGACATCAAGAAATAACGAACCGTTTCAGGGTCATAATGAGCCAAAACATCACGAATGGTGAAGAAATTGCCGAGTGATTTAGACATTTTCTCGCGGTCAACCATCACCATACCGCTGTGCATCCATGTGTTCACATAAGTAGTATCGTGTGCGCAGCATGATTGAGCGATCTCGTTTTCGTGGTGCGGAAACTGAAGGTCAGAGCCACCACCATGAATATCAAAATGATTACCCAAAATCGCCGAGTTCATTGCAGAACATTCAATATGCCATCCAGGACGACCATCTCCCCATGGCGATTGCCATGTTGGCTCGCCTGGTTTAGACATTTTCCACAACACAAAATCCAGTGGACTACGTTTTGCTAATTCAACATCAACACGCGCACCAGCTTGCAGCTGATCCAAATCTTGTTTCGATAACTTACCATATTCATCAAACTTGCTAACTTCGAACATTACATCGCCATTATCTGCGACATAAGCAAAGCCTCGTTCGATCAAACGTTCAACCAGTTCAATAATCTCTTGAATGTAGCCCGTTGCTCTTGGTTCAACATCAGGGCGCTTCATATTCAGTGCATCGAAGTCGGCATGCATATCAGCGATTAAACGCTCTGTAAGTGACTCACAAGATTCACCATTTTCTGCCGCACGTTTGATGATCTTGTCATCAATATCCGTGATATTACGTACAAACGTTAAGTCATAACCTAAATAGCGCAAGTAACGTGAAACCACATCGAAAGAAACAAAGGTACGACCATGACCAATATGACAGAGATCGTATATGGTGACTCCACAGACATACATGCCAACTTTGTTAGCACTGATGGGTTTAAATTCCTCTTTTTGTCTTGTGAGTGAGTTATATATTTTCAGCATGATCTCTATCTAATAACGGTTTGAACTAAAACAGTTTCACAGTATAACAACTCTCTCCTAGCTAGGTCATCCTTAATCTCGACGAATATTCCCAACAACAAACAGATTTGTTGATTTGAATGTGTCGAAAGTTCAGTTAAAATCCGTGCTTCAATAAAAATAGATATAAGGTAACCATCATGATCATCCTTCACACGAATTTTGGTGATATTAAAATTCAACTTAATGAAGAAAAAGCACCAGAGACAAGCGCAAACTTTCTACAGTACTGCCGTGACGGTTTTTACGATAACACCCTATTTCACCGTGTTATCGATGGTTTCATGATCCAAGGCGGTGGCATGACTTCAGGCCTTAAAGAGAAAGCAACTCGCGCTTCGATTAAAAATGAAGCGAATAACGGCTTGAGCAACAAAATCGGTACACTAGCAATGGCTCGTACCATGGAACCGCATTCAGCAAGTTCTCAATTTTTTATTAACGTGAACAACAACACCTTCTTGGACTTCCGCTCAGAAAGCTTAGATGGTTGGGGTTACTGTGTATTTGGCGAAGTAATCGAAGGCATGGACATCGTAAATAAAATCAAAGGCGTTAGCACTGGCTCTATGGGTATGCACCAAGATGTACCGCTAGAAGAAGTATTCATCACTAGCACGACCATCGAAGAGTAACGGTAGAAGGAGCGCTTGGCGCTCCTTAATTTTAATTATGCATACACTATTTATTTCTGATTTACACCTTAGCCCTTTTCGCCACGATATTACCGACTGTTTTGTACGTTTTATGCGCGAAGAAGCGATTTATGCCGATGCATTGTACGTGCTTGGTGATCTATTCGAATTTTGGATTGGCGATGATGATGGCTCCCCTTTTGCGGATCAAATAAAAGCCGAATTTAGCCGTCTTACAGGTCGAGGCATCCCTTGTTATTTTACCCAAGGTAATCGCGATTTTTTACTTGGGAAACGTTTTGCAAAAGAAACGGGCATTATCCTTCTCGATGAAGAGCACGTTATCAACCTGTATGGCACAAAAGCCGTGGTATTGCATGGTGACACCCTGTGCACTCAAGACATAAAATACCAACAGTATCGCAAGAAAGTACACCAACCTTGGTTACAGTGGATCTTCAACCGATTACCTTTTTCGCTAAAAATGCGTATTGTTGGCAAAGTTCAATCTGACATTAATAGTGATAAACAGATGAAATCGCTTGATATTATGGATGTTACGCTTTCAGAGGTCGATCATGTTATGCGTAAGCATAATGTAGATTTAATGATCCACGGCCACACCCATCGACCTGACGTTCATCACACAAAACAATTAAATAAAGAAACAACGCGGATTGTGCTTGGCGACTGGTATACTCAAGGCTCAGTCTTAGTCTATGCTGATAATGGCTTCAAACTTGAAACCCGACAGTTTAAATCAGATAGTTAGAAATTAGTCACATCTTGTAGTGTTATCGCTGCAATTAAAAGTTAGGAATTCAGCTATAATCACTACTGTCAAAATAATTAAAAGAGTCTTGCATTGAAATATTCGTATGTTGCCAGGCAGCCTATACTAAATAGTGACCGCGAAACCATAGGTTATGAGTTACTTTTTAGGGATGGACCAAAAAATACATTTCCGGATATTGATCCTGATTTAGCGACTAGCCGTTTACTATCTGACCATTTCTTATCGACTCATTACGAGACCCTCGGTGATCGCCTAGGATTTGTTAATTTTCCTTATCAAAGCCTTATCAATCAAGTCCCGACACTATTTCCAGCAGGTAGCTTGGTTGTCGAAGTGTTAGAAGACTGCCAACCAACCGCAGAGTTACTGGAAGCGATCAAAAAAATTGCCCATTTAGGTTACCAAATTGCGTTGGATGATTTTGTTCCGCGCAAAGAATGGCTACCTTTCTTGCCTTATATTTCTATTATAAAATTTGATATTCGAATAGTACCGATTGAAAAGGCGAAACTTTTCATTAAGAAGTTAGGCGCAACTAAAATTGCATTCCTAGCAGAAAAGGTAGAAACATACCAAGAATTTGAACAGGCAAAATCTGCTGGTTTTAAATACTTTCAAGGCTATTTCTTTAGCAAGCCAGAATTACTACAGCGTAAAGCATTAGAGCCCTCATTTCTGACCGTCGTTCAGCTATTTAAAGAAATAGCGAAACAAGATCTTGATTACTCGGCCATAGAAAGCTTGGTCGCCACTGATGTAACGCTGTCATATAAGCTTTTAACTTTTGTTAATTCATCGGCAATGGTATGCGCAAAAATACATTCATTTAAGCAAGCTTTGGTGTACCTCGGTGAGCAGCGCTTACGCAAGTTTGTTTCTTTAGTCGCGATAGCGTCTACCCAAAAGTCAAAACCTGGCTACCTTTATGGTCTGTCTATCCAACGAGCCAGATATTGCGAGCTCGTTGCAGTGAAAGCTAAATTGACCTTAGCGCCCGGTGCAGGCTTTTTAACTGGCATGTTTTCACTACTAGATAGCCTGCTTGATCAATCACTCGAAAGTATAATGGACGAGATGCCGATTGAAGAGGAGGTAAAGTTAGCGCTTACTCAAGGAAAAGGCGTGTTAGGTCAACTTCTTAACCTCACAAAAGCTTATGAACACGCGCAGTGGGATACGGTTACTCAAATTGCACAACAACTAAAGCTGAGCGACGAAGATATTGCTGCTTGCTATGATGAAGCGGTTAAATGGACAGCAGACTTATTTACAGCCAGCGCATAATCGGCTTGTATGCTCTCAATCGAGGCATGTTCTAGACACTTCACCTGTTAATCTCTACACTTCGGCGTTGTGTAAACCCAATTGTAGAGATTGAAATGACAACCTGTTACTGCGGTAATGTCGCCAGTTATGAAAAATGCTGTAAGCCCATTCATGATGAGCATAGCTTAGCTATTCACCCTGAACAACTGATGCGCGCACGTTACAGCGCTCATGTGCTTGGTTTAGTCGATTTTGTCATCGCAACTTACCACCCTAGCTGCCAAGCAGAGCTTCAGCGTACTGAAATAGAACAATCGATAAATAGTAACTGGTGTGGTTTGGAGGTTGTTGATACGGCATCAGGCAACCATGCTGATGAAGGGTTTGTCCACTTTAAAGCTTACTTTGAACAAGATAACCAGCAATGTTGCTTAGAAGAACGTTCTCGTTTTATCAAACATAACGGCCTTTGGTTTTATATCGATGGTCAATTTCCTGAGCAATACCAGCAAAGCAAAATTGGCAGAAATGACCCGTGCCGGTGCGGCAGCGGCAAAAAATTCAAAAAATGTTGTGCTTAAAAGATAAAACGCCAAACTCTCGAGTTTGGCGTTTTAATGATTGAGGACGATTATTCTTGGTCGATCATCCATTTACGGAACGTTTTGCGTTCTTGCGCAGATGATTTTAAATACCACGCTTTGAGTTGTTCGACATTCCCTGAAATAACAGTATCTTGGTCTATTTGGTTAGGTTTCACAACAACAGCAGTCGTCACTGGCAACATTTGGGCTGCAACAGGTTTACCGACAAGCTGGCCGTTGTTAAAGTAAATCCCACGCTGACTATTGTGTTTCTGTATAAGCTCAGCCATTCCACCATACGGAACAAATCCTACATTTCCTTTGAGAACAACTTGCTCATGACGTAAAAGTTTATCGTCTTCAATGACAATCCATTGAGGATTAGACTCAAATGCTCGCTCTGCTTCTACACGACTCCGCGCTTTAGGGTGGTTGATTTCAATATGCTCACCATTAACTGTAAATGAGAGTACGTAAGGCTTAGAAGTAAATACGTCACTGCTAGAGCCTCGCGACATATCCTTATCCATGCGTACCACTACTTGATTAAAGCCAGCTTCTATATGATTTTCAGAGATTTTACTTTCAGCAGCCTCTCCATTTATATACAGGATTGATACGCCAGCCTTTGGTGTTAAAGTGGCCGCTTGAACTCCCCCTACCATCAACCCAATAGATAAGGCTACAACAAAGCATTTTTTCATAAATATTCCTTTTTAAGGTAAGTGATTTACAAGATATAAAATGAAAAAACCACCCGAAGGTGGCTTTAAGCGAGAGTTTAGCTCATTTCATTTTAGAATGAAGCTTCAACACCGATAGCTAAACCTAGGTTATCATCAACATCTTTCTGGTCAAGACCACCAACTTCTGCGTATAGTTTAGTGTTAGGAGCTACACCGTAAGTAGTATTCACAAACCAAGTATCTTTTTCTTTAGCAACGTCATCGTGATCGCCTGCAGAGAAACCTGCTGCAAAGCCCCATTTGCCCATTGTGTAATCTGCTGCTACTGCAATAACGCTGTTATCATCGTTAGCGAGATCAGAAGACACTGAGTAGTAGGCAATAGCTAGATTTACATTTTCGATGCCACTGAACACAATCTCTGAACCAAAACCAGTATGGTCTTTGTGAGTTGCAGTTTCAGTTTCAACACTGTATTGAGATGCGAATACAGAAATATCGAAGTTATCTAGACCACGGAATCCAGCACGACCGTCATAGTAAGTGTCACCGTTACCATCTGAAATAACGTCTTTTGTATTGTCTAAAAATTTATTATCGATTTTGTTTTGAACAAAACCTAATGTTGCATATACATCACCATTATCAAAATCATAACGTACTGCTTCATCTGAACACTCATCAGTTGCATTGTCTAGGAAAGTAGAAATACCAAATGCTTCATCAGAACCAATGCCTAGATCATCAACAGCAGTACAAAGACGACCGAATTTAATTGAACCAAGCGTAGCGTGATATGCAGCTACATAAGTGTCACCGTTGCGAGTAACTTCTGAGTTAGTTTTCTTAGACCCGTTGAATTCCCAGTATGCACCAACTTGCCAAGTATCATTAACCGCATAGCGAACATCAAAACCAAAGTCCGCATCTTCGATTTTTTGTTTCATTGAACTTTCAGTAGTCGTATTGCTGTATACAACTTCAATATCACCTTTAAGATTAACGGTAACACCATCTTGATTGTATAGTTCGATACCAGCTTGAGCTGAACCAGCTGCAGCCATAACTGCTAATGCTAATAGAGTCTTTTTCATAATAATCCACTGCCTTTTCTTAGTATGGGAATTCCTTGTCCGGTTCCCTTATGTTGTTTTTGATGGCAACTTCTAAATTTCAATTTAGTTCATCACCGCCATTAAATCTCGAGAGCTAGATTGCAAAAGATTATCCTGCATGTCAAATATCCTAAAAAATAAACCTAATTTTTTGTAAAACCCAACAAAAACAATTAATTACACTTAATTTTCATAAAAACACGAGTGACTTACAAGCCTAAATATCACAAAATATAAATGATAATAAAAATTTAACATAAGAGTTATTGACTAATAATTCAGTGTATTTTCCATATATTTAGAATAAAAAACCACAGAATTAACCAAGGTGTGGTTTTATATGTTTCACAACCTAAATTAAATATAAGTTCCTGAAGGTTCAGTTTTTTTTTGTGAAGGAGATCTAGATTTAATTGAAAAGCATACGATTTCGTGAACTGCGTATACTTTAGCAAAGTGTGCTACCATCGGATTTCCGCAATTTAGGTCCAACTATGCTTACTACCAAAATCCAACAATCCATTCGCACCAGTTATCAAAACCTGCAATTTCAATTGGAAAATTTCATTCCTCGCCGTGGACAAAACTTCCTCGTCGCAGAAATTACCAAAACGCTTTGTGGTTCATATCACAAATCAAATCGAATTTTGGTCGCAGAGGCTGGCACTGGTATTGGCAAATCACTCTCTTATTTAATGGCGGCTATCCCTGTTGCGGTGTTAAACAATAGAAAAGTTGTGATCTCAACAGCAACTGTTGCACTACAAGAACAGTTGGTTAGTAAAGACTTACCTCTATTTCGCCGTATTACTGACCGCGAATTTTCTTTTATTTTGGCAAAAGGTCGACAACGTTACTGCTGCGCTGAAAAACTGGCAGCAGCATGTGGCGAAAATGAAAGCCAAATTGCGCTTTTCGAAACCAAACCGCAGAAAAAAGATATCGACCTTTTAGCCACTATGTACGATAGATTGACCAAAGGTAAATGGGATGGCGATAGAGATTCATGGCCAAAGGCGATAAAAGATGAACTGTGGCGTTTAATTGTTAGCGATAAGCATAGTTGTAATGGTAGTTTCCCAGGTCACAGGGATTGCCCTTTTCAAAAAGCCCGCTCAGAGCTCGACAAAGCTGATGTCATCATCGCAAACCACAGTTTAGTGATGGCTGATGCTGATCTAGGAGGTGGCGTTATTCTGCCCGAGCCTGAAAATACTATTTATATTTTTGATGAAGCGCATCACCTACCTCACGTGGCCCGTGACCATGCATCGGCATCGGCCAGTTTAAAAGGGGCGGCAAGTTGGTTGGAAAAGCTCAACCAGTCGGTCACCAAGTTTGCTAGTTTGGCAGAAGAAAGACGAGTAGCTCGTTTTAGAAACGAGCTACAAGAATCCATTCAGCAGTTGATCCCAAGCTTAAACCAACTGGCGAAACAGTTTGTTCCGGAACAATTTGTAGAAAAACGCTATCGATTCGAGCACGGTGAACTTCCACAATGGCTTGAAACCGAATCAAAAGATCTAAAAAAGCTCTCACAAAAAGCGAATCAGTCACTAGCAAAAATAGCGGACCTTATTGGAGAGCGCGTAAAGGAAGGCGAACTGGCCGCCAGAATTGCCGAGCCAGCATTGACCGAACTCGGTTTTTATAGTCAAAGATTAGATAACTTGGCACAAGTTTGGGCATTAATGGCTGAACCTCAACGAGAAAAAGGAGCCCCCTTAGCTCGCTGGCTAGAACTACACCCAGAACGGGACGGTGACTTTGTTGTTAGTGTTTCGCCCCTTGAAATAGGTTGGCAACTGGATAAACAAATTTGGAGCCGTTGCATAGGCGCTATTTTAGTCTCAGCGACGATGCGAGCACTCAATTCATTTAGCTACTTCTGCATACAAGCGGGGATCAGCGAAAAAGCTGAAGACGGCACACGCTTTTTGGCCTTAGCTTCTCCTTTTGACTACCAAGGTCAAGCTGAGTTGTTGATCCCTACTATGCGTGTCGAACCTCAAGCCAAAGAATTTACTGATTATCTTGTCGAACGTTTACCGGAATTTATTACCGATGGTAAAGCTAACTTGGTATTGTTTGCCTCTTATTGGCAAATGCGTGAAGTAGCAGAAAAACTGGCAGCCGATTTTGTAAAAAAAGGCTGGGCCTTACAAATACAAGGCGATTCATCGCGCTCAGAAATTCTAAATAAACATAAAATGCTAGTGCAGTGCGCAAAAACAAGTGTGTTATTTGGAACGAGTAGCTTTTCGGAGCACCTACACACTTTTATAGGTAAAATACAACCCATACACTTTTTACCATCCTTATGGAGTGTGACACTTTCTCCAAACTTATCTAGCTGAGTTAGCATTAGATTGAGTATTAATCGGGATTTTAAGTAACAATGAAACTGGCTAAGACTTCCTATATAAAGGCTAGCTAGTATCGATTAGATTGACGGATATTTATTTATGCGAAAGCAGTTAGCAGATTTGAAGCAAGTCTTTACCAAATGTGAAGAAGTGTTCGAGAACTACCACCCTCGAGAAGGGCAAAAGCGCATGTGCTTTGAGTTTGCAAAACAGTTAAATGAACCAAATGACACGGTGACAATTTGTGAAGCTGGAACTGGGACTGGTAAGTCCCTAGCCTACCTTGCATCAGCAATAACTTATGCTGTGAACAACGACAAAAAGGTTATTATTAGCACTGGAACCATTGCGCTTCAGAAGCAATTACTCAACAAAGATCTCCCCTTATTCGCCAGCCTCTACAATAAGCCCTTTACTTATGCACTAGCGCAAGGCCGAGCGCAATACGTTTGTCTAGAGAAACTAGCAGACGCAATTGGTCAAGGTGACATTCAAAGCTCATTATTTTCTAGCGATAGCACTGAATCAGAAATACTTGAGAAGATGTTTAATGACTACAACAATGGTAGCTGGAATGGTGAACGAGGAACTTATTCGGCAACCATCCCAAATGAGGTATGGAGCAAGGTTGTCTGTGACAAACATCGATGCCAAGCGAAGTTTGCAAGCCATCGTGAATGCCCCTTTCATAAAGAAAGAAACGGCCTAAAAGACAAGACAGTAATTCTTGTAAACCATAACCTACTACTTAGTGATTTAAACCTCGATGATGGTGGAGGTGTCATTCTGCCTCCAATCAGCGATAATATTTTAGTTATAGATGAGGCGCACGACCTCCCTCATATCGCTCGGTCAACATCAGAGGGGGCTTTCTATCTATCTTCGTTCACAAGCCTCATGGAATCCCTTGGAAAGGCAGTCAGAAGACATCAATCCAACGAAACGAGGACAGCACTCAAAGACCGTTTCCTGAAAATACCGGAAGCTGTAAACAGTTGTGTTCATAGCGTAAATGCAATGAAAAAGCATATACAAGTCAATCATAATACTTACTTTGAAGATGATATATATGTAATTAGAGAGCTATGCCCCCACTTAGTTCCGTTGCTAGAAAACGCTTATAAAGATTTAAGAAGCCTTAAAAAACTGGTTGACGAAATAAATGCTGTGTACCAGAAGATTCTTGATGACGGTGACATGCTAAAACCACATCAAGAAACTATATATAGTGATTACGTGTTCCATTCTGGCTGGCTTGAAACAACTGTGTATGTACTCACCACCATGTTAAACGAAAAGAATGTCGACCAAATGGCTAAATGGATTGATAGTCAGGAATCGGGATATACACTATCTGTTGTACCTATAGAAGCAAGAGGAATACTACGCGACCTTTTATGGGATCATGCTTCCGATGTACTACTGTGCTCAGCGACATTAAGCAGTGTCGGAACATTTCAACTGTATCAATCAGAGTCAGGATATCCGAAGAGGTCAAAGGTGTTCAAGGTTGAGTCTCCCTTTGATTATTCGAAAAGCACTTTGTCTATCCCTAAGCTAAGTGTTGAACCCAGCGATCAAGATGCGTATACACAGTACCTTATTACTCACTTATTCGATGAATACATAACCGACCACTCCGCAAACCTTGTTTTATTTTCATCTTACTGGCAGATGCAAAAAGTATTTAAGGGAGTTGAAGCCAAGGCTAAAAAGAAAGGATTCATTTTGCAGCAACAAGGGGACTTACCTAAACAAGTGATGCTGGATAAACACTCAAATCTAATAAAGGCTGGTAAAAAAAGCGTTTTATTTGGCACGGGAAGTTTCTCTTTTGGATTAGATTTGGCGGGAGACCTCTTAACCAACCTAATTATCACTAAGATCCCATTTGCTTCACCAACAAATGCTGTTGAAATAAGACACGCAGAAATATTAAGAGCTAGAGGCAGGAATCCTTTCTTTGAACTCATGCTACCTCAAGCAAGCCGTGCTCTGGTACAGGCAGTTGGTAGGTTAATCCGAACCGAAACTGACAGTGGTACAGTTACTATTCTTGATTCACGACTCAACACAAAGAGCTATGGAAAGCAGATTGTTGCCTCATTACCACCCTTTACAAGAGGCTAATAGGCTCTTCTCAATTGGCAGTAACTTAATTATAAATCTAGCATTAACATTGTTTAATTCATCAAGGTGAAATACAAAGTATACCCCTTGATGTCTTAAGCAAGGTTATGGTTCGTAGCAGCAAACTTACATTTGTTTTTCAACAGACTTATAACAGGCTTTATAGCACCAAATGTCGAGGCTCTATTATCATGATACCAATTATTCCTATGCTCTCTATGTTGACTAATAGTTACACATATGTGATTTTTAGCGCGGGACAAGGCAACGTATATTGCACAATTATCCTCGAATGTTTGTTCCGCATAGTTCCAAAAAGCCTGATCTTCTAGCCCCATAAAGTATACAGTGTGATATTCAAGACCTTTACACTTGTGGATATTCATTAAATGTACAGCGTTCTCAGCACTAAATAACTTTACAGCATCTTCTAATGAATTGGTCTGATTACACATATTTCTCAAGTGTACTTCAAGCGCTTGCCATACATGATTAAAATAAGCAGAAGATTTATATTGTTTCCATCTTCCTTTTATTTTTGGCAAACCAAGCTCATGAATAAAGCTTTGAAGATAAGATAACAAGTCATCAGCCGTTGTTGCTGTTGTTATTAACTCTTGCTTTAGTGAGATGAAGTTAACTAAAGAAGTAGTTAATTCTTCTTCTTTATCATCATCAGATTCAACCTTGTTTAAGACTAAATTAACTCTAAACAACTCGGTCATGACTTTAGGTTCAGGATGCACTAACGCTTTTAAAAACTGCGAGAATAATTGTCCAAGAGGTTCTTTTAAGGCATCTTGTAAGTCGGTCATGTCGAGGTTGTTTATACCAAGCCTCGTTAACTCAGCTCTCAATATTTCGGTGTACTGTGATGCCTGCTGCTTAGTTAAAACAGAAATATCGCTAGCGTCAATACCACTACTGATTGCTTCATTTATACTGTGAGCAATGAATGATGCTTCTTGATACTCATCACTGAAAGCATGTAGAGAGCAGTTGTCTGGAATTGTTGATACTTCTTGGAATGTAGATCTTGGGTTCTGTACAAATTGCAATACTACCGCTAGTACACCTTGTATTTCGCTAGACGCTCGGTAGTTTTTTATTAGGAACTTGTTTTGTGCTGAAAAGTCATTTAAAAAATCGGTGAATACAGTTTGACGTGCTCCAGCCCATAACATGATGCTTTGGTTAATATCTCCAACAGTTAAAATTTTAGTATCGGAGTTCTGAAACAACAGTTGTAACAATTCATATTGCTCATTAGTCGTATCTTGAAACTCATCTACAAAAACATATGCATAAGAATAAGAGAACATCGTTCTTAGATCTTCTCTTGCGCGTAAGATGCGTATTGCTAACACTAGCAAGTCGTCCATCAATATTTTGTTGGAACCACTTACATCTTGGCGACGAAAGACGATATCGTAATTGTTTATAGGACGTTCATTTTCAGGAAGAATATTTTTGAACCTATCGACAATACTCTTGCTGAATGCGTGGAATGTAAAAGAGTCAAAACGAGTAGCTTTATGACCACAACGCTTATTTATTCTCTCTTTTATGTTTAACTGAGCTTCAGTTTTAAACGTAAGAGATAATATTCTTTTAGGCCAAACACATTTATCAGTAAAGAATAAATAATTTGCTTTTTGGGCCAACAGCTCTGTTTTTCCCGCACCAGCACTTGCTAGCACAGCAACCGATACATCACAGGTAATGATATCCATTAATTCAGTTGTAGCTTCTATTCCCTCTGATGGTTTCCAGTCAGTCATTACTCAATTACCTGTTCAGACAACTCGACAATACGTTCCATCAATCGTGTTAGCTCTGATGGTAACTTTGCCAGTATCTCTCGAGAAGTATATTGCTCCTCAAGCTTGGTAAACATACGAACATGAGATGCAGGTTTACTTTTATTCGATAAGAAACGATAGCGATACCACAAGAAGTTCCTTTCCCAATCGGATCCAAAATCAAACCGTTTACCAGCATTTCCTTTCTTGAGTACCGCTTTTATTAACGCCGCCTCTCTTTTTGCTGTGTCTTCTTCTTCCTCATCTTCTTTACCATCAGATGGGCCTCTTTCTCCATAGGCTTCGTCTTTTTCACAAAAGATCTCCGGAAAAGAACAAATCATTGAGTAATCGATATCTAGTGGACTAGAAAAGTAAACATTACATGCTTCTAATTCATCTGCAATTATCCTTGTTTTACCATCTTCATAATGTATTGAAAACGAATCAGCGTTTCGCTCGCTATTCCAATTAGGGATATAAGGAATAATGCATTCGTTAATATAATTGCTCTTTATTTCATCCATTAAAAGTAATTGCTCAACGACATACTTCATGCGGCCAAAACCACCGCCATTACGATCAATATCAAAGTCCAATAGTGTAACAAAAGGGATTTTCAACGAATTAAGCAAACGCCAGAAATGATTAACATGCCTTCCACCAAGCGGAACCACCGATATTGAATGACCGTCAATGTCTTTTCCAAAGTGCTCCAATAATTTCGGAAGAACAACCTGTTCACTATCGCCTTCACCCAGTATCACTAGTTTGGAAAAGTAAATTTCGGGGTAAGCCTTAACAGCTTCATTAATATATTTAGCCTGCTCATCACTATCTTCAGGCAATAATAATGCTTGAACTTTTGTACATATATTCTCATTATCTAATCGAAAATGACGTATTTGCGCTGGTTCTATACGTCCAACCAATGAAGCAGAGTGCGTAGAAACAACTGACTGACAGAGTTCAGTTGCGCCATAATCTTTTACTAGCTTTAATATTCGACCTAAATAGTGTGGTGATAAATGGTTCTCAGGCTCCTCAAGAACAATCAAGCTAAAAATAGGTAGCTTCATCTTATCTGCATCAAAATTTGATGGCTGATTACTAACAATAGCTTGTCGTGTTGCTTTATCTATATCAAATAATGCCTTGGTTAGAGCAAAGTAAACGAGAGATTTTTGGCCATCACTCAATCGACTAGTATCAACCTTGTTTCTTGTTGCATCTGGCATAAACTGAAGCTGTATAAGCCTTAATATTTCATCCACATCACCGACAGGAAAATTAAGTCCAGCTTGATTAAGGTGACGCCCCTTGTATACCTCCTGCCAATTACGATTAATTGCTTGTGTGATCTGCGTTAAAGCTGGATTGTCTGAAGCCAATTGGTTCAGTTGCTGCGCTTGTGCTTCAAAAGATTCTTGCTCCCCCTCTGACCATTTAATCGCTTTGAGTAAACGGCCTAATATGGCTTTTGATGAGTATTTTAATTGAACTAACGGGTCTCTATTGGCAGGCACATAGTTGACTTGAATCGCATTCCTTTGAGTCGCAGATAAACGATGTTTGTTATCGTCTTCGGGTTCTTCCATATCGCCATCGATTACCCAAATATTTTCGTCTACATCCCCTAGAGGATTGTAATCAAAGCTTAGGCTTGCTTCTAATCGAACCCTAAATATGATTTCACTTGTTGATGTGGATGCTGTAAGTCCATTAATTAAAGGCGGAATCGATGGATTACCGTTATCATTGGCAAGACTAAACCATGCCTCTATAGTTAAATTTCTAGGGATTGCCGGATCCACATCGTCAGGTAAGTGAAAATCGGAAGGTATAATCCCACGTAAAGAATGATCGATTGAAAACAACTTATTTAGAGCTTCTAACGTGGCACTTTTTCCTGTTCCATTAGGACCAATAAAAACTGTTAGTTCAGGATCAAACTCTATTGTTTGAGGATAGCTTATTGATATGCTTTTGTAGCCAGATACCACAAGTTTCTTTAATAACATGCTTACCACTTGTTTGTAGAGGATTCTGTTCGAATCGCTTAAATAAACAAGAAACTTAATTATACCTTAAGCGATCGACTGATAGGCAAATCATACCATATCAAGCGGTTAGTATTATTTAGAAAGATCATGTTTATGATAAGAGTTTTTAATCTTTGAGAAAGACCTATCTAAAACGTTTGGGGGAATTTTCGTATTTAATGGCCCGTCAGGACAGATTCACATTAGTTCTATTTCAGAGCTATTCTCTCTAATGAGACTAATTAGTTGCTCCAACGATATAAATTTCACGTTTTCCCCTTGTGAGCGCTGCACGTACAAGGTTTATCAACTATTTTCCCTAATGCCCCCCTACTCCAACAACCCCGACAAAATACTCACACAGCCCAATTCGAAACAGTCTCGTCGAACTCGCAGCATTCTTATAAATACGTCCCTTAGCATCCAATTCCATTACCGAGCATTTATCCCAGTGTTTGGCATCTTTACTGTAATCAAGGCCACCCAATGCCTTACCTGCCGACTTTAGGTCATTTAACGAAGCTTCATCACTAACTAACCGATGGATTGTTAACCCTAATGCTTGCCACACTTGTGGGGATAAATGATAGCCAGAACGACTATTTATGAATGCTTCTGCTAGTGGTTCAAGCCATGCTTTTAGGAAGTAAGCAATCTTGCTGACATAGCCACCGCTGAGTACAGAAGTAAGGCTTGTACCATTGGGTAACGTAACGTCCTTAGACATCTTACTGTATTCTTGAGTACCCACCCCAGCGACAGCACCAACGATCAATTTGAATAAAACATATTGAGTCGTGATACAGCGTTCTGAAACCTTTACATGTTTGGAGTCAAAACTCACACCACCGTAGGATTCGATATTAGTTTCTTTAACTAACTGTTCAATAAAAGGTCTTAGAGGGAACTGATCATCGGGAAGTAAATTTTGTCCTTCATCAAGGTGTGGAAGGCTTAACGCAGAATCAAGCACTTGGCTTTTTTTAAATAACTCAACGACATGCTTTTCATCTAATCCCTGCTCATCATCAAATATCACTCGAATTTCTACGCTTTCCATCGCTAGACGTTGTCTCAATTCGCTTTTCTGGTTTGCCTCTTTAACGCTTAGCCTTGAACTGAACAAAAAAGTTTTTATTCCTAAAATTTTGCAGATAGCAACTAAGCCCAAAACATTGCCGACAATGCACGTATTCGATGGGACATAACTGAGTGTTGATAGCGAACTAGAGGCCTTCTGAATACTGGGCTTGCCCGTAATCGCAAATGTTAGCGATAGCGGTGCGCTTACCACGTTGTCAATCACGACTTTTTCTAGTTCAGCTTGAATAGCTTGTACTTTATTTG
The DNA here is from genome assembly GCF_029478545.1 of Vibrio sp. 1180_3. Lineage (NCBI taxonomy): Bacteria > Pseudomonadati > Pseudomonadota > Gammaproteobacteria > Vibrionales > Vibrionaceae > Vibrio > Vibrio sp. 1180_3. Next base: position 34,094 of record NZ_SJFM01000016.1, read on the forward strand.
AATTTGTTGAATTAACCGCAGCATCAGCAACCCACTTCAATTCTGGCAACAAGCTTTTCGAAGAAAAATAGGCACTTACTTCAATCATGGGCATTGTAGTAATGAATGTTTTTTGTGTTCGCCCTTTCGCAGAGTGCAATATCCCAGTGATTTTGTTATCCGAAAGCTTCATTTTTTTTAATCCAGTTACTCGACTAGCGCAGTCTAAAATAAAAATTAAACTTGATCCGACTTGCTTGTCGGATCAATAATAAGACTAATATTAACTCAATTCCTGTTCCTAAACATTATATTGCCACACCATTGCTGAGGATTACCCAATGACAGATAAGTCTCCAGAAAATACACATGAAATATCAGATCAAAACCTAGAGACATCTATCGTAAACACGTTAGTTGATCGTTTTGGTGACACACCAAGAAGGAGCTTTTTGGCCAGTTCACGGCAATTGTTAGAATCTTCCAGTCAGCTACTTTCAAGAGATGTAATATCTGAAGTTTTCCAAAGTAAATCTAAATATTATTCTGGGGTTAGAGAGGTGGGTACAGGGTTAAAGCATGTTGATATCTTCATTAGCCCTGAGTTAGCACGAGACATGCTCGAACACTCTCGACGAGGGGTAATCAACCCAGAGAACAAGAACAGGACAATCAATAAAAATAAGGTCAAAAACTACAGTAAAGCGATGAAGGATAGAAAGTGGTGTCTGACAGGAGAGCCAATTATCATTTCTAGTGATGGCGAGATTTTGAATGGGCACCACCGCCTTGAAGCGGCCTGTGATGCGCAAGTCGGATTTATTGCTCCAGTGACTTACGGTGTGACCGATGACTTGTCCTTCGCCCACATTGACGTGGGTAATACCCGTTCTCGCGCCCAAGTATTAGCAATGTCCGGTGTGAAAGTTAACCCTAGCGTACTCTCTCGTATTGCAATGCTCGCAAAGGCATTTGAGTTGACGAAAAATCCGTTTGCGTTTCGTGGGACTCAGGGGACGTCTTTTCCGCCGCCTGAAATCTTAGACTTTGTAGAAAAGAACAGTGAACTTGCACTGTCCGTTAGCTTTGTTGGCGAGGTTGTCAAAAAATACAGACTTGAGAGCCAAGCCTCTGAGCCGATTTATGCGTTTGCACATTACCTAATTAAAAAGAAACTCACGGAAGTTCAAATTGAAGAGTTAACACTATCACCAGAGACTTACCTTACTAGAGTCATTTCATCACTGGGTTTAGAGTCCGAAGACGATGTCGAATATCAGGTGAGGAACTACTTACAATCACTTGTGCATGAATCGACGAGTTACTCCTTACTTTGCAAGTTATCAGCCATATTTAAAGGTTGGAACATGCACTTAGGTATCCCTGTTGCAGGTAATAAGATCGCGGTAAGACGAGTTGCTAGGTACAAAAAAGATGAAGATGGTAATAACATCCCTCTTCCTGCCGCAGGGAACATAAACGAACCCTTTACCATCCCATGTGTGCCAAAAGGAACGGTGCCCAAAAACATTCAAAAACAAAGTAATGTGAAAATAGTCAGCAATTAAAATGTATAGGGGCAGGCTTGACTCTTGCTCCTCCATTTCTGTTGTTCTACATGGTCAGGGTTTTATATCAAATAATACGATGTGAACCATCACTTTCATCAAGTCTTTTCGCTTGGCTTAATGGTAGAATCCCAGCATTAAAGTAAGTAACTCTGCTAACTGGGAAAACCATGCCACACACTAAAATCAATCAAGATGACATTAACAAAGCCGTCTGGGCAGCCTGCGATACTTTCCGAGGCACCGTAGATCCATCCATCTATAAAGACTTCATCTTAACCATGCTGTTCCTTAAATACATTTCTGATGTGCATCAAGATAAAGTGGATGAGCTGGCTAAAGAGTACGGTGACGAGCCTGAATTGATTGCAGCAATGATGGAAACTCAGTCTTTCAAGATCCCAACAGGTTCAACGTTCTGGGATTTATACGAAGCTCGCCATGAAGCAGGAAACGGCTCTCGTATCGACCAAGCACTACACGCGATTGAAGAAGCCAATGGCACTAAGCTAAAAAACGTGTTCCAAGACATCAGCTTTAACACTGATAAGCTCGGTGATGAAAAGCAGAAGAACGACATCCTGCGTCACCTACTGGAAGACTTTGGTAAAGAGACGCTTAACCTTCGCCCAAGCCGCGTTGGTACATTAGATGTTATAGGCAACGCTTACGAATACTTGATTAAACATTTCGCAGCGGGTAGCGGTAAATCGGCGGGTGAGTTCTATACCCCACCAGAAGTTTCTGACCTTTTATCTATCATTCTAGAGCCACAACAAGGCGACACAATTTGCGACCCTGCATGTGGATCAGGCTCGCTACTGATGAAGTGTGGTAAGCAAGTTCAAAACAACTTTGCTGGCTCTAAGCAGTACGCACTCTTTGGCCAAGAAGCCATTGGCTCGACTTGGTCATTAGCGAAGATGAACATGTTCCTACACGGTGAAGATAACCACCGCATTGAATGGGGCGATACTATTCGTACCCCTAAGCTTCAGGATAAAGAAGGCGGCCTGCTGCACTTTGATGTGGTAACGGCAAACCCTCCATTCTCGTTAGATAAATGGGGCTTTGAGGATGCAGGTAACGATCATTTTGGTCGCTTCCGCCGTGGCGTACCGCCAAAGACCAAAGGTGACTATGCGTTTATCTCACACATGATAGAAACTTTGAAACCACATACAGGCCGTATGGGTGTGGTTGTACCTCATGGCGTGCTATTTCGCGCTTCATCTGAAGGTAAAATCCGTAAGCAATTGATTGATGAAAACATGTTAGATACCGTAATTGGTCTACCTGAAAAATTGTTCTTCGGTACTGGTATTCCAGCGGCAATCCTTCTGTTCAAAAAACAGAAAGATGATAATAAGGTACTGTTTATTGATGCCTCTCGTGAGTTCAAGTCTGGTAAGAACCAGAACCAACTAACCCCTGAGAACATTCAGAAGATTGTTGATACTTACAAAACGCGTGTAACCACCGACAAATACTCATACCTAGCAACGCTCGAAGAGATTGCCGAGAACGACTACAACCTCAATATTCCTCGTTATGTGGATACCTTCGAGGAAGAAGAAGAGATCGACTTAGTTGCAGTTCGCACCGAACGCTTAACTCTAAAACATGATCTGGCTGACCTAGAAGTTGAAATGGCAGGTTACCTAGAGGAGTTGGGTTATGGTGCCTAACGGTTGGGAAAGGAAGCCTCTTGAGAAAGTAGCAGAGATTAAAACAGGCGTAGCCAAAGGTAAAAAAGGCTTAAAAGATCCTATTGAAGTGCCATACCTTAGAGTAGCGAACGTACAAGATGGATATATTGATCTTTCTGAGGTGAAGACTATCCAAATTGAACGCCATCAGCTTGAAAGATACTCATTGCAAGTTGGTGATGTGTTGATGACTGAAGGGGGGGACTTTGACAAGTTAGGGCGTGGTGATGTGTGGCAAGGTCAAATAACACCATGTCTTAATCAGAATCATGTATTTGCTGTGCGTCCGAATCAGAAAGTATTGTTACCGTACTTCTTAGGCGCATTATCAGGTAGTAATTACGGTAAAACATACTTTTTGAGTTGTGCTAAACGAAGTACAAATTTGGCAAGTATCAATTCTACGCAATTAAAAGAGTTTCCTGTACTGGCTCCCCCGATCCCAGAGCAACGAAAAATCGCCAAAATCCTCTCAACTTGGGACAAAGCGATTGCCACCACAGAAAAGTTGATTGAAACCAGTAAGCAACAGAAAAAAGCTCTGATGCAGCAGCTTTTGACGGGTAAGAAGCGTTTGCTCAATCCTGATACGGGTAATGCATTCGAGGAGGAGTGGGAAAGCTCCATTTTAAGTAAAGTTTGCAAGATTACTAAAGGTAAACAGCTTAATCGTTCAACTTTAAAGGCAACGGGTAAATATCCTGTAATAAATGGTGGTATTACTCCTTCAGGTTACACTGACTCCTTTAATACTGAGCGAAATACAATAACCATCAGTGAAGGTGGGAACTCATGTGGTTACACCGATTTCCAAAAAGTAGATTTTTGGTGTGGAGGTCACTGTTACAACCTAACTAATGTTACGGTTGATGCTGAATATTTGTACCAGTATTTGAAATTTAGCGAACGTAGAATTATGTCGCTGCGAGTTGGTTCAGGTTTACCAAATATTCAAAAAAAAGCGATTGAGAGTGTGTCTGTGCTTTATCCTTCAGAGGTCGAGCAACAAAAAATCGCCTCAGTGCTAAACGCTGCCGACAAAGAAATAGAAGTGCTCGGAGCTAAGTTCGCTCACTTAAAGCAAGAAAAGAAGGCATTGATGCAACAGTTGTTGACTGGTAAGCGTCGTGTGAAAGTTGATGATATGGAAGTCGCATAATGAATAAAAGACCTCGCACCATCCAGATATTTTTACCTAGTGGAGATCCATCGGGTATTCGTATTGCTGAGCAAACCACTTCAATCATTCGCTTAATTGAAGTGCCACGCAGTGAAATGGTCGAGTTTGTTAATATGCCGGAATCCAAACAAGTAGGGTTGTACTTTCTTGTCTCTGGTGACAACAAAGACGAATGCTACATCGGTCAATCTGGTGATGTGGGGTCTCGGTTAATGCAGCACCATAAAAGTGAGACTAAAGACTGGGAGCGAGCATTAGTCTTAGTTTCTCTCACCAACAACCTAACCCAAACCCATGTGCTGTACTTGGAGTCCTTGTCTATTGAAAAAGCGAAAGCGAGCCAACGCTACGAACTACTCAATGGAAATGGCGGGCAAAAGCCGCATACGCCTATCCCTCTCAAAGCCGATTGCGATGAAATCCATGATATTGGCAGCCTACTTCTAGCAACCTTGGGTTATCCGATTTTCGAACCGCTGACTGAAGTGAGCAATATCAAGGACGAGCAAACATTTGTCTGTAATCGTTCGGGTGTTAGGGCTGAAGGTGTTTATACCAATGAGGGTATGGTGGTATTTAAAGGTTCTTCTGCCCCAATGAAAACCAAGCGTAAAACCGAACCACGATTTTACGAAAAACGAGACGAGCTGCTAACCAAAAATGTTATATCTCAAAATAGCGACCGTTTTGTATTTGAACGCGACTACCTATTTAAAACCCCAAGCGGTGCTTCGTGTTTCTTACTTCTTGGTTCATCAAATGGCTGGGTTGATTGGAAAACAGATAAAGGTGTGACCTTGCATGATCACCAAGGAAGAACGTTAGAGTCAGCTACTGAGCAAGCAAATAATTAAAAATATAAGGCTAGGTATGGACACAAAACTCTCACAGTTTGATCAACTGCTTAAAAAATTAAAACAACTTGCACCGTTTGAAGTGGCGGAGCCAACTATTTTTAGCATTGGCAGCAAAGGCTATTACGAAAACCCGACTACTGACATATTGGCATTTTTTTTAGATGATAAAGCGGCTCATGGGTTAGGAACACTCGTACTAGAAGCATTAATTAATTCTTTACCGAAAAGCATTAATGATATTGATTGTTCGTTATCGCTTCCGCCAGAAAGAGAGGTTCAAACTCAAAAAGGTAAGCGTCTTGATTTGTTACTAGAAAGTGATGAGTGGGTTATGGTGATAGAAAACAAAATCTACCATGAAAAGAATAACCCTTTTTCTGAATACGAAAACTTTGTGTACAAGCAAAATTCCCAACGATTTCAAGGGAAGAAGAAATTTCTTGTCATCCTCTCTCTAGATGGAAACATACCTAAAGAATTGATGCTTTGGAATGGAATCAGCTACGACTCTTTTGTCCATTCATTGAAAGATAAGTTAGCTAACCATTTTATTGAACAGCCAATGAATAAGTGGCTTATTTTACTGCGTGAGTTCTCACTGCATTTGGAAAACGTTATGTCTCAACCACAACTCTCATTAGATACGCTTGACTTCGTATTGGACAACTTACATCAAATAAAACAACTACAAGAGACGAAAGTCAGTACGATTCAGTTGTATCAGCAAAGCTTACAGCAGCAACTACAAATCGATTTGGGTGTTGGCCTGCATTCAAAAGTGGTTCATTGGTACGGCTATCCAGCTATACGTTTTGCTTACCAAGACTGGCCGACTGAATCTGATGTTGTTCTATTTTTAGATGGGCGAAAAGGTAAATCGTTTTGTATTAATTATTATTGTGATGACATTGATAATAATGACGATCGAAAAATTGCTGATGAACACTATCGCGAACAAGATTGTGGTCAGGTATGGAATGAAGTGAGTGATACATGCCGTTGTTACAAAGCACGGTTTGAAGAACACAGTTTAGACACTATGCGTAAGAAAGTGGCACATAAATTACAAATAATGGATCAATTTGAAAAAGAGATCCGCCCTACATTAAAAGCAGACAAATCTACACAAAGTAGAGGAGTTGAATCTTAATGGAACAACAAAATATCCCCAACTTCCGTGAAGAGCAAAGCGCCAAAATCCCAGCGTTAACCTTGCTCACCAATCTTGGCTATCAATTCATTCCTCCGAGCGAATGCGTTGTTAAGCGTGGCAACCTCTCCACGGTGATTTTGCCTGACGTTTTACGTGATGTGTTGAAACACAAAACCTACTCATTCATGGGCAAAGATCACCAGTTATCAGAAGCGGCTATCGACAAAATTGTCCACGAGTTAGCGAACCCAGCGATGAATGAAGGGTTGAAAGCAGCGAATGAAAAACTCTATAACGCTTTGACCTATGGCATTGGCGTAACCGAGTTTGTTGATGGCAAGAAAGCCAACCCAACTATCAATGTCATTGACTGGCAAACACCTAACAATAACCAGTTTCACTTTACTGAAGAACTTGTCGTTGAAAATGCTCATGGTACTGCCAACCGCATTCCAGACATTGTTTGTTTTGTAAATGGCTTACCTTGGGTAGTGATTGAAGCTAAACGTCCTGATTCGTCTCACGGGGGTAAGCCGACCGTCGCTGAAGGTATCTCGCAAAATATTCGCAATCAAAAGGTCGATGAAATCCCACACTTATTTGCTTATAGCCAACTATTACTGTCAGTAAATGGTCACGAAGGTTTATACGGAACGTGCGGAACGCCAAGTAAGTTCTGGGCAAAGTGGAAAGAAGAAGAGATCACCGAAGCCACTTTTGAGCGCTTAAAGAATAAACCTCTTGAGCAAACCAGCCTAGATAGAATCTTTGGTCATCGACCAACTAAAGTTCGTGACGAATACCTGTCTTTAGTCGCTGGCGGTAACTTAGTGGTGACAGACCAAGACCGCTTATTGGTTTCACTACTGCGTCATGACCGACTACTGGAAATGACTCAGCTCTTCACCTTGTTTGATAAAAAAGCAGGTAAAATCGTTGCTCGTTATCAGCAAGTATTCGGCATCAAAGCCTTGATTGAACGTGTCACCTCTTTTGATGAGAAGGGGGCGCGTAATGGTGGTGTGATATGGCATACCACGGGTTCAGGTAAGTCATTTACCATGGTGTTCTTATCGAAGGCACTCATATGGATTAAAGAACTGGCTAAATGCCGAGTAGTAGTCGTGACCGACCGTGTTGATTTAGAAGACCAACTAGCGAGTACCTTTGCCTCTGGTGGTGCGCTATCAGAAAAAGATCGTAAAGCCTCAATGGCAACAACAGGCCGACGCCTTGCCGAGCAAATCAGTAAAGGGAATGAGCGTATTATCTTCTCCATCATCAATAAATTTGGTACAGCGATTGAGTTAGAAGAATGTTACAACGATAGCCCAGATATGATTGTGCTAGTTGATGAAGGCCACCGTAGTCAAAACGGTGAGAACAACATTCGTATGCAGCAAGCTCTTCCGAAAGCTGCTTATATCGGCTTTACTGGCACTCCGCTGTTACAGGACGACAAGACTGAAAATAAGTTTGGTAAGATCATCCATTCCTACACCATGCAGCAAGCTGTGGAAGACAAAACCGTCACGCCACTCTTATATGAAGAGCGCGTACCAGAGCTAAGCACCAACGATAAAGCGTTAGATGCGTGGTTTGATCGCATTACCGATAAGCTGACCGAAAAACAGCGTACAGACTTGAAGAAGAAGTTCGCTCAGAAAGGTCAGATCTATCAAACCGAGGGGCGGATCCATTTAATCGCCCATGACATTTCTGACCATTTCCAAAACTTCAAACGCCAAGGTTTAAAAGGACAGCTAGCCTGCGATTCAAAGGCCTCTGCCATCCAATATAAGAAGCTTCTCGATAAAATAGGCAAGGTAACCTCGGTTGTTGCTATGTCTTCGCCTGATACGCGTGAGGGGCACGATACAGTAGATGGCGAAAGCACGGATATCGTTCAGAATTGGTGGAAAGAGAATGTCCTCAGCTCTGATTTTGGTCAAGATGAGAAAGCTTATACTAAACATATTATCGAAGAGTTCGGTAAGGATGATGGCCCAGACATCATGATCGTGGTTGATAAGCTACTGACAGGCTTTGATGAGCCAAAGAACACAGTGCTTTACATCGACAAGCCACTTAAGCAACACAACCTGATCCAAGCCATTGCTCGGGTAAACCGTCTGCATCAGAAGAAAGAGTTCGGTTACCTCATCGACTACCGTGGCATTTTAAAAGAGTTGGATGCGACCATTGCCGACTATCAAGATCTTGCCGAGCGTACTCAAGGTGGTTTCGATATTGAAGACTTAAAAGGTCTTTATAATCGTATGGATACGGAATACAAAAAACTACCCGGTTTATACAGTGAGCTGTGGGCGATTTTTGCCGAAGTACCCAACAAACAAGATGGCCCAGCACTGCGCCAAGTGCTCGCTCCGAAAATTGACACCATTGATGGACAGCTTACCGATACCAACCAGAAAAAACGTGATGACTTCTACTCTACGCTCACAGCTTTTTCAAATTGTTTAAAAGTGGCTCTGCAATCCGCAACTTACTTTGAAGATAAAAGCTTCGATACCGTTGATTCAAACTCAGGTCTAGATAGGCGTGATTTGTATAAAAAGACGTTAAAGTCCATGGCTGAATTACGTAAGCAAGTTCGTGAAGATGCCGAAGAAACTATTGATTACGATGTGTATGCTGAAAATATTCGCACCATGCTGGATAAGCATATTGCGGGTGTTGAAATTGAAGAGTCAAAAGGCGCTTATCTAGTCGGAAACATGGGTAAGGATATTAAGCCAGAGCAACTCACCGACGATGAAGCTCGCAACCAAAAAGATAAGATCACTGGTCGTGTTACTAAAATGATCGAACAAGACCTTGCCGATGACCCGTATGCCCAAGAATACTTCTCGAAACTGCTTAGGCAAGCAATTCAACAAGCAAAAGAGATGTTCGATGCGCCTGTAAAACAGTACCTGCTATTTGCTGATTTTGAAGAGCAGGTAAAAGAACGCGATGTGAAAGGCATACCGACGGATCGCTTCGCAGAGCTTGATCCAAAAATAAAACGACACGTACAGGCGTTCTATGGCCTATTCCCTCATCATTTAGGGGATCATGTTTTGTCAGAAGATGAGTGCTTTAACTATGCGTTGCAAATCGATGAAATCGTTACCGCCGCTGTTGCTGAGTTTTCCATTAATCCTCAAGAAATAGAGAATCAGATCCGACGTAAGTTAATCCCTGTGTTATTCAAAGCGATAGGTATGGATAAAACCCAAGCCATTATTACTGATGTTATAAAAATTACCCGCCTTGGCGTGTCAGGGCATCATTAATGACGTCGGTAAGCTCCAGTGAAGGCAACAAAGAAGAATACAGCTTCGTCTATGGCGACGAAGCTTTGTGTTACGAAGTCGTCCGCAAACCTCATTTAGACGGTAAGAAACGTAAAATTACCATCAAGGTTCACCCCAATTGTGAAGTGGTGATTACTGCCCCAGAAGATGCAGAGCGTAACGACATTCACCAAGCTGTGATGAAGCGTGCTTCGTGGATTTACGATGCATTGAAAGACTTCCGCAGTCACTTGGAATACGTTCAGCCTAAGCACTATGTAAGCGGTGAGATGCAGTTCTACCTTGGTCGTCGTTACGTATTGAAGATCGTGGAAGATGCCGAAGCACTACCAACTGTAAAAATGACTCGCGGTAAATTACTGGTCACCTTAACTCGGTTTAACGATGACAAAACAGCCATGGTTCGAGCATTAGTGCGTAATTGGTACAAGGCACGTGCGGAGCGTATTTTCCATGAGCGTTTATCTGAATTACTTCCGCAAGCCACTTGGGTTGATGGTATCCCAAGCTTTCGTGTTCTTCCCATGAGTAAACAATGGGGAAGCTGCTCGGCTAAAGGCAACTTGATGCTGAACCCACACCTCATTAAAGCGCCTAAAGATTGCATTGACTACGTGATCCTCCATGAGCTTTGCCACATCGCTGAGCATAACCACAGCGAAAAATTCTGGCGCTTGCTAACCAGTGTTATGCCGAACTGGAAAGAAGTAAAAAACCGTTTAGATGGGATGGCAGAGTTGTATTTGAATGAGTAGCACTTGTCGGTGGACATTAAAGTTCGAGATTTTTACGTAGTTTGCCTTTTGTCCCATTCCGATCAGTCATTTCCGCCACTTTTTAAGCAACTAAGAAGTGGTCACAATACCTCGATACACCCCCTTAGTTGCGAGTTGCATTAAATACTAACGTCACCTCTTTCCACTGCACCACAAAACCCCACCCAATCCTGTATGTATATATAAACAGGATGACTGACAGTTCTACCTCGCATATACCTCTCTAGTGCCGCCAAAACGTCAACAGGCAGCGTACTAGGATCGACTACTAGGTGTGATGTCCCGTTCAATCTAAATTCTTCTAGGTTTGGTAATATCTTTTTCATAATCTAAAACCCTAATTTTGGCTCTTATGTGACTCTGAGTTAGAGTGTCATTAAGCGATTACTTTAACCGAAAAATGCCTGACCGTCATTGTTCTTTATTTGCACTAATCTAAATTTAAGTATTTAAAAATCAACAACTTATGACGTTGCACAATACTCAATTTTCATGCTATACATATTGTAATGAGTGGCATGAGTAAGTATGCCACATTGACTTAAAGTGGATGATTCAAGCATGAGATTACCCCTAACTAAAGAGCAATTGGAGATACTCATTCACCTAGTGGAAAACGAAATGAGCAGATTTTGTGGCGATCTAGGGTATTCAGAGTTATCCAAAGTAAGAGAAGTTTTACAGCAACAGATAAAACTTAAGACTCTAAAAGATAGTCATCACTAGGTTAGAAAAATGACTGATATAACTTACAAAATTGAGTCAACAGGAATAAAGAACTTCACTTACAAGAAACCATTAGTAGTTCGAGATGAGAAACGTAAGATGCAGATTGTCTATTCCAAGGACAAGTCAGCATATGTGCACATCAAACATATTATCTTCTTGAATCTTGTTGGTAGGGATAAGAAAAGTAACATTATTTCTTATCAACCTATGGATCATGTAAATGAATACATCCTTTTTAGACATATTGAGGATGGAATTGAAGATTCTGCTCAAGACTCTAAAGCACTCATCCATTACTTCTCTTTTATATTGGATGTACAAGCTGCTTGGGACAAAAAATACAACAATGACGATTATGATGAGCTACTTCATCCACCTCGACCAGAATGGAACAAATTTGGTATTAGAACTAATCACCGTGCTACCTATATGTACCACGCTAGCTTAAAAAAGGAAGGTCAGTCTGGGTCTGGATTAAGTCAATCACTATGCACTGCATACATGCGACGGGTTGTGAAATTCTACAACCACTTTCTTAGGAAAGGGATACGATTTAACAACCCTCCGTTCAAGCACGAATCGTTTATCATTTCCTTACATAGTGATGGTACGAACATGAATTCAAGATACTCATTCTCTGTTCAATCATCCGATTTGAAACTTACCTTTGCAAAACCAATGAAAAATGATGGTGGCAGTATCCCTAACTCACGACGTGAACTAAAGCCTCTTGCGAATAGAAGCTGGCAAGAGGTAGAGAACATCTTAACTAAAACGAAACGAGTTCTAAAGCTCGTTAAAGGGCGGGAAAAAATGACAAAACTTTCCGAAGAATACTGTCTTTTTTTCATACTACTTAGATTCACGGGGCTTAGAAAAGAAGAAGGTGCAAGCTTGCATATTGGACAGATTACTTGTCCTGATATGAAAAAACCAATGCTCCGTCTTGGGGTTGGAGATGAATACGGATCACTAACAAAAGGGGTCGCAGGAGTAAATAAAAACCGGAGAACAATAATACCCAGTTCAGTAATGTTGACTTTATACAATTACACAAAATCTGAACGTTACGAAAGAAGATTGAAGAAATTTAAAGAACTGTGTCAAAAAAAACGAAAAGAAGGAGATGACGCGTTCTTTGATTCTAAAGATGGGGTTGACGAAAACAAGGCTTACCTCTTTTTGAGTGCAACAGGTAAACCGTTCTTCTTGAAACTAACAGAAATAAATACTCGATGGGGTGAAATAAGAAAAACCGCAAGCATCAACTTAGCACAGAGCATCGAGGACGCAGTTGTGCATAACTTAAGATCGACTTTTGCAGTGGCTTTATTTCGTATGCTTTTGAAAAAAAAGGATGCTGAGCAGGCGCTAGCAATTGTTTCAGAATGCCTAGGCCATGAAGATTTAGAGACAACATTACTATACCTACAGATCGCAGAAGATCATCCAACTGGTGATGAAATTTGGGAAGATATACTCGATTACCTTGACGTATTTAAAGACCTTGAAGATGAATTACTAGGTGATGCGATTCAACCACAAACCTTGGCTCACTAGGAAAATCACCATGAGCTAACAATATATTCGCTCTACAAAGGAACTAAGATGAGTCGAAGAAAGCCACTTCAAGTTGATGATATCTTTGATGATGAAGAGTCTACAGTGGAACCATTAAGAGTCGAAGATATGATTCTGAAATGTACCTATAATTGTCATTTCATTCAGCTAAATTTCAAAAATGCCCCTAACTTCAACCAAGTAGGGAACAAAATTAAAGGTGTAGACTATATCCCGATGGGGAGAGAGGCATTTGTTCGTCAAGTATATAAAATTATGAAACCCAATTTCAACATAACCAAGCAGACAAGGTTCAGAGGCTTAAAATACTACCTAAGATGGCTAGATGAAAGAAATTTAACGGCTGTTGATGGCGACTTCTTCCACAAAGTTTTATACGAATCCTACATGGAGCATTGGGAGCTTTGTGTTAGCAAAAACGAAGCAAAGAAAAGTTCGTGGAACGAGGCTAAAAAAACAATAAGCTTCATGCTTAAGGCTCTTGGTCGAGAGGATGAGGCTAAAAAACTCAAATCGATCAAAGGAATAAAAAAAGATACAAGCCATTACGAAGGCATTGATGTAGGCGATGCGTTACGACCTACTTTGAAAAGATTATTTGCAGCATTCAAAACTTATACCAAACATATCAATGACGGAACATATCCTGAGCTTAATCCAATTTGGGACGAAACATTGTTCAATGAAGCTGCGAAAGCTAATGCATGGAGCATTGAGGAAGAAGAAAAGAAGAAAAACCTCTTCAAGACTGCTGTGTTCCACCGGAAATACGGACATCAACCTTTTTTCAATCATTTAAGTCGTCTTGCAGTAATCATCACTTATTGCCTCACAGGACAAAACAGCACACCAATTCTAAATCTAAAGCTTAGTGATGTGAGGTTTTGCAATAAAATGAACGGAAAAGCTTACTTTGATATGACGAAAGCACGTGCTAAGTACCTGAAGTTCGACACTGCGATAGGTTTTAAACCTCACGTTCAATCGTTCTTCCACTCTTGGGTGAAGATAGCAAAAAAAGTTCAAGCAAAAACTAACACTGACTGGCTGTTCCCTTGGCATACAAGAGATGGGGAAACAAAAGGTTTTGTAGAAACGGGGCAACTAGCTCCACAAAAAAAACTAAATGAGTTAATGGGATTATTAGGGTTGCCCAAAGTGAATGCCTCTATACTCAGGCAAACAAAAATAGAAACCCTCTTAAAAGTAACGCAAGATATCTGGCTGGTATCAATGTCATCAAATAACTCTGTTAAAGTTCTTTCGGCAAGCTATGGTGACGGCAATAAGAATGAGCAACGCAGGAACATAGCAGCCGCGCATACGGCAATGTACGATATAGCAACTTGCAATAAAGAGCCTGAAGAGTCGATAAAGGAAGCAAAGTATGAATTTAGAGATGTGCTGACGGAATATGAGTATCAAAAGTTAAAAGATAGAGGCAATGATAAGCTGACTACAGTAGGTACTCGCTGCAAAGATTCAACTCAAGGTTCTGCTGACGTAATCAAAAAAAATTTAGAAAAAGAAGGTGTTAGAACGAATAATAATGAACTTGCTTGTACAGACTTTCTAAGCTGTTTTGAGTGCGTACACCACCGATTAGTCGCCGCAGTTGAAGATATCTGGTTAATGCTCTCTTTCAATGACACATTAAAAGAAATGAAGGAATATCCATCAATAAATTCACTCCCAACAGATAAGTTTCACAAAATATGCAACACCGTGGAATCAATCCTAAAAAAATTCAAAGAGCGCTCTCCAAAGAACTTTTCAATAGCTGAAAGTCAACACAACAATGAGCCTCACCCTCTATATAGCGATGGCTATAGCCTAATTGATCTGTTGGAGACATTCTGAGTATGACCTACAACACAAACAACGACAAAGTTCAAGAACAGATCACTCCTCTACAAAAGTCAACTACAGCTTTTTTAATAAAGCCTTGTGATTTAATTAACTCATTACATGACAAGCCTTACTACACTGAGGAGTGGGACTTCTCTACAAGTACGTCATACAGCACACACAAAGCAAATGCCTCTAAAGTCTCGTTTAGATCAATACCTGCGGAGTTTGTTCAAAGTGTTCAAGATACCCTCTACCACTTATATCATTATAAAAAGCAAACAGAGTCTCAATCGCCATCATCAAAATGGATAGATGATAAAAAAATGGGTTTAGCTCGGATTGCTGCCAGCCTCAATAGCACTGACTGGTCAACATTAGAAGATAGAAATGTTCTCAAATCTTTTCTTCGAACGTTGAAAAATTGTCGCTTTTCATACCACCAACTGACTACCGTAATCTCTACGCTGAATATACTTACGGCATCTGGAATTATAATTACCTATATTGATGGTGACAAAATATATCAGCAAGCATCTACGCCGAAGAAAACACAACAACACATAGCTCTTCCACCCGTGATGTTGCAGACAATCCTTAATCACGCTCTAGGCGTTATCGCTGCATATCACGAGTATCGGCATATTATTTCTCAGGTGATGGAAGCAGCTTATAACATCAAACGTCGTGGGGAAGCAGGTGAACGTCTAAATTTTGACCGATATTCACATAAAGGCAAAACACTATCAATGAACAGAGCGGCTATCGAGGCTAGGGTAACCAAAGCAGTTCAAAATATTGATCATGAAATTCCAGATTTTAGGCCCGACATTAAAGGTTTAAAACTAGGGGAAATAATGACTAGCTGCCTCATTGTTGTCCTAGCATTCAGTGGCGCTAGAATTGGCGAGGTATTGAGCTTCAACAAATCTAACTATAAAAACATAACTGTTAATGGCAAAGAAATCATCGTATTGCAGGGAGAGACCAGTAAAAGTCACAACGGTAAGCCTAAAACCACGACATGGCAATCCCACCCTATTGCACTACAAGCATTAGAGCTGGCTTACGACATGATGGAATCAACTCGGAAATGTTACGAGCAGAAAATCAAAGACATGGAAGAAGAAGGGAATATCTCAAAGGAAAGCATTGAGCACATGAGAAAACAATTAAATTCTTCTTTCATTGCACCATCTCTATTCGAACAGAAATCTAACAACTTTACATATATCAACACTATCACCGAATCAATCAAGAGATACTTACCGAGGCTTGGCTATAAACATACGCAAGAAGATATTGATACATTTGATTTACTAAACCCGAGTCGAGAAGGACAGCTCGCCTTAAATAGGCCATTTGAACGCATTACTTCGCACACTTTTCGAAGAACATTTGCTGTGTTTTTTGTTCGGTATGGTTTTGGTTCAGCTCAAGGTATTAAGTTTCAGTATAAGCACCAAAACCTTAATATGAGCGATTACTATGCCAATAATGCTGTGCTAAGTAAAATGAATGATCTAATGCTAGATACTGACCTGCTTGATGAGTTGAAAGAGGCTGGGATCGAACTTGGAATCGAACTTTACGATGATATATTCAACAGAAGTGAAAATCTCAGTGGTAAACAAGGTGAGGCAATTCAAAAAGATAGATTTAAGCAACTTGAAGAGGGAGAAAGTGTTCTGATGACCTTAGATGAAATCGAAGCACATATCAGATCAGGTGACTTTACAATTGTTCAGCTACCCTCTGGTGCATATTGTACCAATGCAACTTGTGATCGACTATGCGGAACCTTGCCATTTAGGGCAGAGAAAACAGAATGCGAGCACAAAGTGGTCACAGATAAAGGAGCTAAAGAAGTGGCGAAACAAAGATTAAGACTAATCAAGAAGTTTCGCGCCCTTAATTCTGGTGACAAGTTAAAAAGCTCAATACTCGCTGGACTAAAAATCAAGATACAAATTGGTGAGTCAACACTTCAAGTGCACAACATTAATTACACAGCGTTTACTGAAGAAATTATTGCTTTACAGAGCGTTACGTAAAATGCACGGTTCACTGAAAACTAGTTACCAAAATCAAATCTGGTACTAAGGTGAAATGTATTACACATCTCAGATAACCGCTATCGCTGAAAGCTATGAAATAGAAAAATCATATTGAGCAAACGAGCTTGAAGACATGCTCCCGAAGCCCCTCCCTCCTTTCAAAAGCAGATAGAAAGTATAGACATCCCTTTCCAAAAAAAAGGAAAACTTATGAGTAAACAAGCAATTGAACGCTTAAATGAGGCATTGAATCGTCTGCTCGCAGGAACCCAAAAAAGAGTCAAAGCAACAGGCGGAATCACGCTAAACAAAATAAATAATGAAGCAGGGTATGGACGCAGCTACATTCACAAATTCAAACCTTTCATTGACAATGTTGCTCAACCAGCCATAGACGAATACAACAAAGCTCTAGAATGGCTAGAATGGCTAGAATGGCTAGAATGCCTAGACGCTCAGAATAATGATGAGGTTAATACCTCATCAATTGCTACGTCAATATCCCCGGAAGATAAATGGAGAAATAAGTGTAAGGACGAAGAGAAACTTAAAAAAAAATACTATGCACAAGTTGCAGAGCTTAAAGCCAAAGTTGATAAGCTTGAAACTATCAACAACACCCTCATGTATCGAGTTTATGAGCTTCAAGACACCGTAAGCGTCGAGGTGGCAGCCATAAAAGGTGTGAAATAAAATGGTGAATTCTCACTTTTGACTTAGTTTAGGGCATAATAGGTGTGAAAATCAAAACTGCCTATATCTTCAAGGGTTTCTCACTATTCAGAACAATAGATGTGTGAAGGTGGCCGAAGGTTTGGACTTACCGGGAGAGCTGTTAGAAAACTTGGTGATCACTAAAATACCTTTTGCTGTTCCGACTTCCCCCGTCGAGCAAGCGCATGCAGAATATATTGAAAAACGGGGAGGAAACTCTTTTATGCAAATTACCGTGCCAGAGGCCAGCAAAAAGCTGATTCAAGCAGTGGGTAGATTGCTGCGTAAAGAAAGAGATTCTGGTAGAGTCGTCATCCTTGACCGACGCATTGTGTCCAAACGCTATGGCAAGTCACTACTCGACTCTTTGCCACCCTTTAAACGAAATATCGAATATTAATTAAGGCTTCAAGTTTGCGCCTTTTTATCCAATAACTTAGGGCCTATTTTATTCATGGAACTTGTTGAACCAACCATGTTGGTTGTATTAGCACTCGTCGCCTTTGTGGCGGGGTTTATTGATGCTGTCGCAGGCGGGGGCGGCATGCTAACCGTACCTGCATTGCTGTCTATTGGTCTACCACCACACATTGCATTGGGTACTAATAAGCTAGCCGCTACCTTTGCTTCATCGACCGCAGCTTTCACCTACTACCGCAAAAAGCTATTCCAACCTCGCTGCTGGCTACGAGCCTTTGTGGCGACGTTTATTGGCGCGGTTATTGGCACCTTTGCGGTTGATGCCATTAGTACTGATTGGCTACAAAAAGTGCTACCACTGATTATCTTGGCGGCAGCGGTTTATACGATTTGGCATAAAACGCCAGATGCGAAGCAAAATGTCAGCCCGCAACCTTGCCCGACTTTGCATAAGAAACAATATATTCAAGGCGTAACACTAGGGTTTTATGACGGCCTTGCCGGCCCAGGGACGGGGGCATTCTGGACCGTTAGTTCAATGGCTTTGTATCGACTGAATATATTACTTGCTTCTGGGTTGGCAAAGGCGATGAATTTCACCAGTAACCTTACCTCATTGGTGACTTTTGCTATATTGGGCCATATCGATTGGGTTTTAGGCCTAACCATGGGGGTTTGCTTAATGGCTGGAGCATTTGTTGGCGCACATTCCGCCATTCGCTTTGGGGCTAAATTTATTCGCCCTGTATTTGTTAGCGTGGTCAGTGTTCTCGCGCTTAAACTCGCCTATGACGCATGGTTTGTCACCTTATGAATCATTTTTCAAAGCTTAAGACCTTAATCGACGAGCTTAAACAGCAGGCTGCGCAAGTTGACCGTTCTCGCGGTGAACATCACCACGTTTTATTCGATGAGCGACTGTTTCGTTGCAAAGCTCATTTATTAGTACCTTGTGTGCTGGAAACACAGTCGACTTATGATTCCATCATGCGCGAGCAAGAAACGAATCGTTTAACAAGCCAACGCGCCGAATACCTGACCGAACGTTTACTGGCCCAAATTTCAGCGATACAAAGAGAAATCTCTACCCTATCAATTAGAAAAAGCGAACCCAAACATAGTAGCTACTACCGAAAACCAATTAATGCCTTATATCAAGAGCTTGCACAGCACCAAGAGTGGGAGCGACGTTTGATGGATATGGTCAGAGATAAAGAACTTAGTTTGCGACAAGCCTCTGCCTTTAATCAGCAACAAGCACAACAGGCATTGATAACCGCCGAGCAACGCCTTAAACGCTGCCAAGAAGCAAAAGCAAAAATTGAAAAACAAATCACCTTCAGAGAGAAAAACCAATAACATGGACTCAGCTTTAGACACCGCACCCGCAGAGGTTAAGCTCGCCGTTGACCTCATTTATTTGCTTGAAAGCAATGAAATCGCGCCAGAGATAGCACTAGCTGCCATGCAAATCGTACAACAAGATTTATTGCGTAAGATTGAAGCAAATAAAAATTGAGGAGCGAGAACTCGCTCCTTTTAGCTTAATGTGCTTAACGCTAAACTTTGAATTGCCCAACCAATTGCTGCTGCTTAGCAGAAAGCGCACTGATCTGAGAGCCGACCGATTCTGACTCACCGGCTCTTTCGAGTATTTGCGCACTTAAATCACGAATATTCGATAAGTTTTGGTTAACCTCCCCTGACACCGCTTGCTGCTCTTCAGCCGCTTTCACTATCTGGCTGTTCATGTCATTAATGGCAGAGATTGACTCAAAAACTGTACTTAACTCGGCAACCGCTTTCTGCACTTGATCAGCCGTACCATTTGCCAATTCATTACCTTGCTGGATAACCTCGACGACCCCTTTCGTGCCTTGCTGCACCTTTTCGATAACTTGGCGGATCTCTCCGACCGAATCTTGAGTACGTTGCGCTAAGTTACGTACTTCATCAGCAACCACTGCAAAACCTCGTCCCTGATCTCCAGCGCGAGCCGCTTCAATTGCCGCGTTTAAAGCGAGCAAGTTGGTTTGCTCTGAAATACCTTCAATGACCGTTAAAATTTCGGTGATATTGGCATTGTTGCGTGCGAGTTCTTCTACGACCGGAACCGCATCGCTCATCCGTACCACAAGCTTATGCATTTCAGCTTCAGAGGCGCGAATCACCTCCTGACCAACCAATGCTGAATTATTGGCTTGAGAAGCCGCATTAACCGCAGCTTCAGCATTTTGCACCACAAGACTGGCCGTTTGCGTCATCTCTTCAGAGGCGGTAGCGACTAAATCCATCTCTTTAAACTGAGACTCGCTACTACTGCGTGTTTGTACAGCTGCGTTGCGTGCTTGATCTGTCGTTTGAGCCACTTGATTAGCCGTTTCGATCACTTGTTGAATGATCGACTGCAATTTATCTAAGAATTGATTAAACCCATTTGCCAGTTGGCCAATTTCATCTTGTGACGTCACCACAAGACGTTGAGTTAAATCCCCTTCTCCTGAACCAATATCTTGTAAACGTAATGCTACTTCTCTAATTGGTTTTACTATTTTAGCGGCACTTAACGCAATAACACCTAAACCAAGTAACACTAAAATAGTACCCACCAGCAGTTCAGTTTGAACGCCCCTCTCTACTTGCTGAGTAATGATTTGATCGAGTTGACTCGCATCTGCCAATACACTCGCTTTAGGCATTTCAAATATCACTCCCCACGTTTGGTTAGCAACATTAATTGGAGCAAAAACAGTTAGCCATTGACCATCCTCACTCCATTTCGCCTGTACCTTTTGGCTAGCGCGAAACTCTTGCATTTCCCGAGCCGTCAAAACAGCGCTAGATAATGGTTTACCTAATGTGAGCGATGAATCATCACTCGCGATCAACGAGCCTTCTGCGCTGGTAATGAATACTTTGCCGTTACCTTCAAAGAGACTGCGGTCAGAACCTAAAGCAATATCAACTAATGGAGTGAGTGTTAGGTCAATACCAAAAAACCCTATCGGCAAGCCGTCGATCAAAATAGGCACAGATATTGAAGAAGAGAGAAAGGAACCATCGTCATTTTGAATCATTCTTGGCGAGGAAATGCAGGTTTCGGCATTAGATAATGGACAAGCAAATCGTTCGCTCTCTTTCACATCTTTTAACGCTTGTTCACTTAATACATTGGCAACAACATTTTCACCATTAGCTGCCGTTAGCCAATAGGCTGCAAACCGACCAATTTCATTTGAACCTACATAAGCAGCATTTTCATAGTTTGCGTCTTCCCCGTCGAGCATATCGGGCTTAAATACAAGGTAAGCTCCTTGAATACTTGAAAAACCCACAACTGACTTGCGCACCATTTCATCAAGTGCCGTACGTAGCACTTCACTTTCACCAAAGTTCTCTTCGGTATTGGTTTTAAAAAACAGGGCATTCGCTGCCAGCATTTCTGCTCTAAACATCGCCTCATTTAGGTATTCCGACACTTCGGTTGCATTGAGTAATGCACGTGTCTGCAGCAGTTGTTGTGACTTAATGGTTACTGAGTCGGAACTTTGCTGCTTAATAATATGCTGGTTATTAACGGCGTTATAAACCGAGAAACCAATGAGTGATAGTGAAGTGATCAACAAGCAAAAGCCTGCCAAAAGTGTAATTTTCCACTGAACCGATAGTGTTCGCATACAACATCCCTATGTTTGCGTCAGCTTAATTTTTTAAAGAGTGAATGATTCAACTAAATTAGACCATATTCACCCAAGAGATCAATCGTAAGTTTATAAAAATGTTAACAGAAAACTCAGGAGCCACTTACCTGTTTACTATATGCACTGTTTACTAGGTTTTCATCTTGTCCTCACGTTTCTAAATGGTAACATCTTCTTTAACAGACCAACGAAAGGATCAGCAATGAAAGTCATTAGTTTTAACATCAATGGGTTGAGAGCACGCTTGCATCAGCTACAAGCTATCATCGATAAACATCAACCTGATGTTATTGGTCTCCAAGAGATCAAAGTTCATGATGAAGCCTTTCCAATTGAAGATGTCGAAGCGATGGGCTACCACGTTTATTTTCATGGTCAGAAGGCGCACTATGGTGTTGCTATGCTATGCAAAAAGCAGCCAATTTCTGTTCAAAAAGGTTTTCCTACCGATAATGAAGACCATCAAAAACGAATGATCATCGCGACATTTGAAGATAATTCAGGTGAAAAAGTAACGATATTAAACGGCTATTTCCCACAAGGCGACAATATTGCCCATGAAACCAAATACCCATACAAGCGCCAGTTTTACCAAGACTTAATGGGTTATTTGACGGAATATCACTCTCCAAGTGAGCAAATCATTGTGATGGGCGATATTAATATCAGCCCTATTGATTTAGACATAGGTATTGGTGAACCAAACCGTAAGCGTTGGTTGAAAACTGGCAAATGTTCTTTTCAACCGGAAGAGCGCGAATGGTTAAAAACACTTAAAGACTGGGGGTTGATTGATACCTTCCGTCAATTGCACCCAGAAACTAACGACCAATTCTCATGGTTTGATTACCGTTCTCGAGGTTTTGATGATAATAGAGGTCTGCGTATCGATGTGATTCTTGCCACCTCGAGCTTAGCAGCCAAATGCCAAGAGTCCGGCATTGATTACGAGCTAAGGGGCATTGAAAAACCGTCTGACCACGCCCCTATCTGGTCTACTTTTTCCTAAATCATCATCAGAAGAGCGCTCGAAGCGCTCTTTTTCATTCATTAAACCTTAATTAACTGAGCGGTCTTAAATATGCCAAAAAGCGTTTTTCTGCCTGCTTGAAACAAAACAAAATAATAAACGTGAGGCCCATATAAAACAGCCCCGCCGTAAGAAATGATTCAAAAGGCGCGTAGTAGCGCGAATTGACTAAACGTGCAGCACCGGTCAAATCCATGATGGTCACAATACCTGCGACCGCAGAACCATGTAGCATGAATACCACTTCATTACTGTAGGCGGGTAAAGCACGGCGCAGTGCACTAGGTAAAATGATTCGACGGTACGTTTTCCAGGTGCTCATGCCATATGCTTTTGCCGCTTCCACTTCACCTTTAGGTAAACCGTTAATCGCACCGCGGATAATTTCTGCGGTATAAGCTGATGTATTTAATATAAATGCCACCAGTGCGCAGAACCATGCATTTTCCCACAGGGTATCCTTCACTGGGAAGAACTGATCCATGCCGTAATAGATGAGATAAAGCTGAACCAATAAAGGTGTTCCACGGAAAAAGTAGGTATAACCCCAAGCAGGCATACTAATAAAGTAATTATGGCTGTTTCTAGCCACGGCTAATGGTATGGCCACACTCAAACCAATAATCAATGACAATGCTACCAGCCAAACCGTTGTCCACAACCCACTAAAATAGATAGGTAGACTTTGAGTAATAAGGGAAAAGTCCATATTTACCTCGTGTGAATGCTGAACTTGCGTTCAACCAATTTGAGTAGGCCGGTTGATACACTGGTAAAGAAAAGGAATATCACTGAGACAGCCATATAAAAAGTGAACGGCATTTTCGTCGAACCAGCGGCTAATGAACTGACCCGGACCATATCTTCCAATCCAATAATGGAAACAAGCGCCGTCGTTTTAAGCAGAACTAACCAGTTGTTACCGAACCCTGGCAAGGCGTGGCGGACCATTTGAGGTAGCAAAATGCGTCTAAATGCCAAAATAGAACTCATGCCATACGCTTTAGCTGCTTCTAACTCGCCTTTATCAACTGCCATAATTGCACCGCGGAAGGTTTCAGCCATATAGGCACCGAAAATAAAACCGATTGTCAGTATCCCTGCGACGAACGGGCTGACATCAATGTAGTCTGGTAGGTAAGAAGTCCATTCATGGCTTGGATCGCTTGCCATAAACCAATTGTTTAACCACTCGTTAATTGAATAAAGGCTATTATTCAACAGAATTTGACCACCAAAGAAAATAAGCATCATCAATACGAGGTCGGGGATACCACGAATAATCGTCGTATACAGAGTCGCGATCGCCCTTGCCCAACGATATGGTGCAAGCTTTGCCAACGCTCCGAGCATGCCAAGTATCACTGCCAATATCAAAGATAGAACGGCCACTTCTATGGTTAATACCGCCCCTTTAAATATCGAGGCTTCATATCCTTGTAAATCCAACATAATTCGTTCCTAGTCCCTGAGGAATCTAGCTGCTGGGTACTTCTGGAACTAGGCGCCAGCAGCTAGGAATTGGTGAAGAAAAAGCTATCGCTTATTCACCATAAACATCATAGTTAAAGTATTTAGCTGCAATTGTGCTGTAAACGCCTTTGTCACGTAAAGATTGGATTGCCGCATCAAGTTTTTTGGTCAATTCTTTGTCTTGTTTACGAACAGCAATACCCATTCCATCACCAAACCACTTAGCGTCAGTGAGTGATGGGCCAACAAATTCATACGCCTCGCCACCCGCTTTATTGATCACGCCTTCTTCTAATGCAGAAGCATCACCCAATACAGCAGCAATACGGCCGTTAGCTAGGTCAAGGTAGGCTTCATCAAATGAACCATAACGAACAATTTCAACCGCATCACCGTAGTTATCTGTTAGATATTTATCGTGTGTAGTTGCACGTTGCACACCAATTTTAACGCCTTTTAAACCTTCTTTAGAAAAGTCGAGGTTTGCACCTTTCTTCGCAATAAACTTGTTAGGGATTTGTGCGTATTTACCAGTAAAATCGACCTTTTTCTTACGCTCTTCAGTAATGGACATTGCCGCAATGATAGCGTCGTATTTACGAGCAAGTAGTGACGGAATAATCCCATCCCAATCTTGTGGCACAATCTTACATTCGACTTGCATCTCTTGACATAAAGCATTAGCCATATCTACATCAAACCCTTTCAAAGAGCCGTCTGCTTCAGTCCAACTAAATGGAGGATAAGCACCCTCGATACCAAAGCGAACCGTTTTCCATTCTTTCGCTTGAGCCATACCCGTCATTGCGCTAGCAGCAACAGCTGCAACTAATAACCACTTTTTCATTTCCATACTCCTGTGATTGAAATATTACTTTTTTGATAATGTTGTGTTGCTTTAATTAATTGTGGCGGTAAAAGTAACAGCCACAAAAGTGACCATACCAACTAATAGATTGAAGAAATAAATTGCTTGAGTCTTTCAGACTCAGGAGCCGTGAACAATTTTGCCGGGTTACCCTGTTCTTCAACTCGTCCTTGGTGTAGGAACATCACATGGTTGGAGACATCACGTGCGAAAGCCATTTCATGCGTAACAACCAACATAGTACGGCCTTCTTCTGCCAAGTCTCTCATAACCCCTAATACCTCACCGACCAGTTCAGGATCTAAGGCTGATGTTGGTTCGTCAAACAGCATAACTTCTGGCTCAACAGCAAGTGCTCTTGCAATTGCCGCACGTTGCTGCTGACCACCTGATAAGTGTCCTGGATAATAGTCTTTGCGCTCATACAAGCCTACTTTTTTGAGTAGTAACTCTGCATTTTCTAAAGCTTGAGCTTTAGGCACACCAAGGACATGAACAGGTGCTTCAATGACATTTTCTAAAACTGTCATATGAGACCAGAGGTTGAATCCTTGAAAAACCATCGCTAAGCGAGAACGAATTCGCTGTACTTGCTTTTCATTAGCAGGAGAAGATTCTCCTTGACGATTTTTCTTCATCTGAATGAGTTCACCATCCACCCAAATTTCTCCAGACGTTGGTGTCTCGAGTAAGTTGATGCATCGGAGAAAGGTACTCTTACCGGAACCTGAAGAACCAATTATCGAAATAACATCGCCTTTATGCGCTTCTAGTGATATGCCTTTAAGTACTTCGTTTTGCCCAAAAGTTTTGTGCAGTTCTTTAATATTCAGCGCGGGTACATCATTCATGCGCTTAACTCCCTGTATTTTCCACTGCTAGAGTATTCCAACTCTTGTTTTCGATACAAACTAGCATTCACACCAGAAACATGCAACAAATTATTAACCTGCAAATAAGGGATATTTAGTTATATTATGTGACTATATATTCATATTTTAGCCAATACTTCTTTATATGACGCATATAAATGGCACAACAAAGAGTTAACGGGCAATGTATTTTATTAACAAAGTTGTAAAGAAAAGCATTCTCTCTATTTATAAATCATACATATAGACACATAAAATTTTGTGACAAAATGCCATGACTATTAATTTATACAACATCACAATCTGAAAAAATCTTTCATGGTTTTTTGTGCTAAGCGCCCGATTTTATTGGGTTGACGTAGTTTTCTTTCACAATTATTCGTAAAGTGATCAAGATCAATCACGCTGTAGATTAAGCACGTTAAACTCGCCAACAAAGATAAGGCCATAAAAATGACCAAATTTTCTTTTTTAGTTGATACTGTTCAAGCACGTACAAAATGTGCAGCATATTCAATTAAAGCGTTACCGCAACGTGCGGATTACTAGCGATTCATTACGAATTACTAACTTTTTAAAATATGAGGAATCTATGTCAGACGCAGTGAAAAATACTCACTCTGATTCGGATATCGAGAGCAAAAGCTATCGTGAGCTACACCGACCAGCATCTGAGTTTGCAAGCCGTTCAGATTATTTAGATCATGAACTGCAAATCATGAAACCACGCCGCTTTGGTCTAAACCTTCCTGGTCGTGATTTCCGTTTTGAACTCGAAGATCTTGTTCCTGCGCTTGCAGGTACCATCGGCATTATCGCGATGTACTCAGCAGTAATGATGTCTTGGGCTCAAGGCCTAACCGAGGCATGGGACCACGTAAACCTTGGCAAAGAGTTTGCTATTGAAGTCGCTCGTGTGGAAATGCTTATTCCAGCACTCCTTTTCTGTATCATTTCTTCTGGTTTCTTAAATCCACGCGCAAACCTTGCCGGTAACCACGGTCCAATGATCCCACTCATCGGTACGATTGCATTGGCGGGTGCTCACCCACTTGCTCTAGCGATTTTGATCGGTGTTTTCGGCTTGATTCTGAGCTTTCTGAAAGGGGGTTCAAAACTAGTCAACCTTACCTCGGAAGGTACAGCGGGTGGCTTGCTGATATTCCTTGGTTTAACTGGTACCATGAGCCAAATTAGCTCTATCCAAGATTGGGCTACAGGTCTGCAATCTGCGGATGTCGCAGCTGGCAGCATGGGTTACGTTGGTCTTATCGTTCTCGGTATAACCGTTGGTATTTACGCATACCTAGCAAAAGTTAACAAACGTTGGTTAGCAATTCCTGTTTGTGCGTTCACTGGTCTGGCTATCGCTTTAGTACTTGGCGCAGGCTTCGATATCAAATTTGAAACTCAAATGGGCCTACCAAATCTAAATCCTGTGTACTGGTGGGGTTCAACTTCTGAAGGTTGGATGCTAGGTTTGCCAAACCTTGAGCACTTCATTGCTTCTCTTCCTTTTGCGATTTTAGCCGTAGCAATGTGGTCACCAGATTTCTTAGGTCACCGTATTTTCCAAGAACTTAACTACCCGAAAAAGACTGAAAAAGTATTAATGGACGTTGATGACACAATGACTATGTGTTCTGTACGTCAAATGGTTGGTACTGCGGTTGGTGGTGGTAACATCACTTCTTCTTGGGGTACTTACATGATCCCTGCTGCGATTGCTAAACGTCCTATCCCAGCGGGAGCAATTTTGCTCGGTTCATTATGTATCATTGTTGCGGTACTTGGCTTCCCTATGGATGTTGCGGTATGGCCACCAGTAATGCGTGTTGCACTTTTAGTGGGTGTATCTCTACCGCTTCTAGAAGCCGGTATGCAAATGGTTCGTGACACAAAAGATTCACAGGCGGCTGGTATCTGTATCTTTGCTTCTATCGTCACCAACCCAGTGCTTGCTTGGGCATTAACAATGTTCTTAGATAACAACGGCCTTATCGGTGATAAAGAGCGTGCGTCTCGACTATCGTTTGCCGATAAAATTATCATCCCTGTCGGAGTGTTTATCATCTGCTTGGTTGCTATGCTTGCTGTCGGTATGTTAGAAAGTCAATATGGTCTGAAAGCTTGGCTATAATGAACTAATACAGATTTGGGTAGTGTCAAAAGCACTACCCAAACTTTATTTTAATTTTTTAACTTTTATTGATTTAGTTTAAGTTTTGCAAAAAAATTTTAGTTTACTATTGTAAACAAGTTAGGGAATCACAATATCTATATTCAGATGATTGAATAGTATGTATATAGATATTGTTATTAATAAGTGTACTGCTCCCTTCGGGGATAACTGGCTCAACAGTGAAGACAGTACGTGTTTTTTCTACTAAAAAGGTAGGTATGTCATGGCAGAGCAATTTGCTAAAGCTTGGGAAGGTTTTGCTGCAGGTGAGTGGCAAAATGAAGTTAACGTTCGTGATTTCATTCAAAAGAACTATACGCCGTATGAAGGCGATGAATCTTTCCTAGTTTCTGAAGGTACTGAAGCAACTAACAAGCTTTGGGCTAAAGTAATGGAAGGTATTAAAATTGAGAACTCAACTCACGCTCCTGTTGATTTCGACACTTCTGTTATCTCTACCATCACTGCTCACGATGCAGGCTACATCGAAAAAGATCTTGAAACTATCGTAGGTCTACAAACTGAAAAACCACTTAAGCGCGCTATCATCCCTAATGGTGGTATCCGCATGGTTGAAGGTTCTTGTAAAGCATACGATCGCGAACTTGATCCAATGGTTTCAAAAATCTATACAGAATACCGCAAAACACACAATGCTGGTGTTTTCGATATCTACACTCCTGATATCCTAGCATGTCGTAAGTCTGGTGTTCTAACTGGTCTTCCTGATGCATACGGTCGTGGTCGTATCATCGGTGACTACCGTCGCGTTGCGCTATACGGTATCGACCGTCTAATGAAAGATAAACTAGCTCAATTTACTTCTCTTCAAGAGAAATTTGAGAATGGTGAAGATCTTCAAATGACAATGCAACTTCGTGAAGAAATTGCAGAGCAACACCGTGCTCTTGGCCAAATCAAAAAAATGGCTGCTAAATATGGTTTTGATATTTCTGAGCCAGCACAAACTGCACAAGAAGCTATTCAATGGACTTACTTCGGCTACCTAGCAGCAGTTAAGTCTCAAAACGGTGCAGCAATGTCTCTAGGTCGTACTTCGACTTTCCTAGATATCTACATCGAGCGCGATATTGCTGCAGGCAAAATTACTGAAGCACAAGCTCAAGAAATGATCGACCACTTCGTAATGAAGCTACGTATGGTTCGTTTCCTACGTACTCCTGAATACGATGAGTTATTCTCTGGTGACCCAATCTGGGCAACAGAATCTATGGGTGGTATGGGTCTTGACGGTCGTACGCTTGTTACGCGTTCTAACTTCCGTTTCCTAAACAGCCTATATACTATGGGTCCTTCTCCAGAGCCAAACATCACTGTTCTTTGGTCTGAGCAACTACCTGACGGCTTCAAACGTTTCTGTGCAAAAGTATCTATCGATACTTCTTCTATCCAGTACGAAAACGACGATCTAATGCGCCCAGACATGAACTCTGATGACTACGCAATTGCTTGTTGTGTATCGCCAATGGTTGTTGGTAAGCAAATGCAGTTCTTCGGTGCTCGTGCTAACCTTGCTAAAACTATGCTTTATACCATCAATGGCGGTATTGATGAGAAGCTTAAAATCCAAGTTGGTCCTAAGATGGACAAGATTGCTGGCGAATATCTTGACTACAACGAATTGTGGGACAAGATGGACCACTTCATGGACTGGTTGGCAAAACAATACGTGACTGCACTAAACAGCATTCACTTTATGCACGACAAATACAGCTACGAAGCTTCACTAATGGCTCTACATGACCGCGATGTTATTCGTACTATGGCATGTGGTATTGCAGGTCTATCTGTTGCAGCTGACTCACTTTCAGCAATTAAATACGCGAAAGTTAAACCAATTCGTGATGAAGACGGTCTAGCCATCGATTTTGAAATCGAAGGCGATTACCCTAAATTTGGTAACAACGATCCTCGCGTTGATGACATCGCTTGTGAACTTGTTAGCGTATTTATGGGCAAAATCCGTAAACTGAATACATACCGTAATGCAATCCCAACGCAATCTATCCTTACTATCACTTCAAACGTGGTATACGGTAAGAAAACAGGTAACACTCCTGATGGTCGTCGCGCTGGTACTCCATTTGCACCGGGTGCAAACCCAATGCACGGTCGTGATGAAAAAGGTGCTGTAGCATCATTGACTTCAGTAGCGAAACTACCGTTTGCTGATGCTCAAGATGGTATCTCTTACACCTTCTCTATCGTTCCAAATGCGCTGGGCAAAGAAGAAAGCAGCCAACGTGCTAACCTTGCAGGTCTAATGGATGGTTACTTCCACCATGAAGCTGGCATTGAAGGTGGTCAACACCTAAATGTGAACGTTCTTAACCGCGAAACTCTAGAAGACGCTGTTAAGCACCCAGAGAAGTACCCTCAATTAACTATCCGTGTATCAGGTTACGCTGTTCGCTTTAACTCGCTAACTGCTGAGCAACAAGCCGACGTAATCGCACGTACTTTCACTGAATCTCTATAATTCAGCTGATTAAATAGCTAGATAGTTTAAACCCCACTCATTGAGTGGGGTTTTTATTTATAACGACCAACCAACGGCACAATTCAACCTATTTTATATAAATGTAACCTTCTGCACATTTATGCCTCTTCTATCCTAGGTTTATCCACTTAATTCGTTCTTTTTCCTGTAGTATTTAGCTTAATCTCCATTCGACAGTATTTGTATGAAGTTATTTTACATATTACCTTTAGCTTTGCTGAGTGCTTCAGCTTTCGCGTCGCAAAACTCTACACTCTCTCTAAACATAGATAACGACGGTGTATTTGGCGTCGATCGCGACTACACCAATGGCTTATTTTTAACCTATACCTCTGGATCCATTACACCTTATTGGTGGGCAAAGCCGCTCAGCCTGTCTGCATGGGGCGCCTCTTCTCTGGATAAGTGGGAAATCAGCATCGCTAACAAAATGTGGACACCTTCAGATATCACTCTCGAAAAACCAGAACCGAATGAACGCCCCTATGCTGGTTTTCTTTATGCTGAATTCAATTACATCAGTCTGCATCCTCAACAAGCATCTCGGTTTAATCTCACCCTCGGTACAACAGGCGAGTCTTCTCTTTCCGAAAAGGCTCAGAAAATAGTTCATGGGATCACTAAATCCGATGATCCTAATGGCTGGGCATATCAAGTCGAAGATCAAGTCGCTGGCAGTGTTGGATACCTTTCGCATTTCAAACTGGCGCGCTATCGCAGCTACTTCGGCACGGAACTGGAGTTTTCAAATGTTTCAGAAGCCAATATTGGTAATTTTCGCAGTGATGTATCCACCGGTTTTATGATGCGTTGGGGTGCTGACCTTGCTAACAATTTTGGTAGCGCACAAATTGATGCAGAAAACCCTTTTTATTCAGGGATGATAGGCGCTTCAAATTCTGGATGGTTTTTGTTTGCAGGACTCGAAGGCCGATACCGTTTTAATGATGTGACTATTGAAGGGGATAGACCTCTAAATGGCCTAGAATATGACCCACAGTACTACCAAGTCAATGTAGAGCATGTCCAGGCAACAGCAGTCGCGGGCGCTGCATGGTACATAAAACACTTTGGTGCCAGTTTGTCTTTTACTGCAAATACCTCTGAATACGAAGAAGACAAAAATTCCATCCACGGTGTGGGCAGCCTTTCATTTTTTGCCTTCTTCTGATCGGTTAGATTGTAAACCTCTGGCAGTCTGCATTTAAGCTGCTAGAGCGTTTATCAACAATTTGACTCGTTGCTCTGAGCTGCTCATTATTTTCCTCAAGTGATTTCATCGCGCTAGATATTTGAGTCATACTATCGGCCATGGAATGACTCGTCGTGGCCAGTTCGCGAATAGAAGCAAAGATAACTTCTGTTTGGTGAGCCGCGTCATCCGCTTTTTGGGTGATTTGTGAAATAGCCTGTATCGCGGCATTGCCTTTTTCTTGACCACTCAACATAGATTGCTCTGATTGGCTAATATAGTTAATCACTTCTGAACTTTCTTTTTTCATTGTTTCAATCGTATCTGAAATTTCAGCAACCGCGTCAACCGTTCTTACCGCTAAACTTCTCACTTCATCGGCCACTACGGCAAAACCACGGCCTTGTTCACCTGCTCTTGCTGCTTCGATAGCAGCGTTAAGTGCCAACAAATTGGTTTGCTCAGCAATTCCATTAATGATGTCCATCACCGAATCAACTTTAGCAGAAGCTTGTTCTAATTGATGAATATGCCCTGCGGCTGCACTCAAAATTTGCCCTACATCTTTTAACGAATTAATAGCGGCAGAAATAACCTGCCCCCCTTCTTCTGCCGTTTGCATCGACGATTTACTAATATCAGCAACAAACTCTAATGAGTTCGAGACTTCCTGGGTAGTCACACTCACTTCTTCTGTGGCAGACGCCAATAGCTGAGTTTGCTCTATTACATCTGATTGATTATTGGCTAAGTTATCTAAGCCCATGTTGAGCTCAGCAGCGTTATCCGATAGCGTATCACTGCTTTGCTGAACACCGCTAACTAATTGCCCAAGATTCTCGCAACTTTGATTAATGGCTATCGCCAGTTGATTAAATTCATCCTTAGCGTTTGTTGTAACCAGCATCCGTTGCGACAAATCACCTTGAGAAATGCTTTTCAATACTTGAATGGTTTGAGTTAATGAACGAGTCAATGAAAGATTCAACGTGACAAAAATAGAGATAGTCAAAACAGCCAAAACTGCGCAAGCCCCCAGCACCGACCACTGGGTTTGGGCTGCCGATTTACGAGCCGATTGCTGATATTGAAGACTTAATGAGGCTAATTTAGTTGATATATCTTGGATGACCTTTTTCGCTTGGTTTTCGCTCAAGATAAGATTACCTTCCATCACCCCAACCTGTTGAGAAAGCTGACTAACACGTAAAAAAGTATCTTTGAACTGGTCTAATTCTTGTTCGTAAAGATCAAGCATGGCATATGAGTTCGAGACATTTTTAAACCCAGCCATGGAGCGATTGAATAACTTTAAATTCTGCTCATTAGGCTGTAATAAGTAGTTTTGTTGTGCTTTGACCATCACCTGAAAATCAGAGTTAATAGTCACCATGCCGGTTTCTTCGATTTTTTTCTCAATAGTCGCGGCTAAACGCTTCAACTCACCGAGCTTACCCTCGTCGACATTAAATCCTAGCTCAGACTTCAACTCTAACCAAGGACGTAAAGCGGCATCAAATTGAGTTACCGCTCCCTTTAACAAGGTGCCTTCTTGGCGTAATTTTGATAACTCTAGAAAACGGGCATTACTCTCCACATCTTTCATTAGTTGATTCAGTTTTTCGAGCGCAGATGAGACTTGATTACCATTCAAATCGTTAAGCTCAGAAGCAAGAGATAGCAAACTAGCTTGAGTGCTGTAGATTTTTAGAGAACCCGATGCTATCTCACTACTACGTTGATTCTGCTCATTCATAGCAGACAAGCTTTGTGAAGTATAAAATCCGAGCGAAAGAAATCCGATGCATAATATAACGATAAATAACGTTATTTTTTGTTTTTGAGAAAAATTAAGCGTACCCATAAAGCAATCCTTACTAACAGCGCGGCGTTAAATTCAACCATAAGGTCTATTAAAGTTATTGTTATAAAAATATTATTCATAACAATTCTATAACAGAATGCAGAGTTAGGAGCGATGTTTTTCAACTATAGAACTATTTTCAAGTCCACATTTCTCGCTAGCTCTATTTAATCCCCACTATTTGTAATAAAATAACGGTTAAATTACCTATTCGAGATGAGCTCATGTCAACAACTGGTCGTATTCATTCCTTCGAATCTTGTGGCACTGTCGATGGCCCCGGAATCCGCTTCATTGTTTTTATGCAGGGTTGCTTAATGCGCTGTATGTATTGCCATAACCGTGATACATGGGATACGCATGGCGGCAAAGAAGTCTCCGTCGAAGAGATCATCAACGAAGCAAAATCTTATCGTCACTTTATGAATGCCTCTGGTGGCGGTATCACCTGTTCAGGTGGTGAAGCCATGCTTCAGCCGGAATTCGTCAGAGATTTATTTAGAGCTGCGCAAGCGGAAGGCATTCATACATGCCTTGATACCAATGGCTATATTCGCAAACATACCGATGTTATTGACGAAGTACTTGATGCTACCGACCTAGTGATGTTGGACATCAAACACATGAAAGATGAGATACACCACGACTTCATTGGCGTATCCAATAAACGCACCCTCGATTTTGCTCGCTACTTACACACTATTGGCAAAAAAACCTGGCTTCGCTACGTCATTGTTCCAGGCTACACCGATGATGATGAAGCCGCTCATATGTTGGGTGATTTCATTAAAGATATGGATAATATTGAAAAAATCGAGTTGCTACCATATCACAAACTTGGTGCTCATAAGTGGGAAGCCATGGGTATGGAATATCCACTTGAGGGAGTTAATCCTCCCTCGAAAGAAACCATGGATAAAATCGTATCGATCCTTGAGCAGTATCACTCAAACGTAAAATATTGATTTAAAATCACCGTTATTTCGTAAAAAATACCAGCTTAGTGCTGGTATTTTTATAGGAAGGTTATTGTGCAGCTAGAAGAATTAGCAACGCTCTTTATCGTACTGACTGCAAGTTTAACAGCCATCTATGATGTACAGCATGTATTTGGGCCGAAATTTCGTTCAGACAAATCTTTTCAGCACCTTACTTATTTTGTGATTTTTGCTCTATTTCTTTTGTGGTCTGCACAAGCCGGTATCAAAGACGGGCTGCATATTCACTTTCTAGGCCTAACAACATTAACCATGATGTTTGGTTGGCGATGCGCCTTTGCCATGACAATTCCGGTGACATTTGCTCTCGCAGTTGTTGGAAAATTAGCTTTCTTAGATATTCCCGAATACCTGCTGCTATCATCCCTAATACCAATTTTGCTCAGTTACAGCATATTTGCCTTGAGCTATCACTACTTTCCACGCAACATTTTTGTCTTCATTTTTATCGCAGGTTTTTTTAATGGAGCCATGACAGGAAGCCTACACCTTGCCATAAATACCGCTTATCAATTGATGTTGGGCCACTATGATTGGCAAGTCATCAAGGACAATTATCTCATCTTTGTTCCACTACTAGCCTTTCCAGAAGGGCTGTTAAATGGCATGTCACTGGCCATCCTATCCGTATTTAAACCAGAGTGGTTAAGAGTATTTTCAGACCGCGCTTATATCTATAATCACTTACATAAAAGTGAGTAAAAAATGGTTATCTTTTACACTAACCATATTGAATCCGTGTTGAGATCATGTTTCATTATCGATAATTCCTGTTAACCTTAGTCCATCAAAATAAAACATTAAATTTAGTGAGGCCAACTCCATGGAAATGACCAATGCTCAACGCTTGATTCTTTCAAACCAATATTTTTTGATGTCGCAGATGGATCCCAACAACGCGAATAAATACAAACGTCTGCAAACCATTGTTGAACGCGGCTACGAATTACAAATGAGAGAGCTAAACAAAGAATTTGGTTGTCTGACCGAAGCTGAATGTCGCGAAGTTATTGATATCTTGGAGATGTATCATGCCATGCAAGAGTCACACAAGATGCTTGCAGATTGCGATGGAAAAGAGGTCGATCAACGTCGCCTTCAGTTCTTAGGTTTCGATATCGCAAGAGAAGCTCAACTAGTTCATTACGTACGCTTCCTAGTTGATTCTGAAGGTTTGTATAAGCAGTTCGATAAAGCTGACCACCATTTCAATAGCCAGATGCCAATGCTCGATAAATATCGTCGTATGTTAACAACTTGGCGTAACTGCCCACGTCAATATCATCTATCAGCCGCTGAGTTTAAGCAGATCTTCAACGCTTAACGCTCACCAAAGTTTTATTTTAAAGGCGCATAAATGCGCCTTTTTGCGTATTTACCCCTTCCAACAATTAAATCTAACGTTCATCTTTTGTATAGAGCCTTTGATATTCATGAAATAAATACCTTAGCCTCAGACTCGCTATTTACATCACGAATTGTAAATAAATACATAATTGTTAAGCAAAATTGCCAAAGTAGAACTAACCTTATGTGGTAAAGGAATTGTGTTTTTAAGCGGTGTTGTCAGTTAGACAGTTTTCAGAGGGGAATTCACTATGAGTATTTTTGACCACTTTCAGGCACGCTACGAGGCAGCCAAGGATGAAGAGCTTTCACTGCAAGAGTTTCTAGCACTATGTAAAGAAGATAAAAGTGCTTATGCCAATGCTGCTGAACGTCTCTTAATGGCGATAGGTGAACCAGAGCTGATTGATACAGCTAAGCACCCACGCCTTAGTCGTATTTTTTCAAACCGAGTCATTTCACGCTACAAAACTTTTGAAGATTTTTACGGCATGGAAGAAGCCATCGAGCAGATTGTCTCTTACTTAAAACATGCCGCTCAAGGTTTAGAAGAACGTAAACAGATTCTCTATTTACTTGGCCCTGTTGGCGGTGGTAAATCTTCACTTGCAGAAAAGCTGAAAGCTTTAATCCAACAAATGCCTATCTATGTTTTATCTGCTGATGGCGCACGCAGCCCTGTCAACGACCATCCATTCTGCTTGTTTGATGTCAACGAAGATGGCGAACTTCTCAAACAGGAATATGGCATCGAAAAACGTTATCTGCGTTCAATCATGTCACCATGGGCAGCGAAACGTCTGCATGAATTTGGTGGCGATATTTCCAAATTCAAAGTGGTTAAAGTAAAGCCATCGATTCTAGACCAAATAGCCGTTGCCAAAACTGAACCTGGAGATGAAAACAACCAAGATATTTCATCGCTCGTCGGTAAAGTTGATATCCGAAAATTGGAACATTTCTCGCAGGA
The DNA here is from genome assembly GCF_029478545.1 of Vibrio sp. 1180_3. Classification (NCBI taxonomy): domain Bacteria; kingdom Pseudomonadati; phylum Pseudomonadota; class Gammaproteobacteria; order Vibrionales; family Vibrionaceae; genus Vibrio; species Vibrio sp. 1180_3. The sequence goes on from NZ_SJFM01000016.1 coordinate 71,003, forward strand.
TGACCCCGACGCCTACAGCTACTCCGGCGCGTTATGTAAAGCAAACCAAGGTGTCATGGAGTTTGTAGAAATGTTCAAAGCACCGTTGAAGGTGCTACACCCACTATTAACCGCAACCCAAGAGGGTAACTACAACGGTACGGAAGGTCTGTCTGCATTGCCATTCGATGGCATGATCCTCGCTCACTCAAATGAATCTGAATGGCAAACATTTAGAAACAACAAGAACAATGAAGCCTTCCTCGACCGTGTATATATCGTGAAAGTACCTTATTGCTTGCGCGTTTCAGAAGAAGTTAAGATCTATCAAAAACTGCTCGAACACAGCGAACTATCCAAGGCTCCTTGTTCACCAAGCACACTAGATCTCTTGAGTCAGTTCAGTATTTTATCTCGCTTAAAAGCACCAGAGAATTCTTCTCTATTCTCTAAAATGCGAGTTTATGATGGAGAAACGCTCAAAGATACTGATCCTAAAGCGAAAAGCTATCAAGAATACCGTGACTATGCGGGTGTCGACGAAGGCATGTCAGGATTATCAACTCGTTTTGCGTTCAAAATTTTATCGCGCGTATTTAACTTTGACCAAACGGAAGTGGCCGCTAACCCTGTGCATTTGTTCTACGTCATTGAACAGCAAATTGAACGAGAACAGTTCCCACAAGAAACCGCTGAACGTTACCTCGAGTTTTTAAAAGGCTACTTAGTCCCACGTTATGTCGAGTTTATTGGCAAAGAAATTCAAACCGCCTATTTAGAATCCTATTCTGAGTATGGACAAAATATCTTTGACCGTTACGTCACCTATGCCGACTTCTGGATTCAAGATCAAGAATACCGAGATCCAGAAACAGGTCAGTTATTTGACCGTTCCTCTCTCAACAATGAACTAGAGAAAATCGAAAAAACAGCCGGTATCAGTAACCCCAAAGATTTCCGTAATGAAATCGTAAACTTTGTACTGCGTGCGAAAGCCAACAACAATGGTAAGAACCCAGTTTGGACAAGCTACGAAAAATTGCGCACGGTTATTGAGAAAAAAATGTTCTCCAATACAGAGGAACTGCTTCCTGTAATCTCCTTTAATACCAAAACGTCTTCAGATGATCAGAAAAAACACGATGATTTTGTCGCTCGTATGATGGAAAAAGGTTACACAGAGAAACAAGTAAGGCTGTTGTCTGAATGGTATTTACGCGTACGTAAGTCCTCTTAACTTCAGCAGGCCCAAATCCGTAACGGTATGTTAACCATAAGTTCTATGGTTAACATCCGGGATATGTTTTCAAGGGGATACTCATGGCGCAATTCATCGACAGAAGATTGAACGGTAAAAACAAAAGTGCGGTCAATCGACAACGCTTTTTACGCCGTCATAAAGAGCAGATCAAAGAATCTGTTGCAGATGCTGTCAATCGCCGTTCCATTACCAATACGGAATCAGGCGAAGACGTATCAATACCTAATCACGACATTAAAGAGCCAGTCTTTCATCAAGGCAAAGGCGGCTTAAGGGAACGAGTCCACCCAGGTAATGATCAATTTATTACTGGAGACAAAATTGAACGTCCAAAAGGTGGTGCCCAAGGAGGAGGTTCAGGCGAAGGAGATGCGAGTGACAGCGGTGAAGGTCAAGATGAATTTATTTTCCAAATATCAAAAGACGAATATCTCGATATTTTGTTTGAAGATCTTGAACTACCCAACTTAGAAAAGAATCAAATCAACAAGATTACTGAATGGAAAACGCACCGTTCTGGTTACAAAACGGCAGGGTCAGCTTCCAATATCGCCATTGTTCGCTCACTACAACAATCTCTAGCTCGGCGCACCGCAATGACAGCGGGCAAACGCCGTTTGATGGCAGAGCTTGAAGATGAGTTATTACGTATTCAACATACCGAACCCGCACAAATGTTAGAGGAAAAAAGACTCCAACAAGAAATAGAGGAACTGCGGAAAAAAATTGAAAGTGTCCCGTTTATTGACACCTTCGATTTACGATTCAAAAACTATGAAAAGCGTCCGGTTCCTTCAAGCCAAGCGGTAATGTTTTGCTTGATGGATGTTTCAGGGTCAATGGATCAGGCTACGAAAGACATAGCAAAACGTTTTTACGTACTGTTATACCTATTCCTCACTCGTACCTATGAGAATGTGGAAGTAGTCTTTATCCGCCATCACACTCAAGCAAAAGAAGTCGACGAACATGAGTTCTTCTACTCGCAAGAAACGGGCGGTACCATTGTTTCTAGTGCACTCAAATTGATGAATGAAATTATTGAGCAGCGTTACCCACTAGGGGAATGGAATATTTATGCAGCGCAAGCATCAGACGGCGACAACTGGGCAGACGATTCACCACGTTGTAAGGAATTACTCACCACTCAACTGCTGCCTTGTTGCCAGTATTACGCCTATATCGAAATTACTCGTCGCTCACATCAAACCTTGTGGCACGAATACGAAAAATTACAGCCATCATTTGGCAATTTTGCCATTAAAAATATTCGCACCGTGGATGACATATTTCCTGTATTTAGGGAGCTATTCCAAAAGGAAACAGCTTAGGGAGGCGTGCTAATGACGACAAAAACTAAAGGGGCGGCCAAGCATAAAAACAAAATGCTACCAGATGGGCCCGACTGGACATTTGAAATTTTAGAACAGTACCACACGGAAATTCGCCGTGTCGCTGAGTTCTATCGGCTAGATACCTACCCTAACCAAATCGAGGTGATCACCTCAGAACAGATGATGGATGCCTACTCAAGCATTGGTATGCCGATCAACTACAACCACTGGTCGTTTGGTAAAAAATTCATTCAAACCGAGCAAGGCTACAAGCATGGTCAAATGGGTCTAGCGTATGAAATTGTAATTAACTCCGACCCATGTATCGCCTACCTCATGGAAGAAAATACCGTCACCATGCAAGCATTAGTTATGGCGCACGCTTGTTATGGACATAACTCTTTCTTCAAAGGTAACTATCTGTTTCAAACCTGGACGGATGCCAGCTCTATTATCGACTATCTGCTATTTGCGAAAAACTACATCACACAATGTGAAGAGAAATACGGCGTGTCAGAAGTCGAGTCTCTCGTAGACTCTTGCCATGCATTAATGAACTACGGAGTCGACCGCTATAAACGTCCAGAAAAAATATCCATTGCTGAAGAAAAAGTGCGACAAGAAGAACGTGAAGCCTATTTGCAATCGCAAGTTAATGAACTCTGGCGAACCGTTCCTAAAGCGAAAACCAAAGAAGAAGACCTTAAAGTTCGATTTCCTAGCGAGCCTCAAGAAAATATTCTTTACTTCATTGAAAAACACGCACCGTTACTCGAACCTTGGCAGCGTGAAATCGTACGAATTGTGCGTAAGATAAGTCAGTACTTTTATCCACAAAAACAAACTCAAGTAATGAACGAAGGCTGGGCAACGTTCTGGCATTACACTATTTTGAATCATCTCTATGACGAAGGTTTGGTCTCTGAGAAATTTATTCTCGAGTTTCTTCACAGTCACACTAGCGTTGTCGCTCAACCTTCCTACAACAGCCCATATTTCAGTGGTATAAACCCTTATGCTCTCGGGTTTGCTATGTTTCGCGATATTAAACGTATTTGTGAAGAACCCACAGACGAAGATAAAGAGTGGTTTCCTGAACTGGCAGGAACAGATTGGCTAGATGCCGTTCATTTTGCGATGCAAAACTTTAAAGACGAAAGCTTTATCAGCCAATATTTATCACCGAAGTTAATGCGCGATTTCAAACTATTTGCTGTGTTAGATGATGACAGAAAAAATTTTATTGAAGTGAGCGCCATTCATAATGACTCGGGATATCACGCAATACGAGAAAAGCTTGCTGCACAGTACAACCTAAGTAATTTAGAACCGAACATCCAAGTATTTAATGTTGATGTACGAGGTGACCGTTCGCTCACTCTTCAACATGTCCCCCATGAGCGTATTCCACTAGACCCAAGCTATGAAGAAGTCATGAAACATCTTTACCGTTTGTGGGGATTTGATGTCATTTTAGAAGAAGTAAAAGAAACAGGACGCAGAGAAATTCTGACCACTTGCCCTCAACGCGGAGATTACGATACCCGAATCTAACCATCTCCAATCGTTATATTAAAAGCGTACAGAAACCTTATGCCCTGTACGCTTTTACTTTTCAGCCATCTCCCAAGCCACTCACCCAGAGAAAAGTAATAATTTATTACAATGTCGTTCACATTTAATTCATCATGATTTTGCTTAAATAAAGACACTAACTTTTATAGGGATGTTTTTATGAAATACAACAAAATCATCATCGTAATCCACTGGATGATTGCTTTACTGTTTGCTTCGCTATTTTTAAGTGACTCACTACGTTCCTTTGCCGACAAAGGAAGCGAAATGCGCGTATTTTGGCTTAATTTACATGCGTGGTTTGGGGTGAGTGTATTTGCGCTCACTCTTGCTCGCTTAGCGGTAAAACTCGCAACACAAGCTCCAGCCCCTGTCTATGACGATGGCATTATGAAAACGCTGCTCCGCGCTGTGCACGTCATTCTTTACTTGATCACTTTGCTTGTGCCAATTAGTGGTTATCTACGCTTTGCCGGTAAAGGACGAGAACTCACAATAGCTGGTGACGCTATTCCATCAATCATTGATAAAAGCGAATGGCTTTACGATATAGGGAAAGCGGCTCATGGCGAAGTGATGCAAATTTTGGTGTTAACGGTCATTGGAGGCCATATTGCAGCAGCACTCTACCACCACTTTATTATGAAAGATCAAACTATGTCACGAATTAAACTTAACTAGCCATCAGGACGATAGCTAATAGCAGACACAAAAAAGGAGCAACTTGCTCCTTTTTCTACCTCTGGCTCACAATGGCGCGAACCAACTCTAAGTCTTCCGGTGTATCAACCCCTGCTGGTGGTGATTCTTTTGCCACATCAACATGAATCTTTTCACCATACCAAAGCACACGTAGCTGCTCTAAACATTCTATTTTCTCAAGCATGCTTGGTTGCCAATTAATATAAGTATTAATGAAACCAGCTCGATAAGCATAAATGCCAATATGGCGAAGCAATGGCTGCATAATCTGTTTTTGAGCAAAAGCAAAGTTGTCGCGATCCCAAGGAATCGTTGCACGGCTAAAATAGAGTGCGTAGCCCTCTTTATCAGTGATGACTTTGACTGCATTGGGATTAAACACTTCAGCTTCATCGGCAATCTCGACGGCCAGAGTCGCCATCGGTGCTGTGCTATTCGCTAAATTATGCGCAACCTGCTGAATGATACTTGGTGGGATAAGAGGTTCGTCACCTTGGACATTGACAATAATATGATCATCGGCGATGCCCATCAGTTTAACCACTTCAGCCAAACGTTCCGTGCCTGATTCATGGTTCGGTGACGTCATACACACCTCACCGCCAAAAGCTTGTACCGCTTGTTCTACACGCGCATCGTCGGTTGCAACAACCACGCGATCGGCTCCGGCTTGTTTAGCTTGTTCATAAACCCACTCAATCATCGGTTTACCACCAATATCAGCCAGTGGTTTTCCCGGTAAACGAGTCGATTGATAACGTGCAGGAATGACAACCGTGAACGACATTATCGTCCCTCTTCCATCGTCATGCTGCGAGCTTCCGGTTCAAGAAGCACTGGAATGCCTTCTTTGATCGGGTAAGCTAAGCGATCAAGTTTACAAATAAGCTCTTGATTTTCTTTATCATAAGTCAGCTTCCCTTTGCATACAGGGCAAGCAACGATTTCAAGCAGACGGTGATCCATATGGCTTCATTACCTCTATTATTTTATCCAAAATACGCTGTTCATCTTTCGCGTCAAATTGAGCAGAAACCGGAAGATACCACCAATTTTCTTTGGCAAATCCCGCGCATTTAACAGCATCTTTTTCAGTCATAATGACGTTTGCACCTTGTTTTGCAAGCGCCGCTAACTCTGACGGTTTAAAGTCTTGGTGATCCGCAAAACCTTGAGTGACGATAGGTTTTGCTCCTAATTTATCTAAAGTATCAAAAAAACGAGGGGGATGACCGATCCCCGCAAAAGCGACGAGATCTTCAAGTTGGCTTACAGGAACTTTCTCACCACTAACCAGATTGACAGCCAAGCTTGGGGATAAATGCATCGCAATCTCACCACATTGTGCCTGACCACCATTTGTCACAATAAAGTCAACGTCGGTTAAACGAGTGACAGGTTCTCTTAATGGCCCAAGCGGGATAAGCTGCTGATTACCAAAACGGCGCACTCCGTCCACAACGACAAACTCAATATCACGTTGCAGAGCATAATGCTGAAGTCCATCGTCAGTGATAATTACATCAACCCCTAATGGCAGCAAGGCCTTTACGGCATCGGAGCGAATTGGGGCTACAGCAACCGGAGCCCCAGTTCGACGATAAATCAGCTTTGGTTCATCACCACTATGAGCTGTAGGCGTGTTGTCATTGAGGACAAGAGGATAAAATGGCGACTTCCCACCATACCCCCGAGAAACGACGCCCGGCTTAAAGCCTTGTCTTTGTAAAGCTTCTACTAGCCAAATCACCATCGGCGTTTTTCCATTCCCACCAGCAGTAATATTGCCGACGACAACCACTGGGACTGGAGCACGAAAGCTCTCTTTCTTTCCAAGTGTAAACGCCTGCTTGCGTGACTGACTGATCACACCAAAAAGCAAACTGAGCGGCCATAACAATGGCCACAATAGATATTTTAATGGATGATTTTCAAACCAGATTTTCTCAATCACCACTTAGTCACCAAATTGAATTCGGTGTAACTGTGCATAAGCACCGTCTTTAGCAATCAATTCTGCATGATGACCCCGCTCAATGATCTCACCGTCATCAACCACCAAAATTTCGTCGGCTTCTTCAATAGTAGAAAGACGGTGGGCAATCACCAGTACGGTTTTATTTTTTTGCAACTCTTCTAATGCTGCCTGAATTGCTCGTTCTGATTCAGTGTCCAACGCCGATGTCGCCTCGTCTAAAATCAGTACTGGTGCATCACGTAACAGTGCACGCGCAATGGCAATACGCTGTCTTTGGCCACCTGACAAACTCGCACCATTTTCACCAATCATGGTATCCAAACCATCAGGCATAGTCTGAATAAACTCCATGGCATGCGCTAACTTCGCAGCATGTTCAATTTGTTCACGGCTATACTCACCTTCTGCGGCATAAGCGATATTATTAGCAATTGTGTCATTGAATAGATGCACATTTTGCGAAACGAGCGCAAAGTGGGTACGTAAATTCTTCAGTTTATAATCTCGAATATCATGTTCATCAAGATAAATAGCACCAGAATCCACATCATAGAAGCGAGTAAACAAGCTCGCGATGGTACTTTTTCCTGAACCTGAACGTCCAACTAAAGCAATGGTTTTACCGGCAGGGACAGCGAAATTGACGTTCGATAATGCAGGTTTTTCTTTACCTTGATAGGTAAACGTTACATCTTCAACCTTGATATCACCACGCACTTTATCGGTTTCAAATGTGCCACTATCACGTTCAGTTTCTAAATCAATAAGAGCAAACAGGGTTTGGCTTGCTGCCATACCACGTTGGAAATCAGAAGTCACACTGGTTAAGGCTTTTAGTGGGCGCATTAAACCAAACATCGCAGAGAATACGACCGTAAAAGTGCCAGGTGTTAAGTCAGCACGAATCGAATCAACGCTGGCCAAAAAGAGCACTGTCACTAACGCTAAAGAGGCAATCATTTGAATGATAGGATCCGCAATAGACTGCGCAGCGACAAGCTTCATTGTTTGCTGACGCATGCTATTACTAACATTGTCAAAGCGTTTACTCTCTACTTTCTGACCACCGTAACTAAGCACGACTTTATGCCCTTTCAGCATCTGTTCTGCAGACGACGTGACATGTCCCATAGTGGTTTGCATACCCTTAGAAATCTTGCGAAAACGTTTAGAAACGACGCTAATTCCCATTGCAACTACTGGAGCAACAACAATGAGTACCAATGATAACTGCCAACTATTCCAAAACATTAAAGTTAACAGGCCAATAATACTTGCACCTTCTCGTACAATACTAACTAAAGCGCGGCTGGTAGCTCCTGCTACCTGCTCTGAATCATAAGTAATTCGAGACAGCAACCCTCCCGTAGACTCTTTATCAAAGAAGCTAACAGGCATATGCATAAACTGGTTGAAAATCTTGCGGCGCATTTGCATTACGACATTGCCCGACACCCAGCTTAAGCAATAAGACGAAACAAACCCACTCAGACCTCGTATCGCCATCATTCCTAAAATAATAAAGGGCAAAATTCGCAGAAAGTCTGATTCAGCATTACCAAAACCCTCATCAAGCAGCGGTTTTAACAAAGAAACCATGTAAGTATCTGAAACTGCGTTGATTATCAATGCCACTACAGCAACAGCCAAACCTGATTTATAGAGGCGGATATAAGTCCAGAGTCGTTTAAACGTTTGCCAAGTAGTTTCGTCAGTATGTTGTGACATAGAAGTGCTTTGTTCTTATGAAAAAATTACGCTCATTCTACCTTGTTACGTAGCATCTGCCTATACCATGGCTGCGAGTGAGATAAACGTAAACTGTTTACATAGTATTGCTCATCAATAAAAGTGATGCTGATTTGTCCCGCGTCACCAGTATCTAGCCATTGAGCTCCGTTTTTTCGATACCGTTCGACAACCATTGGTGAAGGCAATTGCCAGCGGTTGCCTTTTGCTAATGAAGCAATCACGAGCTCGGGTTGCACTTTTTTTATCAATGCGTCAATAGATGATGTTCGGCTGCCATGGTGGGGTACGAGCATCACCGTACTGTGTAAATCTTCGCTAGTGCGCGCCAGTAACCATTCACTAATAGCATCAACATCACCGGGTAGCAGTACTGAAAAACCCGTGTTTTGGTCAAAAACACGAACAACGCACGAATGTGGATTATAGGCTCGCTTAGCGAGGTTTGGCGGCCAAACCACAGCAAAATTGAGTTGCTGCCATTGCCAGGTTTCACCAGCAACACAACGCTGATAATCAAGCAATGATTGACTTGCTCGTTTCCAACTTGGTTGCCAGACACGTTCAACTTCCGTTCGGCCACCTGCGTGGTCGTTATCCATATGGCTTAAAATCAAACCATCTAATTGATCGACACCGCGCTTAGTGAGAATAGGACTTACCGTAGACTGAATATGATCCCCACCTTGCCAACTCGATCCCGTATCATAAAGCACATAATGCCCACCCTTTTCAATCAGCACAGCTAAACCATGACCAACGTCTAGCACATCAACTTTCCAAGCTGAAGGGGGTGGGATGCTCACCCAGCAAGCGATCACTATTAGGTAACTAATCCCTCGAGCAAAAACAGACATCAACGGTGAAAATATCAATATGCCCAATAAAGCGCAAAGCAGCGTAAGCGTATCTGAAGAAATCGTTATCCAACTTACACCAGCGAAAGAAGTAAACCAGTCCACCGGAACAAGAAGCTTACTTAACCAAAGCCACAATGTCGCCGCAAAATCAACGCCAAGTGCAGTAAAGAACAATGCAACAAATATGGCAGGCACAACCACAAAACTGAACCAAGGGATAAAAAGCAAGTTATAGAGCGCCGCACTGACACTGACACCACCAAAAAAATAAGCCGTGACCGGAGACATACAGAAAATCAGCCCGACTTGCATCACTACCAAACGTAGCAATAAAGGGCGAGATTTAGTGGGCAAAGACAATTGATAAAAAATGACACTGATGGCCGCGAATGACATCCAGAAGCTGCTAGATAAACTGGCAAATGGATCAATAAATAGTACAACAGACAAAGTAATGAACAGTCTTTGCAGTGTATTGATTCGCACATTGAACGCGACTATCGCTACGTTAAGTAAGCACATCACCAATGCGCGCTGTGTCGGTATAGTAAACCCTGCAAGCCACGCATAAAACAAAGCACACAAGCTCCCTATCACGAAAGGAGCCCACAGCATACGGCTGTGCCATCGCATCAAAAACAGACCAAGACCGTAGCCAAAACCAAACGCAATACCAATATGCAAACCGGAAATAGCAACTAGGTGAATTAATCCACTGTCTCTCAACGCTTGCCATTGAGACGCTGATATATCACCTCTTTCACCAAATGTTAAAGCCAATAAAATGCCTTGGTTAGGCGCATTTTCTAACCATGCTCTAATTTGCTGATACCACTCCATACGCAGACCAGATAAGGATTCGACATAGTACGATGTATTAGCAATCACACTTGCTCGAGCCACAATACCTTGACTAAGATAATAAGATTCAAGATCAAATCCGGCTTCATTTAAACGCCCGAAGACAGGTTTAACCATCACGGAAAATTGTACTTTGTCGCCTATCATTAAAGGTAAGGGGGCAACCAAACGAACTTTAGGCTGTAGGAATGCGCTCAAAACTTGACCGTTAATTGATCTAAGCGAAACTGTACCCTCATAACCGTAACTTATTTGTCTAAAAAGACTGTCAACTTCGGCATTTATGATAATATTCTGCTCTGCCTGAAAAATAGTATTTGATTGCTCGTGCAGTAAGTTTCCGTTAGTAAAAATGACTAGCAGTGCTACAGAAATTCCCGATAATAATCGTAGCTTTTTAGACCCCATAGAGAGTATAAAAGTGAGAATGAAAGGAATTGCCCATTTCCAGTCTGGCATTAATGGCCAATAGGAAGCGGAGATAATGGTTAGCGAGAACGAAGCCAGCGTCCAATAATTCGATATGAGAGTCATTTTCTAATGCCAAGAAAATTCATAAAACGTTTTATGCCTGACCATGAATTAATCAAGCGTCAGAAAGCACTAAAAGTTTTTGGCAATGTACTGTACAACCCCAATTTATGGTGTCTTAACCGTCGTTCGGCGGCGGGGGCTTTTGCCGTAGGTTTATTCATGGCGTTTGTTCCACTTCCTAGTCAAATGATTATGTCAGCAGGCCTTGCCATTGCATGTGGTGTCAACCTTCCATTGGCCGTAGCACTAGTCTGGATAAGTAACCCTATCACTATGCCCGTGCTGTTTTATTTCGCGTATAAACTGGGCGCATGGGTTATGCACGTACCGCCACAACCTTTCCACTTTGAGCTTTCATGGCACTTCATCGTGCAGCAAATGCACACTATTGGGCCTCCGTTCGTTTTGGGCTGCCTAATTTGTGGCGTCCTGTCTTCGATTATTGGCTATTTTGGTATCCGTGGTTTATGGCGGTATTCTGTCGTAAGAAGTTGGCAAAAGCGCCAAACTCGTTAGTTTATCTTCGCTACTTTTGAGCAACCAAGCACTCATGTTGCAAAAACATGTCGTTGAAAACTGAAAAAGGACCTTATCGGTCCTTTTTTATTGGTTTGGATGGTATGCCCAAACCACTTGAAGTTGCAGGTAGGCGACAAGTGAGTTCATCCCCATGAGCATAGATAAACTATGTGATTAGGGTAAGCGAACGTAGCCAACACCGCTGCAACTTCAAGTCAGAAGGGTATAGAACTATCGTAATAAATAAGGTCACCCTAACTTCTTTTTACTTGGCACTAAGAACCGATGCAGGGTTTAATTTGCTTGCCCGCGAGGCAGGGTACCAAGTCGCAAGCAAACTCAAAACAATGGCCGTAGACGAAACAAGCGCAACATCCATCATGTTGACTTGAGATGGAAGAAAATCAACAAAATAAATATCACCAGACAAAAATTGATGGCCGATCAATGACTCCAGTCCTTTGATTAGTGAAGTTAAATTTAAGGCAACAAGCACACCGACCATACCACCAACCACGCTACCTAACACCCCAGAAAAAACGCCCTGCCAAACAAAAATACGTTTAACCAAGCCATCCGTTGCCCCCATAGTGCGCAAAATCGCTATTTCTGCGGCTCTGTCTTTAACGGCCATCATTAAGGTGGACACAATATTAAAGCTTGCAACACCAATCACTAGCACCATCACCAAATACATAATGGTTCTGACCAATTGAATATCTCGATATAGAAAGCCAAATTTTTGCTGCCAACTACGTAAATAAACATATTCATTTAACGTGCTGCCCACTTCTCTGACGATCTGCGTGGCATTTAATACTTGTGAAACCTTAATGGACACCCCGGTCACGCCACTACCCAACTTCGCGTAGGACTGAGCATCTTCTAATGGAATAAGGGCAAGGCTATGGTCAATTTGCCCATTAAGTTCAAGCAACCCTGATACCTTGACGCGAACCCGTTTAGGGGCCTGAACTTTACTTGAAGCATTAGGAGATGGAATCATTAACGTGACATAGTCACCGACTTTAGCCCCTAACTTATCTGCTACGCCTTTCCCTAGAATAACTTGCTGCTGTCCGGCCTTGAACTGCTGCCATGCTCCATTGGAGACAAATTGTGACAAACTTGATACCGCTCGCTCCATTTGTGGATCAATGCCTCGCACTTCTATCGCCTTTAACTGCTGCCCTTTTTCCGCCAAGGCGGTAAATTTGACATAAGGCGCCCCCGCTTCCACTTGAGGGTGTTGAACGGTTTTTTTGATCAACAGTTGCCACTGAGTTATTGGTTTTTGTACACCTTCAAATTCACCATGCGAGATCACCGATAACACGCGGTTTTGTAGCTCTCGCTCAAAGCCATTCATTGCTGACAAACCAATAATGATTACCGCCACCCCAACCGCAATACCAATAGTTGAGGAAAGTGAGATAAATGACACCATCTTGTTGCGTTGCTTAGCGCGGCTAAAACGGCGGCCGATCAATAAAGAGAGAGAAGGCAGCACTTACGACTCCTCCACATCAATCAATAAGCCATCTTGCATGTGCATCTTTCTGTCCATTTTTTCAGCAAGCTCACTATCATGCGTGACAACTAAGAATGCCGTACCAAATTCTTGGTTCATTTGACGCATCAAATCATAAATCGATAATGCTGTTTTATGATCAAGATTCCCTGTCGGTTCGTCAGCCAATACTAAATCAGGCTGATTAACCAATGCACGAGCAATTGCAACACGTTGGCGTTCTCCGCCAGATAATTCAGAAGGACGATGAGAGAGTCGATGCCCTAAACCGACTTTTTCGAGCAACGCCTTGGCTGCTTGTTTCGCTATAGAGGTTTTCTGACCACCAATCAATAAAGGCATAGCTACATTTTCTAGAGCAGTAAAGTCAGCAAGCAGGTGATGAAACTGATACACAAAACCTAAATGTTGGTTACGAATCTTGGCTTGTTTGTTCGAACTTAGCGCCGATAAATCCTGCCCAAGAAATGACACCGAACCTTGCGAAGCATCATCCAACGCTCCAAGAATATGTAATAAAGTACTTTTCCCTGAGCCAGAAGTCCCAATAATTGACACTAACTCTCCCGCTTGAATATTGAAGCTAACCCCTTTTAACACTTGAGTTTGTAGCTCACCTTCTTGGTAGGTTTTGCAGACATTGTGACATTGTAAAAGGTTATTCATATCTTAAAGCCTCTGCGGGTTTTACGGATGACGCGCGATAGGAAGGGAAAAGTGTAGCCAATAGACTTAAACCGATGGCTAAAATGACCACCACCAATATTTGTACAGGATTAATTTCGACAGGCAGTGTGCCACCGACTGAAAACAGAGCAACCCCCAGAGTTTCGAGTAGCGCATTGAGGTTATTGGCCAGTAACACCCCCAGTAGTCCACCAGCAAGAGCACCAATTACACCACTACTGGCACCTTGCACCATAAAAATGGCGAGTATTTGCTTATCATTCATGCCTTGAGTTTTGAGTATTGCCACTTCGGCTTGTTTTTCCATCACCACCATGATCAACGCTGAAATAATGTTGAATGCAGCCACACCGATGATCAGCCCAAGCATTAAGCCCATCATGTTTTTTTCCATGCGTACAGCTTGAAACAACTCGCCTCGTTGGTCGCGCCAATCGCTCCACTCCCAACCTGTAGGTAATGGAGCATTTGATAAATCAGCCACAACGAAAGGATCATCAAAAAATAGTCGCCAACCAGAAACCGTATTGGCAGGTAAACGCAGCAAGCGTGCCGCATCTTGAATGTGGGTTAGCATTAACTGCCCATCAACATCAGAGCCAGTATTAAATATCCCTGCAACGGTAAAATTACGCTGCGCAGGAATACGTCCCAATGGCGTAAACTGGCTGGCACTGGTCACCATCAAGCGTACCTTATCGCCTAGCGACACGTTCAAAGAGCGCGCGAGGGTATGACCAAGAAAAACTTGATAATCACCTTGCTTGAGCTTATCCACTTTACCGGCAATTAAATACGCTTTTATCGGATCATCTTGGTTTGGTTCTATGCCAATCAACAGACCAGCCGCAAGTTGGGAAGTGCTTTGAATCACCGCCTCACTGCGAACAATCGGTTCTACTGGTCTTGCAGTTGATAGTTTATTGATGAAATCGGGGGCCGCTAAGGTTAAAGACGTTTTATCACCTTGCTGTGAAACTACCGCTTGTGGCAGCACGCCTAAAATTCGACTTTTGAGTTGAGATTCAAAGCCATTCATGACTGAGAGCACCGTCACTAATGACATCACTCCAATCGTGATCCCTGCTGTGGACATATAAGAGACAAATCGACTGAACCTATCGCCGGAACGCCCACGTAAATAGCGTAAGCCGATAAATGTCGAAACTGGATGAAACATATGGAAAACCGCCTAAAAGTGATACTCGATACTGTAACGACAAACGATTCAAGGTTGTAGCATTAATTTGCCAATAATGTGTTAATTCAACCCGATAACAAGGACATATCTTGATTAGTTCGCCGGTATGACGATAATCAACAGAGCGATGAGAAGGAAGCCTGTATGACCAACCAAGAATTTTTTACCGTTCATTATGGATTAACCACCAATATTGAACCTTTAGATGACACATTTTCGCTACCTCCTCAGCCTATTTTTGAAGCCGAGATTCCTGCGCCATTTATTGTGGCGAGCGAATTTAGCCAGCTTGACCAGCTCAATGAAAGTGCTCGCTTAGAGCTAAAAAACAACGATTTCAAGAACGTCATTCAATTACTTGAAACTCAGAATTCAAAGCTAAATTTGTTGCTCACCTTTATGTTGTCTCAGCAAGATGACCCAGCAACTCGCTTTACCACAACAACCTTTGGTGCCAGTCAGTTTTCATTTATGACCACGGCCCCATTAAATATCGGCAGCAAAGCAAGAGTTAAACTGTTTTTGGACCATCCGCCCGCCGCCATTTATTGCTATAGTTCGGTCACAGATTGTCGATTAGAACACGAACAATATCTCATCACGATGAGGTACGATCTGCTACGAGATACCGATCAAGACTTGTTAATTAAAGCGGCACTTTACCAACAGCAGAAATTGCTACGTCAACGCTCTCTAAAGCGAAATAAACCATAAGCGTTATCATGACTAAACAATCGATACTTTCTCTGGTTAAACCAGCAGGTGCTGGAGACAAAAAACACATTGGCAACTTACATGGCGCTAGCTTAGCTCTAGCAATCGCCGAGCTTGCTAACCAGCACCCAAGCCATACTTTATTGGCCGTGCCCGACCCGCAAACAGCGCTAAAACTGTTGCAAGAAATTGAACAATTTAGCCAAGCCGAAGTCGCTTTATTTCCTGACTGGGAAACACTGCCCTATGACAATTTTTCTCCACACCAAGAAATCATTTCTGACCGTATAGCAAGGCTTTATCAACTGCCCAGCTTGAAAACAGGTATCACTATCGTTCCGGTCAGTACACTGCTACAGCGTCAAACGCCTCGTGAGTTTTTGCTCCAGCATACCTTGATGGTCAAAACCGGTGACCAGTTTTCGTTGGAAAAATTACGTATTCAATTAGAGAATTCCGGCTATCGACATGTCGATCAAGTCTTTGGCCCTGGTGAGTATGCCAGTCGTGGTTCCATTCTCGACCTATTCCCTATGGGCAGTCATGATCCTTATCGTATCGATTTTTTTGATGATGAAATCGATACGATTCGAACTTTCGACCCTGAGAACCAACGCTCAATTGAAGAAATCGCGGAAATTCGTCTACTACCCGCACATGAATTTCCTACCACCGAAGGTGCCATTGAGGATTTCCGCATCCGCTGGCGTCAACGCTTTGATGCCCGCCGTGAGCCCGAATCGGTCTATATGCAAGTCACTAAGGGAACGTGGCCTGCCGGCATTGAATATTGGCAACCACTTTTCTTTGAGCACACAGAAACCTTATTTGATTATATTGACCCACAAAGCCAATTGATCACTCTAGGCAATATCGAAGAGGCCATCGATCATTTTTTGACTGACGTTGAGTATCGCTATGATCAACGCAAAATTGACCCATTGCGTCCATTGCTGCCTCCCAACGAACTGTGGCTCAAAAAAGACGAATTATTCAGCTTATTTAAAGGTGTTGCTCAAGTACAACTAAGTACAGCCCCTATCACAGAAAAGCCTGGCCGCATTAATCTACCAGTGTCGACCTTACCTGAGCTGGCGGTTCAACATAAAAACAAAGAACCACTAGTGGCTATGCGCCAATTTAGTGAAACTTTTAATGGCAAAATCGTTTTTTCTGTCGAATCCGAGGGTCGCCGAGAAGCATTATTAGAACTGTTACAGCGCATTAAACTTCGCCCAGTTGAAAAATCCAGCTTTCAAGAAGCATGTACTGCGAAAGATAAAGTTTGTTTAGTGCTCGGCGCAGCCGAACACGGTTTCATCTATGATGACGCCAAACTTGCCTTAATTTGCGAAAGCGATTTATTGGGCGATCGAGTCATTCTTCGCCGTAAGAAAGACCGTAAAGTCACCAACAGTGACGCTGTTATTCGTAACCTAGCAGAGCTAAAACCCGGCCAGCCCGTTGTACATATTGATCACGGCATTGGTCGCTATTTGGGGCTACAAACCCTTGAAGCTGGTGGCATGGTGACCGAATACGTCACTCTTGAATACCAAAATGATGCCAAGCTTTACGTACCGGTTGCCTCTTTAAATCTTATCAGCCGTTACTCCGGTGGCGCTGAAGACAGTGCTCCACTGCATAAATTGGGCGGTGAAGCATGGACCAAAGCAAGGCGAAAAGCGGCGGAAAAAGTGCGTGATGTCGCCGCAGAGCTGCTTGATGTCTATGCCAAGCGAGAGCTCAAACCGGGTTACAAATTCGCGTTGGATCGCGGGCAATACGCAACATTTAAAGCCGGCTTCCCATTTGAAGAAACCGAAGACCAAAACATGGCGATCAACGCCGTGCTCTCTGATATGTGCCAAAAGAAAGCCATGGACCGCTTAGTTTGTGGTGATGTCGGTTTTGGTAAAACGGAGGTGGCAATGCGCGCTGCGTTCGTATGTACCGACAATAGTAAACAGGTCGCAGTATTAGTCCCAACAACCTTGCTGGCCCAACAGCATTTTGAAAACTTCCGTGACCGTTTTGCTAACTTACCGATCCGAGTCGAAGTGCTTTCTCGCTTTAAATCAGCCAAGGAACAAAAGCAAATTCTGCTTGATGTCGCTGAAGGGAAAGTCGACATTTTAGTCGGTACACATAAATTGTTGTCGAGTGAGCTGAAGTTTAAAGACCTCGGTTTATTGGTTGTCGATGAAGAGCACCGCTTTGGGGTGAGACAAAAAGAGAAAGTCAAAGCAATGCGCGCTGATGTTGATATCCTCACACTCACCGCCACACCGATACCTCGCACGTTAAACATGGCGATGAGCGGTATGCGAGATCTATCCATCATTGCAACACCACCAGCTCGACGTTTAGCGATTAAAACCTTTGTTCGACAAAGCGATGACAGCACAATACGTGAAGCAGTACTGCGCGAAATCATGCGTGGCGGCCAAGTCTACTTCCTACACAATCAAGTCGAGACCATTGAAAAAGTGGCCGCAGACTTAGAAAAAATGATTCCCGAGGCTCGCATCACCATCGCCCATGGACAAATGCGCGAGCGAGAACTCGAAAAAGTGATGAATGACTTTTATCACCAACGCTTTAACTTATTAGTGTGTACCACCATCATTGAAACCGGTATTGATGTACCAACCGCTAATACCATCATTATGGATAGAGCCGATAACCTTGGCCTTGCTCAGTTACACCAACTTCGTGGCCGTGTTGGACGCTCTCATCATCAAGCTTATGCGTATTTGCTTACACCACACCCGAAAGCAATGACAAAAGATGCGATTAAACGTTTAGAAGCAATTGCATCACTCGAAGACCTAGGTGCAGGCTTTACGCTTGCGACTCATGACTTGGAAATTCGTGGCGCAGGTGAACTGTTAGGTGACGAACAAAGCGGTCAGATCCAGTCGATTGGTTTTACGCTCTACATGGAAATGTTAGAGCAAGCAGTAGAAGCACTAAAAGAAGGTAAAGAACCAGCGCTTGAGGACTTACTTCGTGAGCAAACCGAAGTCGAAATGCGTCTGCCAGCCTTGCTTCCTGACGACTACATTCCCGATGTCAATACCCGCCTATCCATGTACAAACAGATCGCCAGTGTCAGTAGCCGTGATGAGCTAGCTGAGTTGAAAGTGGAATTGATTGACCGCTTTGGAAAACTACCTGATGCTGCGAATAACTTGCTCTCAGTAGCCGAACTTAAAATTGATGCAGCTGTGCTAAAAGTCAAAAAAATAGAAGCGCATGACAAAGGTGGTTATATCGAGTTCTATCCAGATGCTGACATAAACCCGATGTTTTTAGTTAAACTACTGCAATCTCAACCGAAAAAATTTGCGATGGAAGGACCCACTAAGTTTAAGTTTGCTGTACCATTAGTCGATAGACGCGAACGAATTCAGTTTGTGGCAAATATGCTCAGTGAATTCCAACAAAACCTAATGCCAAGAGTATAAAAGGCCAATCTTTTATATTGAACTTTGCACCTAAATGATGGAGCTATGATGAAGAAACTGATCCCCCTATTACTCTTGCTTGTCTCAATGCCAAGTTTGGCAGCGAGACAATTTGATATAGAAGTGATCATTTTTAAGCGCGCGGTTGATGCTGAGAAAGTGAGCGAGTCATGGCCTAATTCTCTACCCGAGATCAATGTTGAGCGTGCGGGTAACTTTAGTGACCAAAACTATCGCCAAGAAAAAGGCGTAAAAATGCTGCCTTTCTCAGATTACCAATTGAATGACCAAGTACAAAAATTGAAAAATCATGCTGGTTTTGAAGTACTGTTGCATACCGCTTGGCGACAAGGTGACCAAGGTAGAAGCTCTGCACCCGTTTTCCATATCCAAGCTGGCAAAGATTACTCAACCCAATTCAATGTTAATGGTAGTGAAAAAGTGACCGAGCAAGAAGATTCACCTGTAAATGGCGTTGTCGAGCAAAGTATTGCCAAACCACTTTATGAACTCGATGGTAAGCTACAGATCTACGTACAACATTATCTTTATGCAGAAACGACTATTGACTTAAAAGAGCCTAGTGTTAGAGAGGTAACGCTACAGGATTCCCCTCTAGAGCTTGATATCGCGCCAGAAGATCAAAATGCAGCGGTACAAGTTGGCAATTTAGAGTCTGTTTCGCCAACGTTGGAAATCGAAGAGTTTTTAAAAAGCTATCGAATGGACCAAAAGCGTCGTATGCGCAGTAATGAAACCCATTATCTGGATCACCCATTAATGGGGATGATCATCCAAGTCCGCCGAGTCGAACAGTAGTCTCCTTCATAACGCCCGAACACGGGCGTTTTTTTCTTGGAACTTTGACTATGAGTCCCGATTTTCAGATCATCACACAACGTCTCGAACTGAAGCTGATCACCGTTGATGAAGCACAATCTTTGGCTGATTGTGTCTCTCATTCTCCAACTCTTCACCAGTGGATTGACTGGTGTCACCCACATTTTACTCTTGATGAAGCGCAGCGCTTTTTAATCGCCACAAGATTAAACTGGGTGAAAGTACAAGCATTAGGTTTTGGGATCTATTTGAGGGAAAGTCATCAACTGATTGGAATGGTCGCCGTCAACGAGTTTTATCATACTTTTAACATGGCGAGTTTAGGATATTGGCTGAGTGATACAAAGCAGCGTAAAGGCTATGGCAAAGAAGCGTTAGATGCACTGATTGAATTCTGTTTCAGCAAACTTGAATTGACCCGTCTAGAAATTGTGTGTGACCCGGACAACCTCCCAAGTCAGCAACTGGCATTAGCCTGTGGCGCCAAAATGGAAGCATTAGCAAAAAACAGATTCCTGTTTCATGGCTTACCAAGAGATGGCATTGTCTTTTCAGTGATACCTACTCATTAAAAACGGCACTCAATTTTGTCGAGCGCCGTTTTTAAAAGTAACAATTTTAGCTATAGATAGTATTAATCCATCTTAAACACTTGATGCTGAAACAATTGTTCAACAATTTCATGCGACGTTGCCGACACGGTCAATTCAAGTCCTGACATATCAAAGTGCTCAAGTGCAACTGATGTCGAGTCACCATTATCACCAGTAATGGTTAGCCTCAAGAGATCGTTAGAGTCATCAAAACTTGTGCTTACGTGATCTAACAGGTTATCCATATCATTCGCGTCATTACCCGTCAGCAGCATAATATCGCTCAGATCTAGCTTGTCTTCCCCTAAATGGAAATCTTTAATCACATCCTGAGAAGACGTAGCACTTAGCACATCGTTGGAGAAGGTAAATAGATCGCTACCTTCTCCCCCAGTCAAAATATCGTTGCCCAGACCACCAATCAAGATATCATCACCTTGACCGCCAACAAGAATGTCATCGCCTGCGCCACCGTTTAAAGTGTCTACTCCAGCCAAACCGAGCATAATATCAATACTATCACCGCCAGTAAGTGAGTTGTCGTGATCGTCACCAACCAAAGAATTCCGTTCGGTTTTAGCAATATCACTACCTGATTCGCTCAAAGTCAGGGTAAAAACATTATCACTAGTACCACCTTTACCATCTGATACTTTAAACAGGAAGTTTAGATCAGCCTGCTGGTCACCCTGAAGGGTAATGTCGTCACTCTGAGTGAAGCTGTAGCTACCGTTTGAGGCCACTTCCAAGGTACCAAACGCAGTTTCAATATGCAGCTTACCGTCTACATCATTAGTCGAAGACACTAGGGGTTGATTTACGGTAATGCCGTGCAGATCTGCGCCTAGAAATGAGAAGTCCTCGTCAGCCAGAGAAATTGTCATAGTATCGCCATCTGCATCCTGGCTGCCAGCCAAAAGCTCACCTGCAATTGGCTCTGGCGAGAATTGGTTAAGATACTGACTCAGATCTTCTCCTGAATCTACAAGCACTACTTTGTCGCTTAACTCAGCTAGCGCTTGAGTTGCGTTGGCATTCTCTGACAAAGCGATACCAATACCATAGACTTTAACATCATTGATTTGTTTGTACTCTTCCCAACGCTGATACAAATCAGGTTTGGCTACCTCACCTTCTTGCGGGTTTGGTTCACCATCAGAGATAAAGAATATAGTATCCTTACTTTCAACTGGTTGTTCATTCTGGTATAAATCCCAGTCAAAATTTCCGTCTTTATCAAGACCGTCTTGCCAAGGATAACTGGTTCGATGCTTTTCACCTGCATCCATGACCGCTTCCATGGCTTTGTTGTAGTCGGTGTTCTTACCATAGTCAATATCGCACCAGTTACTCACATAAGTGGCGACCTCAGAGAGGTATTTTGGATCATTTTCATTCCGTCCATTCAACTCTGGAGGGCGAGTCATCGATTCAACATCTGTCAACGTAAGCCAGCTTTGTGTTGACACATCACCATCAAAGCGGATCAGGCGAATAAACGTATTCGATTCACCACCTTCTGCAATCATATTTTCAACCATGGTATGCAGTGCTTCTGCCGCTTTGTAAGCTCTCGATTCAGATTTAGGAGCCGTCGCTTCACTGCCAACTGTATTCTGACCGTCAAAAGTACGGGTCATGCTATTGGACTCATCGAATACGACTGTCACTTTGTTAATTGGCAGAGCTTCCATCTGCGCAAAGCCTTGAACTGGTGATGAAGTCGGCGCGTGATTCTCTGTAACATTCAGGGTAACCTGAGTAGTATCACTGTCAGCACCATCTGTTGCTGACACGGCTAACTGATAGGACTGCTGGGTGGAATGTTCTAGTTTCACGCCGTCTTTCAACCAGATCTCACCGCTGTTCGGATCCACTCGAAATAGGTTAGCATCACCACCACTTAATTCGTATTTAATAGTATCGCTTCCATCAGGATCAAAAGCCTCAACCTTCCCCACCAATACACCTGCTTCATGCTCAGGTATGTTAAAGCTAGCAGTATCTGCTGTAGGCATACCGCTAATATCAGTACCATGAATTTGGTCTGCATCATCAGTGCTGATAAACTCTGGCGCGCGATCACGAATATCGATAATAATTTCACCATTTGCAGTGTCACCATCAGAGTCAATAATCGTGACTTCAAATTTATCCTGTTGGTGGCCAGCCACATTCGTGGCTTTGTAATCGTAACGACCATTTTCAAAGTTGATAATCAACTTGCCGTGCTCTGTATCGATCTGTGCCAAACTGTAACTTGAAATAACAGCCCCATCACTCGTGGTGACACTGCCATTTTCTTTGCTGTAGTAATAAGTCTCACCATTACTAGTGATGTGATCCACCCACTGAGCATCACCATTATGCTCATCCAGAAGGTTACTTTGTAGTTGGCCTGATACAGTTTTGGTCAGTAGAGCTTCAATTTGTGAATCATCTGTTACCAAAATTGCCGAACCCTTGTCTGTTGCTACAGGCTCTAGATATTTTATATTAGCTCCGGCCCCAATACCGATGGACCAAACATTATCGATGATCACACCACTGGAACTAATGCTGCGCTCCATAGCGTTTTCTAGAATAATAGATTGCTCAGCTTCTGTCGGCTTATCCCAACCTTTAACAAGATACTCATAACGTTGTGCACTTTCAAAATCGTCTGCGGCTGACCACTTCATCAAACTTTCACGCAATCCTGCATAGGCACTATCGGAGATGTTGGTCCACGAACCAAAATCACTCGGGGCGCCATCAGAAATAAAGTAAAGCTGATGGCTACTGGTATCTTCCATTTCTCCGTTCAGATCGGTAAGCGCTGAATGTACCTGATCGATTGCTTGGCTGTATGGTGTCCAACCACCACGCCCGATAGAATCCAAATAAGCATCAATATCATCGACTGAATTCAACCATTCTGACGTTTTACCTTCTGGATAACCCGAATGTGTCGCGATCTTAAATCGAACATCTCCTAAGTCATCATATTTTTCAAACATGGTTTTAATTGCACTTCGTGCAAGATCCCAGCGTGAGACTTCAAGCCCATTCTCGTCCTTTACTTTGTCACTCCACATAGAACCGGATGCATCTAGCGCAATCACAACACTATTGTTCTGCGGAGCAACGTCATTGATCTCATAATGAGCAGAAGTAACCGAAGGCTGTGAATCTATTACGTCAATATGAAGCGTAGCACTCTCCGATTGACCACCTGCATTCACCTCGATTTTTACAGGGATATCCAGCTTATCTGCACCTTGCTCGGTGTGATCCAAAGGCGCATATTGAACGACAGAATAGTGACCAGTTTTACTGTCGACATGAGCTTCAAGCACTGTCACCTTATCCGCTCCACTGCCAATATATCCGGTCAGAGTACTTTGATCAGTACTTACTTCAAATACCAACGACTTACCGCCACTGGTAACACCATCCAGACTCTGTTTTGCATCAAAGTGGTATTCTGCATCTGTTGCTGAACCAAGGTTTGCAACCAAATCACCTTCGGTACGTGCACCAATATCTGTACCAATCTGGAGCTCACTCAGTACAGCATGCGTATCATTCATCGCAATGTCGTCAGAGCCGGTGATGGTGATCACCACGTCATGAGTCGTACCGTCCGCCGACGTCACTGTCATGGTACGAATCACCGGATCGCTATCGGCGTCTAACGCTTGCACGTCTGGGTGGCCGTTGTTCAGCTTATATGTCCAGTTGCCATCGGCATCGATAGAGAAGGTACCCCAATTGCCATCTTGAACGTCGGTTTGAGGTTCGAAGAGCGCCTCACCTGCATCAGGATCAGCCACATTTAAGTTGCCGCTTGTGGTCAGCGTTACGTCTTCTTGCACCGCGCCCGCGTCATCACCCGGCTGGTCTGGCGTGATGATCGCTTTGTCATCAGAACCCGTTATGGTTACAACCACGTCATGAGTCGTGCCATCCGCAGATG
>NZ_SJFM01000170.1:0-496 GCF_029478545.1 Vibrio sp. 1180_3
TAACGCCCAATTAAGGGGTGAGCAACGCTACCACCGTACCTAACGCATTGTACCGTAAACACTAAAATTGAAGTAGAAGCAAAATGCCAAGCGTTGGGAATCCCTCTTAAATTGTTTGTTATACCCGTTTTTAAAACCTCTAGTTTTTAGCCGTTCCGCTAAATTCTTCTTCCTGCAAATTCTCAGCTAAACCCCATTCACCTATAGCAAATAGAAAACTACCGATAAAAGACAAGGTTTCATTACCAGCCCTTTCAGGAAAGTCATCAGCTTTATCGACACTCTGAGGTTCAATTACATTTTTACAAACAATACTCGCACACCCTTTTTCATCTGGGTATAAGGGAGTAGTGTCCAAAACATCATTCGCTAAACTATCAAAGGAAAAAACGCTTATCAAAACCACTGAAATAGGCCAAAACTTCACTACAGACTCACAATATAAATAACACCAGATAGGATGATAACCCTCTGATGTGGAATATAAAAGGGTATA
>NZ_SJFM01000171.1:0-489 GCF_029478545.1 Vibrio sp. 1180_3
GCGTCAGCCAGTGTGCCGATGGCGGACTGGCTGCGCGTTCGACCTTGCAGGCGCTGGCGCTCGACTACTACGCCACACCGGAAACCTGGAGCGTGGCACAAGCACTGGATCGCCTGCTGCTCGCGCAAAATCGTTGGCTGCAGGCCAATGGCGGTGGCCAACCCTTGCTCACCACCGTCAGTGCTGTGGTCATGCGTGGTCGGCGTTTTACCCTCGCCCACGTTGGAGATTGCCGGGTGTATCGCTGGCACGGCGATAGTTTGCAGCGGATCTCTGAAGATCACGTCTGGGATCAGCCGGGTATGCAGCACGTGCTCAAGCGCGCGCTGGGGCTGGATCAGCATCTGGTGCTGGATTTTCTCGACGGAGAGCTGCGTGACGGTGAAAGCTTTGTGCTGCTCAGTGACGGTGTCTGGTCAACGCTGGGCGATACCGCGATTGCAGCGATTCTGCGAGATCAGCCGGATCTGCGCAGCGCCGCGCAAACAC
>NZ_SJFM01000172.1:0-488 GCF_029478545.1 Vibrio sp. 1180_3
ACTTAAAACACAAAAACTGAATTTACACTAAAACCGCCAAGCGTTGCGAATCCGTCTTAAATGCTTTGTTATGCAAATTCAATAAGATAAACCAGAAGTTACACTACATTTGATTAAGAAAACAATCTAAATATTGGTTAAGTGAACCAAGAATCAGCCAAAGCCTGAACCGTGATAAATAAACCGCCAAAACAAAGTCCACCTTTCAACGACAAACCAAACTTTTGAATGAGACAAACTCACCGAGCAAGACTTTCAGCAAATGCGAAATGATCGATTAACTTGCCCTTTCCACACTTTGCACCCGTTAAACTGACAACGCGCCAACGCTAAAACCAATTGAGGCAAACAAAGAAATTTGCCTGTTTTACGGTTTAAGTTAACCAAGAATTTGAGGGTAAAAATGCTCATTTGCCGACAACACAAAACGAATAGCCGGAGAAATCCCAAAAGATTGAACCCCTAAATTTACCTGAGTTGCATAACGC
>NZ_SJFM01000173.1:0-487 GCF_029478545.1 Vibrio sp. 1180_3
TAGGAAGCGGTTGACGTTTACCACGACGTTTGATTGTCGTCGTTGTGGTGGTGATAACCTCATCTTCCGATTTCGCCGCTTCACATTCCGCCTCATTAAAGAGGTCACCCTGTGCTTCGTTATACGGCTTTAACGCTTCCGAGCGTTTGGCGAATTGACGGTCAAGGGCCAGTTTAAACTGCTCAATTAAGGATTGGCGCTCTTGTTGCCACTCTTTTTTCTCCGACATCAACGCTTTCACCATAGCTTGAAGCTCGGCGATGTCTTGGCTTTCTGGGTTAATATCGGGCGTCTTTTTCATGGCATTGATTATACTAAAAACACCACGTCAAGGCTTGGTATAACTCACTTTTATCGGGTTCAACTCATTGTAAAGTTGTCTATTTTTATCGGTTTATGGCCGATTATCGTGAAGCCAGATAACAGTCTATCTAAGTCAAATTGAGTCAGGGTGTAGACCTGCTTTTTCTCTTGAGTGGGCCATTTG
>NZ_SJFM01000174.1:0-487 GCF_029478545.1 Vibrio sp. 1180_3
AAGACCTTATGCCGTGGTATGCGCAAGTTATGACACACTTTAATGCTCGTTGAGTCGATGAACTCAATGCCAGTCGGCTCTCCCTTCACATGAGTGAAGAAAGAACTTAAGGGTATGAGAACAGAAGTTCTTTAAAATCAGAGCGTTTAAACGAATTAATCTTTATTAATCATCAATCAATCGTAATGGAAGTAGAGAGCTACATTCGTTTTTACAACTATAAACGAAGTCATAGCGGGATTGATTATTTGACGCCAAATGAAAAATACCAACAAATGCAAAAAATGGCTTAAAAACTCTCCAAAAAAGCAGGATCATTACAGGTTCTCGATAGCTCGATACCTGACTGGGAAAACAAGCTTTCCTGACGATACAGCGGAAGCGCATACTGATATTTGCCTAAAATAATGTTGGCAAGCAGACTTTCGGTAGCGAAGCTTTTGGGGATGATACTTATCGGTGCGGGTTGTTGGTGAATGTGGCTTTT
>NZ_SJFM01000175.1:0-472 GCF_029478545.1 Vibrio sp. 1180_3
GTAGTGATGGGCCTGACTGGGATCAGTATGTCCTAGGTGATCAGTTCTTCGTCGAATTTGTCGATGATGACATCGCTTATGTTCTTGTAGAGGTTCGCGCCATCGTGGTCGAAGAAGGGCTGGTTTTTTTTTCCAGCGGAAGCCGGCATACGGGGTGGCCTTTTGGCTCCTGGGCCCGGAGATTTGTATAAGGGACAGGGGGAATCGTATCGGATCATCCGAACAACGATGATGTTAGGTATTGCGATTTATGCTCTGGCAGCTTTTGGCGCGATGCAAACGCAACAGTTTGAGCTGTCTCTTATATACATCTGACGCTGCCGACGAACTCTAGGGTGTAGATCTCGGTGGCACCCGCATCATTGAAAAAAAACACACCCCTCACTCTGAGCTGTCTGACTTGTTTGGCTGTCAAGCACGTCGTGGTCATCGTCAGTTATCTTACGTTAACATGTTATCCGTAGACTACTTC
>NZ_SJFM01000176.1:0-465 GCF_029478545.1 Vibrio sp. 1180_3
TCGCTAATCTTCGCGCCTTCTACGACCCGGCAGTCACGGGTCTTTCAGACGAAACGCAGTTTCCACCGCTGTGAAGTACCGAGGATCGGGTGCAAGGTTTCGTTCAGGCATGGCAGGAGGCATTACATGCGTTCATTTCTTTGGCTGCTGATTGGCCTGGCCTGCGCGCCTGCGCTGCTCGCGGCGCCGAGTGCTGAACTGTCGGAGCCGTCCGGTGGCTGGCGTTACCACGGCCTGCTCGATCGCAGTGAAAACCCGCAAGTCGCTTACCCCACGCCGCCGATCGACCGTGGCATTCAGCGCAATCGCACGATGATGCAGGGCCAGCTCAAGGCCATCGGCAATCAGCGCGGGCCGCACACGCTGGCGGTAAACGGCAATCCATTGAATCTGTACACCGACGATGATGGGCGTTTCGCCCGGCCGTATGCGTTCGGCGCCGGCTCCAACAGTGTCGAAGTGCGC
>NZ_SJFM01000177.1:0-463 GCF_029478545.1 Vibrio sp. 1180_3
TTACGGCATGGCTTCTTTGATTTTCTCTTAGCCAAGTATTCTTGGTATTGAGGATCAAAAGGCGTAGCGGCACTCCTGATTTTCACATGTCTCTCTATTGGCACCTTAGCTATTTGGAACAGATTGAACTGACAATCCATATTCATGATCTTCTGCCAACCGTGAAATTGCCATTGACCTTGACGGTTGATGAAGTATTTAAGGGCGATCCAAGTTCTAGACTTTGTTGGATGACGCCTTTTAGCCCAGTGCCATAACGCATGGAATAGCTTGTGACCTACATACCCGAATACCTGTTTAGCTACGCAGTGTCGATAGTAATTCGACCAGCCCCTAAGTTTCGGATTTACCAACTTGATTAAATCGTTAACGGGGATAGTTGCGTGCTTTTTGATGAGTTCACGCAAGTTACTCAAGAACAGCAGTGTGTTGGATTTGCTCGGTTTAATGAGCAATTTCCCTT
>NZ_SJFM01000178.1:0-461 GCF_029478545.1 Vibrio sp. 1180_3
ATTAACGATTACGCGTTCTCGCTCAAGCGTGAAGCGACCCAGCGAGAATTCTGCGTGCAATACCGAGAAACCGACCTCGATTTTCTGCATCGTTTGGCGGCAGAAGAAGGTTTGGTGTATAGCGTTATTCATGAAGAGGGCAAACACACCCTGTTTTTTAGTGATGACAGCCAAAGCCTGCCCAAACATGGTGAGCCGATACCTTACAATGTATTGTCGGGCGGGGTGATGGACAGCCCTTATGTCTCCAACCTTACCCAGCGCACTCAAACCGAAGCCAGCCACAGTGAGCTTTGCGATTACAGTTTCAAAAAGCCTAGCTACTCTTTTGCCCAGCAAGCGCAAGGCATTGAGATGGACTACCAACAAGCCATTTACGAGCATTTTGATGCGCCCGGTCGCTTTAAAGACGATGTGAACGGTAAAGCCTTTAACCAAATTCGTTTGCAGTACTTAAGACG